>SUZQ01000018.1 GCA_015059875.1 Rikenellaceae bacterium | reverse complement strand
CGATCTGGCTCTCTGGAGAACCTGTATCGGTGTTAGACTTGCCGTACTGACCGAAAAGCTCTTGCTTTTTCTCTGCTGTTAAATAAGCCATAATAGTAAAAAATTAAAATTAAGTTATTTAATAGTTAAAACTTCGTACGCATTCGCCTTACTACGAATCACGCCAAAGCGGTGCAAAGATACAAATAAATTGACAATTGACAATTGATAATTGATAATTTTACACAAAAAACGCAAAAAATCAGCGAATTGACGCTATAAAAGGGTGTAGCGATGGTGCGATTTTTGAATTATTTTGGATGGAGATTTGGAAGTTTCATTTTTTTGCCATACCTTTGCAATCGCAAAACGCGAGGAACTTATTTTTAAGTAAAGATACATCGCGGGGTGGAGCAGCTGGTTAGCTTGCCGGGCTCATAACCCGGAGGTCGGAGGTTCGAGTCCTCCTCCCGCAACTCACGAGAGATAGTCGAAAGATTGTCTCTCGTTTTTTGTTGCGGGAGGAGGACTCAAACCTTACAACAGAGAAGAGGCATCTCCTCATTAATTTGTAAGCTCGCCACGCAGTGACCTCTCCATAGCCGCAGCGATCTCCTCATTCGACAACTCTTGACCGAGCAGCCACATCAGCTTCGTAACTGCCGCCTCCGAGGTCATATCATATCCGCAAATCACACCTGCCTCTTGCAGTTGTCGTCCCGTCTCGTAGAGCTGCATCGCCACAGCTCCACCCTGACACTGCGTGATATTCACAACCGCAACCCCTCGCGCTATAACCTCGCGCAAAGTGTTGATAAACCACTCTGCCGTAGGGGCATTTCCCGTTCCGTAGGTCTCAAGCACCACTCCACGAACACCCTCAATCGAGAGCATCGCCTTAAACGACTCGTGCGACAAGCCAGGAAATAGTTTCACAATGATGATATTCTTATCCAGCCTATCCTTCACTTGCAAAGGAGCATCTTTCACGCACGGTTTAGAGATGACCGAGTAATTGTAAACAATATTCACACCCACCTCCGCCAATGGTGGCAAATTACGCGACTCAAATGCGCTCAACGCCTCCGCAGAGTGCTTCGAAGTGCGATTTGCACGGAAAAGCCTATTCTGAAAATAGAGTGCAACTTCAGGCACAAGAGCATCCCCCTGCGCATCCGTAGCCGCCGCCAACTCTATCGCGGTAATGAGATTCTCGCGACCATCGGTGCGCAAAATTCCCATCGGAATCTGACTGCCTGTAAAGATCACGGGCTTCGACAAATTATCGAGCATAAAACTCAACGCTGAGGCTGTATACGACATCGTATCCGTACCATGCAGCACAACAAAACCATCATAATCGGTGTAGTTATTGGCAATAATATGCGCCAACTCGCTCCATCGCGCCGGCGTAACATTCGAGGAGTCTATCGGCTCCATCTTATGCACCGAAATATCGACATTGAGATTTCGCACCGCAGGGAACTCCTGCTCGATGGTGTTAAAATCGAACGGAACAAGCGTGCCGTTTTCGTTGCGACGCATACCGATTGTTCCACCCGTATAGATAATTAAAATCGAAGACCTCTTCATATCTCGTTATAATCTAAAAATTCGTTTTGCATTTGCCGTAGTCTGCTCCGCCACCAGCTCATAATCAACGCCCTGCAACTCAGCGATTTTCGCCGCCACAAATCGCACATACGACGACTCATTTCGCGTTCCACGATGCGGCGCAGGAGTCAGATACGGAGCATCCGTTTCAACCACCAAATCCTCCAATCTCATCGCCCGAACAACCTCCGCCAACGCGCTCTTTTTGAAGGTCACAACACCCCCTATGCCAAAGAGAAAATCGCCACATTCGCGCAATCGCTCATACATCGCAACATCGGAAGAAAATGCGTGAAAAACACCTCTTAAACCGCGACCACGATACTCCTCGACAATTGCCGCCATCTCCTCCCACGCATCTCGCGTATGCACCACAATCGGCAAATCGTACGCGAGAGCCAACTCCACCTGAGCCCTGAACGCTTCAGTCTGCTCCGCCTGCCAATCGTGACTCCAATAGAGGTCAAGTCCAATCTCCCCCACTCCGTAGAAACGCTCCACACCCTGCGGAGGATTTTCGATCAGTCGCTCCACCTCTGCCAGCTCATCGCGCCAACGAGGATTATCATTCACCGAAGTCGGATGCAGCCCCATCAGCGGCACAACCAACTCCTTGTAATCGCGACACATCGCGAACAATCGCTCATTACTTTCACCATCTATCGCGGGCAGAATAATTCGCTCCACCCCCTCGGCTACAGCTCGCTCAACCACCTCGTCGCGATCCTCGTCAAACGCCTCGTCGTATATGTGTGAATGTGTGTCTATCAGCATATTACATAGATTTTACCAGGTAATTGTCGCACTACTCCCGACAGCTCCATATTCAACAAAACAGCACTCGTCTCCGATACCGACATCCCCGTTTTATTGGCTATCGCTTCGAGTGATAAGCCATCAGAGTCGTCGGCAAGCAGCTCCAGCACAGCACTCTCTTTAGAATTTGCTTCGCGCGGCTCGTAGTGCATCTTCTCAGGCATTGCGCCCACAATCTCCCACCCCAACGCCTCGGCAATATCGCGTGGCGAGGTGACAAGTTGCGCAATGTTGGTCTTTATCAAGTGGTTTGTACCCTCCGAACGCGCATCTGTAACACGCCCAGGCACGGCCATAATAGTTCGCGAATAGGCATCTGCCGCCTTAACCGTCGAGAGCGAGCCTCCGTTTGCGGGCGACTCCACGACGAACAAGCCATCCGCAACGCCCGCGATAATTCGGTTGCGAGGTATGTAGAACGCACCGTTTTGCTTGGTTTGCGATGAAATTTCAGTGATAATCGCACCACCATGCTCGATTATATCCTTTGCGAGTTTACGATGTTGCGAGGGGGTTATATCGGGAAGTTTATTCGCTACAACGCCGACTGTGCGTATTCCAGCAGCCAATGCAGCGTGATGCACAGCAGCATCAACACCAAATGCTAAACCACTCACAACCACCAAATCGGGAAACAGCTGAGCCAACTCCGTTATAAAACGGGCGCAAACCGTTTCGCCATAGGCACTTATGCTGCGCGTGCCGACAATCGAGAGGACATGTGGCGACGAGAGGGCTGTGATATCGCCCATATAGTAGAGGATGTGTGGTCTGTCGGGAATTTCGCGCAGACGCTGAGGATAGTCGGGATCGTTCGAGGCGATTGCCTTTATGCCGTTCTCCTCGCAGTACTTCAATTCGCGCTCAGCGTTGGCGTAGCCCTCTTTATGGAGAATCTGCGCTACGATATCGTCGCGTAGCTCCGCGCAGATAATAAGACGAAATTCGGGCTCGGAATATATGCGCTCGGCATTTTTGTAGAGATCGATAAGGTGCGCAACACCTTTCGAGCCGAGCTTCCGCACAAAAGTCAAAGCAATTTCATCGAGTATCATATCATCCACCACCGCAAGGAAAAACCGCCCTTACGCAGTGTAAAGATAGTAAAAAATTTCTGACTTCCCTGCATCGACAGCAGAAAAGCGCAGAAAGAATCAATGAAATGGCAAGCACAAACAAAAAAGGAGGTCGGGAATACCCGACCTCCTTGACCTTAATGAATTAAATCGTTAAGAATTACTGAAGCGACAACTCTCTAAGGGTAATAGTCAACTCAGTACTCTTATATACCTTTCCATAGTATATGAACTCAACGCGAATCTTAATATCCTGAGGACCAGTAAGATTCAACTGAGCAGTAGCATCCACTACCAACTCATGTGCAGCTTGATTATAGCGGATCTTATTCTCCAAACCAGAAGGTAGCTTAGTCAACATCGCCGACTTAATTTCAAGAGGCTGATAAGCTGTCAATGCATTATGCTTTGTTCCATTGCCATAATCCTTTTGCATGAATCCATTAGTGTCGTCACCGACATTTATCTCAGCAGTAATATTAGTATAGTCAATATCCAGTTTAGCAGCAGCCAACTTATCAAGTGCTACATCACGATTATAGAGAGTTTCTCCACCTACAGTATATTGGATAAGGCTATAAGAATCAGCTGGATATTCACGAATATCCATTACATCAATGAACGCCAAAGTTTGAACCTTATATGTCTTCGCATTTGCAATTGTGAGCTGCTGGTTTGCAGCTGTAGGCTCCTTAAGGAACTCATGGCGCTTAACTACATAATTCACATACTTCTCATCAGTGGTAAAGTTTGTAGTCAGCTCGAATTTCTCAGTAGTACTACCAACGCATACCTCATAGAAGAGTCTACCCTTTACAGGTACGCTAACACGATCATAATCAGCGTAATGTAACTCGTAGTTAGCAAAACTACTTACAAGGCCGCTCTCCTCAAGTTCAAACTCCATAGACAAATTGTAATCAGACAACAATGGATAGGTTACAACAGCATCACTTGCATTCTCATGAACGAGTTTCTGACCATTCTCTCCGCCAATTCTAACATCAAATGCTGTAGCCATATCTACATTCTTCGTGCTAAACAAATCCAACGAGCTATAGTTGTTCATATAGTACTTGTAATCTGCGAGCACCTTAGAGTAATACCAACCAGTATCATTAGTAGTATCCACATAAACCCACTCTGGAACTCTCCAGAAGTTGAATTTGGTAGGAAGATCGATCTTGATCACCTTCGAGAGGGTAATCTCCTGACCATACCAAGTTTTATAGCTGTATGTGTATACCACCTTCTCCGGAGTTGTAGTAAAATCTTTATAACTATACTTTGCATTTACTACATTTCCAGCTACATTATCAATAACTAACTTAGTATTATCCAAAACAGCATTGCTAAGATCTGCTTTATTAGTTTTCCTAGCAACTGTAGAAACAAGGTTAGCCTCTGCCAAGTTGTCAGCCTTCTTATCTACAAAGATCAACTTCAAGTACTCATCTGCAGTAAAGTCATTCTTGTCAACAGTTACTGGTTCCTGAGCCAACAATTTATCATAAATTGGAGCCAACGACTCAGCAGGATTAGTACTGAAATCAAGTTCATGCTCAAGAGTCTTATCCTCAGCATTAAGAGCGTAATCAACTGCGGTCAAACCGATATTCAAGTTCTTCTTGAAAGTAAACTTCTGACCATACCAAGTAGTTACCTCGTATACATAATCGATAGCAGCAGGAACATTTGGAGTATAGTCTGCAAGTGCATAAACCGACTCAATCTGAGAACCGTTATTAACGAACTGCAACTTAGTAGTAGACTCCTCTTCACCATTAGCCTTATTTACCTCAGTCTTAGTCTTCTTAACGAAAATATCCTCAAGAAGCTTAGCTGCTGTCAAATCGTAGTTAGTGTACTCATCGTCACCCTCCAAAATAGCTAACAATGCCTCCAAAGCCTCAGGCTTAGTCTTCGATACATTTCCGTCGTTAACGAATGCCTTGGTGAGTTGCCACTGATCCTTAGAGAGATCATAAACAACAGGAGTACGCAAACGGTCAATAGTGTTAACTGTAGCAGTGAGAGTTACATCGATGCTCGACAACTCGTAGAGAGCTGTAATAGTGTAAGTCTTACCCCATGCAAAGTTAGAGAGAGCGATAGTAGGCTCATCAGTAGTTCCACCAATAATTGCAGTTACATTCTTATCCTCCTTACCATCTACAGTAACTGTTACAGTAGGAGCAACAGCGAGAACATTCTCGTAAGTTACATCAGCTGGAAGAGTGTGAGATACAATAGTAGCAACATCAGTCGAGTTTGTAAGCTCAAGACCTGCATCGCTCATAGCATCCTGCGAATATGTCCAAACGATATCAGCACCCTTCATCTCGATTGCACGCTGAATCTTAACGATGCGTACAGTTGCGCTTGCAGTAAGAGTCTTACCACATACATTGTAAGAATATGTAACAGTCTCAACAAGACCTACAGAATCCTTAGTAACCTTATTAGGATCGATACTTACAGTAACAAAGTTCAAGTAAGGGTTTGACTCGTCAACTACATTCTTGAATACATTTGGCAACTGAGCATCATTAACTGCATAAGTTGGAGCAGCCTTCTCAACAGTGATTACATAACCCTTCTCGAGCATACCCTCGATAGTGTAAGCACCCTCACCATTAATCGAGAAAGCATACTTGTGGTCAGGCAAAATTACATGAGCAGTCTTAGTATCAACATACTCAATCTTGTACTGCTCAGCAGTGTCGTTGATCAACTTAACATCGAGCTGATCTGCGGTAGCAGGAGCAAGATTTACATAGCAAGAAGCGATGTTTGCAGTCTTATTAGCAAGAACAAGCGAAACAGCGTACTTAACACTACCTGCATAGAAATCAGCACCAAGGTTACGAGCGTTTACAGTAACTGCAATAACACCCTCCTTCTTAGCTACTGGAGCAACATTAACTACCTCAAGAACAGGAGCATTAGCACGAGATGTTGCCAACTCCTCAGTAAATACGAACTGTAACTCCTCAGCCTCAACAGCAGCAGCGCACTCAGCAGGATAAACCTGATAAAGGAGAACGCTCTGACCCTCAACAAGAGTGTTACCAAGCTGAGCCCAGTGGATAGTAGCAGCACCATCAACATGCTCAGGAACGAATACCAAGCTCTGGATACGGCCCTTCAATGCGCTCAAATCACCCTTGATAGCGTCGATCTGCTTCTGAAGAGCTTCCTGAACAGAGTTGATCAAGTTAGTCAACTTAGTCTCAAGAGCAGTGAGATCATCATTAAGCTTCTTGATAGCATCAGCGTTAGCCTTAACAGCTGCATCGTTCTTAGTGATGTAGTCAGACAACTTAACATCAAGAGCGTCGATGTTATCCTGAAGCTCCTTCTTTGCAGCAGCAAGATCCTTCTTCTGCTGCTCAAGACCAGCCTCCAATGTAGCTACGCGACCATTAGTCTTAGCGAGCTCATCCTGAAGGTTCTTAATAGCCTGCTGGTTAGCCTCAATAAGAATCTGCTGTGCATCGTGACCAGCCTCGAGCTTAGAAACGCGATCAACAACAGCAGCAAAAGCTGCCAAGTGATCAGCAAACTCCTGCTCAATTGTAGAAACACGGCCCTCAAGAAGTGTATAAGCATCCTGCAAAGCGTTGATCTTGCCCTCAAGCTCGAGATCCTTATCCTGCAATGCCTTGATAGCCTCATCAATCTGAGCATCCTTAGCCTTCAATGCCTCAATCTCCTTGTCGAGTGCGATGAACTTAGCATCAACCTTCTCTACGAAGAGAGCGTAAGCTGCAAGGTGATCGTCAACCTTCTTAGTCAAGTTTGCGATATCCTGCTTGTTTGCAGCAATCTCAGCAGCGTTGTTTGCAACTGCGGTCTTCAAGTCCGCAATGTCCTTAGCAAATACCTCATCCTGCTTCTTCAAGCCCTCAACAGCCTTATCCAAGTTATCAATCTGACCGTTGATAGTCTCAACTGCCTTCTCAAGGTTGTCAATGTCGCCCTGAGCAGCTGCAATAGCATCAGCATTTGCCTTGATGTTCGACTTTGCAGTAGCAAGCTCGTCAGTCAAACCGTCAATCAAAGCCTTGTTTGCATCGATCTTAGCCTGAAGGTCAGTCTTAGCAGCAGCAAGATCAGCCTTAACTGCCTCAAGATCAACCGCAAGCGGATCAATTACATCGGTTTGGAGATCATCAATACGGTCATTCAAGTTCTGAATATCCTGACCATAATCGGTACATCCAACCGCGAGCAAAGATGCTCCAGCGAGGAACAACTTCACGAAATTTGAAAAATTGGTTTTCATACGATTAGAAAAATTAAATTAATAAATAAGTAAAATTGTTAAACGATAATATGATAATATAAATCTTATCCAGCGTTATATTACATATAGGTACTATTATTGAACGATGCAAAGTACTACACGGTTACGCTCTGGCTCTGCAAATGGCTGCTCGGTATCACCCTTAGCGTCAACAGCGATACGATTAGCCTCTACGCCTTTCGAAACCAAACGCTTCTGAACTGCATTTGCACGATTCTTTGAAAGCTCCATATTCAACTTTGGAGTTCCAGTGTGCTTGTCAGCGTATCCAACTACAAGAACTGTATAGTCCTTATTCTCGTTGAGCCACTTAGCCAAGTTGTCAATCTTCTTACCCTCCTGAGTGCGAATCTTGTAAGAACCGATAAGGAAGTTACACTCGATTGAGTTAGCCTTTGCAATTGCAGCACGCTTAGCAGCCTTCTCGGCAGCAATTCTCTGCTCAGCAGCAAGCTTCTCAGCAGCGAGCTTCTTCTCTGCAGCAGCCTTCTCAGCAGCAGCTCTCTCGGCAGCAAGACGAGCCTCCTCGGCACGCTTTGCAGCAGCAGCCTTCTCAGCAGCAGCACGAGCAGCCTCCTCCTTCATCTTAGCCTCGTAAGCCTTAGATGGCTGATAGTTCTTTCCGAAACGGTAAGAGACACCTGCGAGGAGGTTGAAGTTCCAGTCAACATTCTTTGCCTTCTTCGAGTTGAACTTATCCGACATAAAGTTTGCATTTCCCTCAAGACCTACAGAGAAACGATCGCTGCAACGGAAGTCGATACCAACACCGAAACGACCAGCTGCGAAACACTTCGAACCTGTCCAGAGATAATCGAATACATAGCTATCAGCAAGAGCAACAGCCTGCTTGTTGTTAAATGCGCCAATCACGCCAACACCTGCAAACATATAGACATTTGCAACGCGACGATGGTTGAAGCCACCGATCATCGAGCTAAGGTCGAGCATGAAATCTGCATTACCCTGTACGAAGTTATACTTGTAAACGGCGTCAAGCAGAGTAGCACCACCCTTTGCCTGCCAACCACCTACACCTACTCGCACTCCGAGCATCGAATGGAACTTATAGCCAGCATTGAAATATACTGCAGGCGAAATAAGTTTACCAAATTTAGCCTCACCAAGAGTGTAGGCAGCTCCACCCTGCAACTGGATGTTCCAGTTTGGACGGAACTCAACCGAGCTATCAGTCTTGCTCTGCTGAGCTACAGCGATGCTGGTCGAAGCCAACACCACCGAAATAGCCAATAATAGTTTTCTCAAATTCATAGTAAACTGCAATAAATGTTATAATTGTTTTTAACTCAAATTCCCAGTTTTATCTTCGTTATCCTCGATCCTCATCCGCGTTACACGCGTGTACGCACAATATACACGGTGCAAATATAAAGATAAATATCGTTATAATCAAACTTTTTTCGATTTTTTTACTCTGCAAACATCGATTAAATACATTCCTGAGGCTGTTTAATCGCATATTTTGGCAACTCTTCGCACGAAAGTGAGGCGAAAAATCGGAGTCAAGAAAATCAAAAAGTCAATTATCCCAATCAATCTCTACATTAAAACTACCTTACAAATACGAGATTATTACCCCCTCCCGTAATTGTAATGCGTTTGTAATCAGTGTAATAGTCTAATTCTAATTATCTCAAAAAATTCTTATTTAATGCAACCTAACCAACACACCCCGCAGCCTATTATTTTTCTTAAAAGGGAGCTGGAAGCCCAGCTCCCTCCTGAAAAAAATGCTTATGAAAAAAATGGTTAGTAAGGTCTATCTTTTCTGAAAAATGTCAAAAAATCACTTTTTACTCCTCATCAGTGTCAGTATAAGCCTTCAAAAGCTTGTCCTGAACATCACTTGGAACCTGCTCATACGAGTCAAATTTCATCGTATAAGTAGCTGCACCCGAAGTGAGCGACGACAAAGTTGTAGAGTAGCGATAGAGCTCAGCAAGCGGAACACGCGCGTTCAACTTGTCAAATCCCTTATCCGACTCCATACCCATAATCATCGCGCGACGGTTCTGCAAGTCGCTCATAACCGAACCCATATAGTCCGACGGAGTGAGAACCTCAACATTGTAGATTGGCTCCATAATCTTAGGGCCTGCATTACGGAATGCCTCCTTGAATGCGTTACGAGCAGCAAGCTTAAACGAGATTTCATTCGAATCTACTGGGTGCATCTTACCATCATAGATAACTACGCGAATATCACGCGCATACGAGCCTGTCAACGGGCCTTCGTCCATCTTCTCCATTACACCCTTCAAGATAGCCGGCATAAAGCGCGCATCGATAGCACCACCAACAATCGAGCTGTAGTACTGAAGCTTACCACCCCACTCGAGGTCGTACTCCTCTTTGCCCTTGATATTTACGGTGATATCCTTGCCGTTTACCTTATACTTTGTAGGCTCCTCGATGCCCTCATAGTATGGCTCAATAACCATATGTACCTCGCCAAACTGACCTGCACCACCAGACTGCTTCTTGTGACGATAATCAGCCTGCGCAACCTTCGTAATTGTCTCACGATAAGGGATTTTCGGTGCAAAGAACTCCATATCAATCTTGCTATCTGCCAAGATGCGGTTGCGCAAGATATTGAGATGGTGCTCACCCTGTCCCTGAATGATAGTCTGCTTCAACTCCTTCGAGTACTCAACGAGGATTGTAGGATCCTCAAAACGAGCATCAAGCAACAACTTACCGAGCTTCTCCTCATCAGCCTGCACCTTAGCCTTAACAGCTGCGCGATAACGAGGCTCAGGGAATACAATTGGCTCCAAAGTTATAGGAGCAGAAGGTGCTGATAATGTGTCATTTGTGCGAGTTCCCTTCAACTTCACGGTGCAGCCAATATCGCCTGCTGACAACTCAGAAACCTTGATACGATTCTTACCTGCTACAGCAAAAATCTGAGTCAATTTCTCCTTATTACCAGTACGCGAGTTAAGCAACTCCATACCTTCGGTCAACTTACCGCTAACAACGCGGAAATAGTTAATTTCGCCAATATGTCCCTCCATCTGCGACTTAAATACAAACAACGATACAGGAGCGTTCTCATCAGCTGCAATTTCCGAGCCATCAGTTGCAGGGAAAGCAGGGGCAACAGTTGGGCCAGGAGCTACATTGATAATGAACTCCATAAGTCGCTTTGTACCAATATCTTTCTTGCCGCTTGCGCAGAATACAGGCATAGCCTTACGCTTTGCAACGCCAATCTTCAAACCCGAACGGATATCGTCTTGTGTAAGAGTACCCTTCTCGAAATAGAGCTCCATCAAAGCATCATCATGCTCGGCAGCAGTCTCGATAAGTTCGAGATTCAACGCCTTAGCCTTCTCCATCTCGCTCTCTGGAATCTCCAACTCCTCGCGAGTACCGTTCTCGTCGGTGAAGCGATACATCTTCATCATCAAAACATCGATGAACGAATCAAAACCAACGCCCTGATTTACAGGATACTGAACAATCACTGGCTTAACAGAAGCCTTATCCTTGATAGTCTCAAATGTGGTCTCGAACGAAGCCTTCTCGGCATCGAGCTGATTCACAACAGCGATAAGCGGCTTATTCAAGATGCGCGCGTAGCGGCCCTGAATAACATTTCCTACCTCCCAACCAGTCTGAGCATTCACGAGCATTACGCCCACATCACCTACCTTAAAAGCAGAGAAGAGGTTTCCGCAGAAGTCGTCCGAGCCTGGGCAGTCGATGATATTGAGCTTGCGGCCCATAAACTCTGTGAAGAGAGTGGTCGCATAGATCGAGCGTTTGTACTCGTGCTCGATATCGGTATTATCCGACAAAGTATTGTTGTTTTCGATACTACCTCGGCGGTCAATAACCTTACCTTCGTAAGCCATAGCCTCTGCCAAGGTAGTTTTACCCGAGCCTGGGGCTCCAATCAGAACGATGTTCTTAATCTCTTTTGGTGAGTAATTTTTCATAATAGTATAGTTTTAAGTGTTCAACTTTTTCCATTTGTTGCCAAATCGTTTTATAAAATTACAAAGTTTTTTTGTAATTACAAACAATTTGGTGGAAAAAGTGAATTTTCTACCTAAACAAAATGGGGATTCTGGGGGTTATAGGGGTTATATATACGATATAGTATATAGCATTTATTCCCTAGTACCCCTAGTATCCCTAGTACCCCCACCACCCTTAGCTCCCCCAACTCCCCTATCGCACAAAAAAAGCCCGACCACTCTTTAAGAGCAGTCGGGCGAAAACTTTATTCAGTTACTATAGTTTAGTACTTAACAGTAATACTCTTGATGTAAGTAGCACCCTTCGAGTCATTGCGAACTGCAAAGAACTCATTGCCTGCAGGAATATCGAATGTGCAAGTGAACGAGAATACCTCATAGTTGCCATCCTTACCCTTGCTCTCACCCTTAACGCAGTGATCAACTACATTGAGAACCTTTGCGCTATCCTTTGGCAACTTAGCGTCGCCATAGTATACATTGAACGATGGAGTTGCATACGACGAGTAAGCCTCAATGATAACCTGCTTAATCTCACCATTCGATGTAGCATTGCCGAGGAATCCCTGCTTTGCAACATTCGAAGCATCGCCCTGGAACTGAAGCAAGCCATTATATGGAGTGCTCTGATTATTAAGCAATACACGACAAGCCTCAATGTTTACACCAGCTGAAACCCACTTCAACCAAGTTGCCTCATTGGTTACATCCTGATTTGTTCCATCAGCCAAGTAGTAGCTACCAGCCTTATTGATAGATGCAATCTGATCTGGAGTAATTACAATCTCAGTAGCCTTAGGAGCCTCAACCTGAGTAATACGAACATTTGGAGTTGTAATACCCCACATATCCTCCTCAGCGTTAGTGTACTTGAAGGTTACATTTACATAGTGATATTTCTTTGCAGTATCGAACTTGTCAATCTTCAAAGTTACAGTACCTGCAGCGTTGTCGATTACAGGCTCGCCATCAACAACATTGTAGCTATCATAGAGCGATGTTCCGTTCAACTTAACTGCTGCACCCTCAACAGGATTCTCAACATTGTAGTAGAGAACCAAAGTCGAACCCTCAGCTACCTCGATATCGTAACGATCTGAGTTCTCGTTCCAAACCAAACCACTCTTCTCAACATCCCAAGTAAGCACTGGCATATCGCTTGCATCAACCTTTGTAAGAACCGAAGCAACCTCACCAATCTGAGCAGTTGCAGCAGTATTATCCTCGTTCATTGCTACAGCGAAACCAAATACATAGTAATCGTAGCCATACCACTCGTAGTTAGAAGGGTTCATCTTGATTACATAACCACTCTGATCACCCTGGAGGAACTTAGTCTGTCCTGGGTAGCCGATGATATTCTCAGCCTCAGTAGTCCAATCAACCTCAAGTGGAGCACCAGTCTCCCAATCCTTTGGCTGAGCCAAAGTGTTCAATGCATACCAAGCATTGTCATCCGAGCAGTCGATATCAACGATGATGCTGTTGAAGTGAGTCTCCTTAACAGTGATGTTAAGAGTGATTGCAGTAGCATCTGCATTCTTCTCCTGAATAACAGTTACCTCGAATGGATTAGTCCACCATCCGTACTGAACAGCGATCTTTGCACGACGAGCAACTGCAGTCTCGTTAGCATCGTAAGCGATAGTGAGCTTATTGTCAGCCCAAGTTGGGTGAACCCAAGTAGCCTCAGTCGAAAGAGTAACCTCCGAACCATCGCTCAAAGCGTTCTCCAAAACGCAATCGAGAACGAGCTCGCCAGCAGCAGCCGAAACATTGTTTGTCAACTGTGCCTCAGGAACAGTAAGAGTTGGATAAGGCAAGAATGGAACATCCCAAGCGTGAACTGGAGTGAGGTATTCAACAGAGATAGCTGGCATTTGGGTCTCTGGATCCATCTCACCAACAGTAACAGAGATACCAACTGCGAAAACCGAAACAATATCCTCTGCATTGAAACGAGAAGCATCTTTCGGCATCTCAGTAGTAGCACCCTTGAATACAAACCACTGATCTGCCTCTCCATTAAGCATACCATACATAGCCAACATCTCAGCATAGTTCTTCATCAACTCTTGTGGAGTCTCTCCCTGAACACCATACTGTCCCAAGTCCTGAGTGCTAGCCAAGAGGAAGAGCATCTCGCTGTCTGCAGGAGTACAAGTATACTGAGCAGAACCACATGTCACATTGTGCCAAGCTATCTCAAACGAAGGAGTAGCCGAATCCTGCTTAACAGATACAGAAACAGTCTCTGCATCGGTGTAAGCAAACGAGATAACAGCCTCACGAGCAGGAGTACCTGGGGCATCAGTATTAGCGTCATAAGTGAAAGCAACAGTAGCCTCACCAATCTCGCCTACATGAATCCAAGCAGCATCCGAGGTAACCTCGAGAGCGCCAGTCAAAGTAGCATTCTGGATAGCATAGTTCAAAGTGAACTCGCCAGCCTCAGGAGCAAGGTTTGCCTCAGGAGCACCAGTAACGGTTACAACAGAAGCCTTTACCTCGTTCTCATTCTCCAAACCATTGTCTGGAGTACACGACATGCCTACGAACATTGCGCAAGCAAGTGTCAGCATAAGTGTAAAAATTTTCTTCATAATTGTAATAATTTGAAATTAAAAATGAGTATTTAGTTACAAATTGTAAGTTTTTAACCCTTGTATATTAATCAAAAAAGGGATTTTTCCCCACTATAGCATTGCAAATATATGGAGTCAATTTTATTTATCCAAATATTTTTTGAGATTTCTTAATAAGTTATTAACAATTTTTAATGAGAAGTGAATTTATGCGATAAATATGCAAAATAGCAGGGGAATTGGATTGATAAAGAACATCTTAAGTGCGTTATGGGGGGGAGTATCAACTCGACACAGTGCCAACAGAGTTGACACCGCCATAGAAAGCGCGTGCGCCTAACGCCATAGAGCGCATAGGCACACCGCCATCTAATTTATCCGACGCTTACAGTTTTTCGCCGAAGCACAAATCCCCCGCATCCCCCAATCCAGGAACTATATATTTGTGCGGATTGAGAACAGGATCGACCGTCGCTACCCACAAATCAACCTCTTCGGGATTGGTGTGCTCCAAGACATAATCGACACCCTCGGTGCAACCGAGAACAGAGACGATATGGGTATGTGCAGGCTTACCACCGTGAGCGCAGAGGGTTTCGTATGCCGCAATCATAGAGGCTCCCGAAGCGAGCATTGGATCGCAGAGAATCAGCGTCTTGCCTTCGAGCGATGGGCAAGCGATATACTCAACCTTTATCTCGAAATCGCTCTCGTTAAGGTAGCTACGATACGCCGACACAAAGGCATTATCTGCATCGTCGAAGTAGTTGAGCAAGCCCTGATGCAGTGGCAAGCCCGCACGCAAAATTGTTGCAAGCACCACATTATCGGATATACACTCCACCTTCGCCTCGGCAAGAGGTGTCTGCACCGATGTTGTAACATAGTTTAATGTTTTGGAGAGTTCGTAGGCGGTACACTCGCCAATACGCTCCAAGTTGCGACGAAAGCGCATCGAATCTTTCTGTACATCAATACTTCTCAACTCCGAAAGGAATTTGTTGATGATAGAGTTCTGCTGATCTAAAATGTGCAACATACCTATTATATAATATATTATTTGCTATTAGCCGTTGACCTTCGGTCTTCACTGCTCCGCCTCTGCGTAGTCTGCAAGCAGCCTCTGCACTCGGCTTAATCGCAGCGGTAGCCATTAGCCATTGGCTTTTTATTTTTTTAATACAAGAAGTTATTGAATGGGTAGCGGCCGCAGTGAATTTCGCGCACCATACCATAGAGGTCGGTACGGAACTTCTCAATATTTGTTCTCTCGGCAGCTGAGATAAATATGCACGGAGTATTCTGCTTTGCAAACCAACTCTGTTTCAAGTCGTCGAGCGAACGATTCTCCTTTGTTGCAGGCGTGAGGTCATCCTCATCCTTTGGTGTATATGTGTAGGCATCAATCTTATTAAAGACCAGATACACTGGCTTTTCGCCTGCTCCGATATCCTGCAAAGTCTGCTTAACAACATCTATCTGCTCTTCGAACTGTGGATGCGAAATATCTACAACATGGATAAGCAAATCCGCCTCGCGCACCTCGTCGAGCGTAGATTTGAACGACTCAATCAACTCGGTAGGGAGCTTACGAATAAATCCTACGGTATCTGAAAGAAGGAATGGAAGGTTGTCGAATACAACCTTGCGCACCGTTGTGTCGAGCGTTGCAAAGAGTTTATTCTCAGCAAAGACCTCACTCTTTGAGATAAGATTCATCAGCGTAGATTTGCCAACATTGGTATATCCCACCAACGACACACGCACCATACCGCCACGATTTGAGCGTTGAACAGCCATCTGCTTGTCGATCTTCTTCAAATCCTCCTTGAGTTTCGAGATTCGATTGCGAACAATACGGCGGTCGGTCTCAATCTCGCGCTCACCAGCTCCTCCACGAGTTCCCGTACCTCCTCGCTGACGCTCAAGGTGAGTCCACAATCCCGCCAAACGAGGCAACATATACTCGCACTGAGCCAACTCAACCTGCGTCTTAGCGTAGGCGGTCTGCGCACGCTGACGGAAGATATCGAGAATAAGTCGGGTACGGTCGATTACGCGACATGGCATCGCCTGCTCGATATTTCGGGTTTGCGAAGGAGAGAGTTCATCGTCAAAGATCACAACATTTATCTCGTTCTCCTCGCAGTAGGCCGCAATCTCTTCGAGTTTGCCTGGGCCCACATAGATGCGTGACGAAGGTTGCGAGAGTCGCTGCGTAAAGCGTCGCACGGTCTTGATCGATGCAGTCTCTGCGAGGAACTCCAATTCGTCGAGGAACTCCTCCGCTTGACGAGGCTCCTGATTGTCACGAATTACCGCCACAAGCACGGCACGCTCCTCTTGTTGCGTATCAACAACAACACCCTTCTCTTTTTTATCTGTTCTCTGGTCTGACATTTCTGTTTTGTTTAATAAAAGCCGAGCGTTTGATGCTCGGCTTTTTAGCTTTTTGCCATTAGCCATTAGCCATTAGCCATTGGCTTTTCTTCACTACTCTAAAAGTACATTACAAATTATTTTATAAGGCACTCCGCTAAATTCAGTTAATGAGGAGATTTCAAGGCTTGCAAAACTTGTTAATGCGGAGCATACTTGGCGTATGTGAGCAATTAACAAGTGAGCGTAACGCAGAAATCACCCATTAAATGGATTTAGTTCTGGATACGGAAATCGATTGGCAAAGTATACTTCACACGCACCGCCTGATTACGCTGCTTTCCAGGTGTCCACTTTGGAGAGGTCTTCAAGATACGAATCGCCTCGTCCGAAAGTGACGAATCAGGAGTCTGAAGCACCTGAATGTTTGTGAGCGAGCCATCCTTCTCGATGACAAACATCAACAATACACGACCCGAAATGTTGTTCTCCTGTGCAATCTGCGGATAGCGCACCTTTGACTGCACCCAGTTACGGAAAGTCATAAGGTCACCACCCATAAACGAAGGCATCTGCTCTACCTTAACGAATGGCTGATCATCCTCGATAACCTCCTCCTCAACAGCTACCTGCTGGATAATCTCAACATCCTCGGCAAACTCAGCAAAGTCTACACTTGTCTCAATCTTCTCATCGTTGGTTACAATATTGAGAATGTCGGTAATAACTGTAATCTCGGTACGCTTTGGAGGCTCTGGTGGCTTCTGATCCTGACGAGTAATCTCGGTGATCTCCTCCTCAACAACAGCCACAACCTGCTCTACCTGCTCAATGCGGTACTCGCGCGGGGTGTAGAGGAATACTCCGATAACAATCAGCAACGATACTGCCAAACCAATTTCAAGCAACAAGACACGCTTGTTCTGAACATCTACTTTGGGGTTTTTCTTAATCTCCATTATCTCTATTTTTTAATTTATTTTCGCTTTTCGATAGAGGCAAAATTCCATTTACCACCTAATCAACCACAAATATAGATATTTTTTTTCAAAAAAACGCAGTTTCGTTCAAAAATTTGAAGAATAATGATAAAATATCATTACAAATGGTCCGAGATCAGCTTATTCGCAGACAAGCATTTCGATAACGACAGGTCTATGATCCGAAATTATAGGGAGATATGGCACCCAATGTTCGCTCACTACGGCCTCTGCCCCTCTACCCTTATAGAGACAGATGAAGTCAATCTCTTTAGTCGGAGCTCCCGAGGGGAATGTATTTGGTGAGCCACTCTTTTCGAAAATGTGAAAATGCTGCGACAACAACTGCATACTTTCTTGGTCGCGGGTGGCATTCAAATCTCCCGCTAAAATCATCGGTTTATTGAGTTTTTGCGCCTCGGCAATAATGATCTCCACAGCCTGCTCGCGATACTCGGCATGCAGGGAGAAGTGGGTACAGCAGAAGTAATAATCTTCCAACTCCACAACCAACACCACTCGCGGCTCGGAGCTACATGGCAGAGGTACTCGATAGTGCGACAACGGTCTCTCCTTAGTCAGAACTCCCACGCCATACTTGCCTCCACTCCTATCTATCGCAGCACCAAAAGTCGGGTACATACCCGTATAATCGGCGAGATTTTTCAGTACATCCTGCCCAGGAAAGCGTGTTGTCAAACTATCCAGCTCCTGCAAGGCGACCACATCCGAATCATACTTGGCAATAGCATCAGCAACTCGCTTATAATCAACCACATCATCCGTACCCTTGCAGTTGCGAACATTATAGGTCATAGCTCGAGTTAGGAACACCGCTGTTTCGACATCAGCACTAAATGCGGGAAGCCCCACACCTTCGAGTGTGGTCGTTGTATTGCGCTTATAGGTTATCGTCTTAAACTCTCTTACGACACCACTACTTACGGCTTGCGAAGGGTTCCAACTGCAAACCATTTTATCGCCCGACGACTCCACAAACTCAACCGTGCAATTACCCACCTCAATAGCAGGTATCGGAATATAAAATTCAGCCGCAGTGGCGACCGACAACTCGTAAGCAGTTGGCAACACATAAGTTACAACACTTTGAGTGCGCTCTGTAGGCGTGAGCGAAGCCGTAGCACAATCAACCTTAAACTCTCCCGACAATTTAGCACCCGAAAGGGAGGTTATCACAACCTTTTGCAGAGCAAAATCGCTACTCGAAGCCTTAACCGAGAACTTCAGCACCCCTGCAAGGTGCTTTAATGCGCACCCTTTACCTTGCGCTGCAATAGAGCCGCACATTGGCGCACTCTCCTCCGCAAATGTGCCTTCCGTATGGGTTTGCTCCGACAGGAACTCCACAATTGGCTCGGTGGCAGTTGTAGCAGATGTATAGGGATAGGTTATGGCTAACGGATAGGAGAGAGAGCCGTTTACCTCAAATGTGGCTCGACTCTGATCGTTTACATCAATCTCAACCTCCTCGGACAACACTCCATTGACCGCAATTCGATCCCCTTCGCTCCAATACACAGGGTATATATCGCCCTCTTTCTCGCCAATCGCAGTGCGGGTTTGTGGTAGCGTAACTACGAGTTTGGCAACTCCGCTGTCACCAACAACATTTGCGGTGTCGCTATCACATCCTATAAGCATTGGCAAAAGCATAATAACACCTAAGAGGTGTTTCGCCGTAGAGATCAGTCGTTTCATACTTATAAAAGTCGAGTAATATTTTTGACAAAGTTAAGATTTTTTCGCCACAATGGTGGCATAAATTGCTAATTTTATCTACTTTTGTACAAATTTACAAAAGATGAAGAGAGCATTTCTATATGGCAAGAGTCTAAGTGAGTTGCAGGAAATATGCAGCGAATTGCAACTACCTCGCTTTGTGGCGAAGCAGATTACCGATTGGCTCTATCGCAAAAATGTACGCTCCATTGACGAGATGACAAACCTCTCGAAGGCTGCGCGCACCGCACTCTCCGAGCGTTTTGAGATGGGACTGCGCGCACCTGAGCGCGCTGACGAGTCGGCTGACGGCACAAAGAAATACCTCTATCGCACCGCTGAAAACGAGTATGTTGAGTCGGCATATATCCCTGACCGTGAGCGAGCTACGCTCTGCGTTTCGTCACAGGCAGGCTGCCGTATGGGCTGCCGATTCTGCGCTACGGCACGACTCGGTTTGAAACACTCGCTTTCGACCTGCGACATCTTAAATCAGATAGCTTCGTTGCCAGAGCGCGACCGACTTACAAATGTGGTATTTATGGGTATGGGTGAGCCGCTTGACAATATAGAGAATGTGTTGCGCGCACTCGAAATAATGACCTCAGATTGGGGTTTTGGTTGGTCGCCAACACGCATAACGCTCTCGACAGCGGGCGTGGGAAAGGAGTTGCGCCATTTTCTCGACTCGACACAGGTGCATCTCGCAGTATCGCTCCACAACCCTTTCCACGAAGAGCGCGAGGAGATTATGCCAATTGAGCGCGCCTACCCTATTCGCCAAATTGCGGATATTCTGCGCGAATACGACTTTACACACCAGCGTCGTGTATCGTTCGAGTATATCGTTATGAGTGGTTTGAACGACTCGCCACGACACATCAAGGAGCTATGCCGACTATTAGACGGCATAAAGTGTCGCATAAATCTAATTCGATTCCACAAAATTCCCGATTCGCCATACTTTTCGCCCTCTGACGAGAAGATGATTGCATTCCGCGACGCTTTGACACAACGCGGTATTATGACCACCATACGCGCTTCGCGTGGCGAGGATATCAAAGCTGCCTGCGGACTTCTTTCGGCGGAAAATCAAAAATAGATAAGCCGAGTTCGGCTTATCTATTTGCTTTTAGCCATTGGCCTTTTTATGGTATTAAATGACAAACAAGAAAATTTCCCTAAGCAAACACCTCTCCTACTCCCAACAAAAATTGGTTTTAAGGCGGCAGTTGCAAGGCAAACAAGGAGCCGAGTGCGCAGCATACTAAATCGTATGTGAGCAACTCGGCTACCGAAGTTTAACGCGGCAAATGCCCCTTAAAATAATTTTTTAAGTTTTACTGTGAAGTGGCGCATCAACTCCGCCTCCCAAACAATCTCCACACCGCGAGTAATCTCGTCGCGACGGTCAAATACATTCTTGAGAGCAGCAGCGATAACTCGCATGTGGTTATCGGTATAGACACGGCGAGCAACGCAAAGACGAAGCAAATCGAGTCCGCCAAAACGGTTCTCGCGAGTTACAGGATCGCGGTCGGCAAGGATATAGCCAATCTCGCAACCACGCACACCAGCCTCCAAGTATAGCTCAATGGCGAGAGTCTGTGCAGGGAACTCCTCCTTTGGCACTTTTGTAAGCACCTTGTCTGCATCTACGAAGATGGCGTGACCACCCACAGGGCGTTGATAAGGGATTCCGTACTCGTCGAGCAAACCAGCAAGGAACTCAACCTGATGGATACGGGTTTCGAGGTTGTCGAACTCGGTATTCTCATCAAGACCAACAGCCAAAGCCTCCATATCGCGACCATTCATACCGCCGTATGTGAGGTAGCCCTCAAATGGGATACAGAAACGCTTTGCACCCTCATACCAATCCTCGTGGCGAGTAGCGATAAAGCCTCCCATATTTACGATACCATCCTTCTTTGCCGACATTGTCATACCGTCAGCCAACGAGAACATCTCAAGAGCAATCTCCTTGATGGTCTTATCGGCGTAACCCTCCTCGCGGGTTTTGATAAAGTAGGCATTCTCGGCAAAGCGAGCCGAATCAAGCACTACGCGCTTGCCATACTTGTCGGCAATAGCACGCACCTCGCGCAAATTCTGCATCGATACAGGCTGACCACCTGCGGTGTTGTTCGTAATTGTTACGATAATAAAAGGCACATTCTCGTGATGCTCTGCCAACGCCTTCTCCAACTTCTTCGGATCGACATTTCCCTTGAATGGAATTTCGAGTTGGGTATCTTTCGCCTCGTCAATAGTACAGTCGAGAGCAGTAGCCTTGCGGCTCTCGATATGTCCCTTCGTTGTATCGAAGTGCGAATTGCCCGGAACAATCGAGCCAGCCTTTACGAGGTGCGAGAACAACACATTCTCGGCAGCTCTACCCTGATGTGTAGGGATAACATACTCGAAGCCCGTAATTTTGTTAATCATCTCTTTGAGGTGGAAGAACGACGACGAGCCGGCATAGCTCTCATCGCCCATCATTACGGCCGCCCACTGACGGTCGCTCATTGCACCCGTTCCCGAGTCGGTCAAGCAGTCGATGTAGACCTGCTCCGAACGAAGTTGGAAGAGGTTATAGTCCGCCTCTTTCATCCACTGCTCGCGCTCCTCGCGAGTACTTTTTTTGATTGGCTCTACCATCTTGATTCGCCAAGATTCTGCAAAAGGAAGTTCCATATAAGTTCAAAGTTAAGAGTTAAAAATTAAGAATTATTTATTTTAGGTTGTAAACAATAGTGGTTACCGAGCGAGCATTTATGCTAAATGCCATTGCATCAGCCATTTCGTGAGCCGAGAGGTCGTTGCGCTCGTCGGTGATGTACATCTTTGATGATGCAATCTGCTGGCGGAGGGTTTTTGGCAAGGCGACCTCAACCGCTCTCTTTTCAAATGTATTATTCACATAGACTGCAACCAATCGCTTGCCATCGGGCGAGAGGTAGGCCGTAGCTGCCACCTCGCTCAAATTATCGGCTCCCGAAAGGGCCACACGCTGATAGTTTGGTCTAATGAAGAAGCTGTAATTTCCAAGCGCATACAATAGTTTATTCGCCTTGACATCACCACCTCGGAAGATATCCCCCTCTTTGGCGTGCAGAGCAATCAGGGCGTGGTCACCACGCAACTCCATACCCTTCCAATAGCTCCACGAAGCAGCATTCGAATCGACCATATCGCTATAGATGAGTCGTGCCATCAGCAATGCAGTCTGCATATCGGCATAGTTTGCACAGTACCAATCTTTGGTAAAGCCCTCTATATTCTTTTTATGGGCACCCGGAAGAAGACACCACTCCGACATATTGTATTCGACGCCATATTTGCGACACTCCTCGTAGGCCTTTCGATGCACCTCGCGAATCTTGTTGCTAGAACGAATGTCGTGATAGTCGTGTGCATAGACTGCAGGTTTGAGGTGACGCAAATTGCCGATATAGAACTGCGAAGCCTTATCGAAGAAGTTCTGCACAACCATATGTTGAGCCTCGACCTCACCATAGCGCTCGATATATCGGTCGCGCTTCTCGTGGAGGTAGGTCACGCGCGAAGTCTCGCCAAGTTGCAAACGAACATTATCAAATCGCTTATCGCGTGAAAGTTCCTTATCGAGCTCCACCATAATTCGCTTCAACTCGCTATTGCGCCATACCGAACCCTCCTGGCGTGGCTCGTTCCACTTCGACTGAGGTTCGTTCGTAGGACTAATGTAAGGTACATTCCAACCCTTATCCATATAGTGCGCTGCAACATCGACCATATAGCGAGCAAAGTCGTCATAGCAATCCTCTTTGATGTTAGCCACCTTGCCATCGTCGGTGTAGCCCTTGCCATTCAGCGTATAGTGCACCAACGGGCTATTTGAGAATAGTATAAAATAGTTGCTACCTCTCTTTACGGCCTCCGTCATCCAATACTCCTGACCTGCACACTTTCCCCAATCATAGTTCTTGCCATCGAGCGTAAGGTAACACTCTGCACGACGATGGTATGGAAAGATGTCGCAGTTGGGTGACTCGAGTGTTCCACCACCAAGGTTCACGCGCCACGCTGACAGGCCTGCGCCCTTTGGGTTGCCACTCTCGTCGTACTCCTGCGAGAAGAGCCAGTCGGCAATCTTCTGCTTTGCTGTTTCGCTCCAATACTTACCTACAAAGTTGCCACTCCACGCATCGGCAGCAGCCCAATACTCGATTGTCTGGTGCTTTTGGTCCGGGTTTATACTAACCTTCAACGGCTGCGCTTCGGCAACAACAATTGCAGAAAGCATAGCGAAAAATAGAGCAATCTTCTTCATTCTACTGACTTGCAAATTGTTTAAGTTGTGCAATCTCCTGCGGCCAAATCTCCTCGTTAGGAGTTTCGAGCGTCAGCGGTATCTCCTCGAAGAGTGGCGATTGAGCAATAAAGCGGAAGCAGTCCCAGCCGATAAAGCCCTCGCCCAACGAGGTATGGCGGTCAACACGCGAGCCAAGAGGTTTCAAGGCGTCGTTCAGGTGCATACCACGCAGATACTTCATCCCAACGATAGCATCTACCTGCGCAAAGGTCTTTTCACACGCCTCAACGCTCGAAAGGTCGTAACCAGCAGCAAAGGTGTGGCAGGTGTCGATACAGAAGCCCACACGCGACTTATCCTCCACTTTATCTATAATATGCGCGATATGCTCCCATGCAAAACCGAGATTTGAGCCCTGCCCCGCCGTATTCTCAATTACAGCTGTTACGCCCTGAGTGCGGTCAAGAGCCATATTGATAGACTCAGCGATGCGGTCAAGCGACATCAACGAAGTAATCTTTCCAAGATGGCTGCCTGGGTGGAAGTTCAATCTATCCAAACCAAGAGCCTCGCATCGCGCCATCTCCTCAAAGAAAGACTCTCTCGACTTCTCCAAACCTTCGCGCTCGGGGTGTCCGAGGTTAATAAGGTAGCTATCGTGTGGCAAAATCTGCTTTGCCGTATATCCGCACTCCTCGCACGCCGTCTTAAAGCGGTCACACTGCTCTACAGTAAGCGGCGGAGCAACCCATTGTCGCTGATTTTTCGTAAAGAGGGCAAATGCCGTTGCACCTATCGCCTTGGCATTGTGCGGAGCATTCTCCACTCCACCCGAAGCACTAACATGTGCGCCAAAGTATTTCATATTTTTTTTAGCTTTTAGCCATTAGCCGTTGGCTTTTTTTAGTGAGTTTAGAGAAATTAGGGAGTTTAATGAATTTAAGGGCGCAATCCCCATTCTCCCTATATTCTCTATTTTCCTTAAATTCCCTATCTATTGCGCCTTTTAGACCAAACCTTCAACACTACCATCCTCTGCAAGATGAATGTTTACCGCTTGCGGAGTCTTACTCAATCCCGGCATACGCATAATATCGCCCGCCAAGACTACGATAAAACCACTTCCTGCATTGAGTTCTATATCTTTAATCTTCAGCGTGAAGCCCTCGACACTGCCATACAGTTTGGCATCTCCACTGAATGAGTATTGAGTTTTGGCTATACATACCGGAAGGTTACCCATACCCCACTTTTCGAGCAGAGCAATCTCCTTTTGAGCCTTCAAACTAAACTCAACCGAGCCAGCTCCATATATCTTCTTCGCAACCTTCTCAATCTTCTCCTTTATGCTATCTTCGAGGTCGTAGGCGTAGGTAAGTGGTGCAGATGGAGTATTCTCGATAAGCTCCACCGCAGCCTCAGCCAACTCGGTAGCACCTGCGCTACCCTCCATATAGGCGTTATTAATCACACAACGAACTCCCTGCTCAGCACAATGCTCCATAACCAACGCAATCTCCTCATCGGTATCACTTGCAAAGCGGTTGAAACATACCAACACGGTCTGTCCGAATTTCTGCAAGTTTGCAATATGGCGGTCGAGGTTTGCAAAACCACGCTTCAAGCCCTCAACATTTGGCAACTTAATCTCTCCCTCTGGAACTCCACCATGCATTTTGAGAGCCAAAGTCGAAGCAACCAACACAGTCAAATCGGGTTTAATCCCCGCTTGACGGCACTTGATATCGAAGAACTTCTCTGCTCCGAGGTCGGCACCAAAACCAGCCTCCGTAACGGTATAGTCCGACCATGACATCGCCATACGAGTTGCAATCACCGAATTACAGCCGTGTGCAATGTTCGCAAAAGGTCCACCGTGAACAATCACAGGGTGGTGTTCGGTTGTCTGCACGAGATTTGGATTTATAGCATCCTTCAAGAGGGCAACAATCGCTCCCGTAACGCCCAAATCATTCACAGTAAACGGAGTATCGTCGTAGCGCACACCAAGTACAATACGACCAATGCGGGCATACAAATCGTCGATATTGCGCGCCAAACACAGAATCGCCATAATCTCCGATGCAGGAGTGATATCAAAACCTGTTTCGGTAGGGATGCCATTTGTTGAGCCTCCAAGTCCCGAAACGATATGACGCAACGAGCGATCATTAATATCAAGCACTCTTCGCCACATCACCTTTTTTAGCCCCACCTGCTTCGAGCGATTGTGGTAGAGATAGTTATCGAGCAGGGCCGCAATAAGGTTGTTTGCCGAAGTAACCGCGTGAAAATCGCCCGTAAAGTGGAGGTTTATATCCTCCGAAGGCAACACTTGCACATATCCACCGCCTGTGGCACCGCCCTTCATTCCGAAGCAAGGGCCCAACGATGGCTCGCGCAGTGCAATAATAGCGCGTTTACCTATGCGATTGAGTCCCATTCCCAAACCGATGCTTACGGTAGTTTTTCCTACTCCCGCCTTTGTTGCCGTGATAGCCGTAACAAGAATCAGATGGTTCTTGGCCATCTTCTTGTTATCAATCAACTTGTATGGTATCTTAGCTATATACTTACCATAATTAAACACCTCTTCAGCAGGAAAACCCACCTCGGCAGCAACTTCGCGAATATCCTTCAACTTTATTGCTCTTGCAATTTCAATGTCTGACTTCATATCTATAATGTTTTTAGTTTATTTTTACTTTTTTTTGCATAACACCCTACAAATATACGAAATTTATAGTTAATTCAAAACAGCAACACAACAAAAATCGCTATCTTTGCGGAGTTATTTATTATCATAAATGAAAAACTCCATTTTAGGACACATCGCGTGCTTTACAGCATACCTTATTTTTGGACTTAACATTATTGTTTGTAAAGATTTAACATCAAGCAATACAATCTCGCCACTCGCCCTTTTCACATTGCGTTCATTGGGTGCGGGTACGCTCTTTTGGCTCATCTCGCTGTTTATGCCGAAGGAGGCGGTCGAAAGGCGCGATCTTCCAAAAATTTTCGCAGCCTCGGTGCTTGGTTTTTTCCTTGCGCAGATAACCTTTCTGATGGCAATTTCCCAAATTACGCCGATGGACTGCTCGATTGTTGCGTCGCTCTCGCCTCTCTACACCATGTTTATTGCAGCCTTAGCAATTAAAGAGCCAATATCCGCAAAAAAGATTGTCGGCGTAGTGTTGAGTCTGTGCGGCATATTGTATTTGATTCTCAATAGTGTAACCTCCACCTCGACCGTAGTGCAAACTACACCAATAGGTGTGCTGTTGATTATCGCCAACTCACTCTGCTTCTCGCTCTATTTGGGAATATTCAAACCCACAATTGCAAAGTACTCGGTCGTGACATTTATGAAGTGGATATTCCTCTTCTCGACGCTGATGAGTCTGCCATTCTCGGCAAAGGAGCTTATTGCGGTAGATTTTGCAGCACTGCCCCTTTCCTACATCGCAGAACTCGGTTTTCTGATTTTCTGCGCCACTTTTGTGACCTATTTCCTTATTCCAATAGGACAGAAAAGACTGCGCCCAACGCTCGTCAGTATGTACTCCTATGTGCAGCCTATTATCGCCATCATTGTGAGCATCTGCGTGGGTATGGACACATTGAGTTGGCAGAAAGTCGTGGCTGCCGTAACCGTATTTTCGGGGGTTATCATCGTCTCTCACAGCCAACGCAGGGAGACGGCAAAATAAAAATCGTTCGTTTTTCACAACAATACTCTATATATATGCAAAATTTATTCTATATTTGTATGTTAAATCGAACAACAAACAAAAAAATAGCATTATGAAGAGAATTTTTACACTTTTTACACTATCGGCACTCGTATGTATTGGCGTTGCTAATGCACAAGCAACCGTAGTTTCGGCAGCTCCAAAGGAGGAGGTGACCTTTGTAAATAAAATTAAGACAGATAAGGCCGCCCCTGAGTTCCAAAGCGAGGCTCAAATCAAAGCCGAGAAGGCGGCTCTCCGCAAGGAGCGCAACACCGTTGAGTTCAATGCAACACTCAATGGATCGCTTGCACACTTCAACGACAAGTGGCTATCGGTAAACGGAAATACCAATGCGCTCACTGGAATTGGTAATATCCTCTTTACTCACACATACACAAAAGGTAAGTTCACCATCGGCTCGAAGATTACGGGCAAGTTGGGATACGCCTATAACTTCACAAGTAGCGAAGAGAGCAGTACAGTATCGAAGAGTCAGGACGAGTGGTTTATCCAGACCTCACCTGCTTATGTCATCTCGAAGAGCTGGAATGTTGGAGGAACACTCTCCCTGCGTTCACAATTTGCAAATGGTTGGAATAGTACCGATAAAGCTGCACGAAAACTTACCAGCACAGGTTTTGCCCCTGCATATCTTATCGCTTCGGTTGGTGTAACCTATGTTTGTCCTAATGCAAAGTTCCCTATCAAGATCAACATTGCACCACTCTCTATGAATGCCACCTATGTAACCAATAGTGTCGTTCGCGATTTCTACTATGCAGATAAGTTTGGCGCAGACACCGATCCCGATACCCTTACGCCAGACCAACTCAATACTCCTTATGTTTATGGTTTGACCTTGAGAAACAAAAATCAGCGTTACGAGGGTGGTTCTTCGATTCAGATCGATTTCGATAAGACATTCGGCAAGAAGGGCATATTCCGCTATCGCACTACACTCTACTCATTCTATGGTTGGATTAATCAGGTTGCACAACAGAGCGATAGTAAGAAGTGGAACGCCGACCCTGCAAATGCTGGCAATCCACTCAAATATGAGAGCATTGTCCCTACTGTTCGTTGGGAGAACACCATCGACATCAAGGCGACAAAGTACTTCTCTACACAGTTCTACTTCCAGCTCTACTACAACAAGGCTCAAATCAAATCTGTACAGACACAAGTTGTTCTTGGCGTAGGTCTTGCATATACCTTCAAGAATAAATAGTTAAAATGAAGGGCATAGGAAAGCATCTTGTTAGAACTCTTGTTCTTATTCTCATACTGCTTATAGGTTGGCTTATCGGAGTACACTCTGGTAAGCAACTTATGAGTAATCAGGTGCGCGTATATCTCAACAACTACAAAACGCACAACGACAAACTCACTCGCGTATTGACGATGATCGAGAAGGAGTATGTCGATTCTATCTCGCGCGACTCGTTGGCAGAGTTGGCAATTCCTGCCATACTTCACAAACTCGATCCTCATTCGGTCTATCTGCCACCACAAGAGTTCGAGCATGCCGATGAGGCTCTGCAAGGCGAATTTGATGGTATTGGTGTTGTATTCAATATGGCAACCGACACCGTTATTGTGCTGAATGTAATCCCATCGGGCCCAAGTAGCAAAGCGGGTATTCAAGGCGGTGATCGCATTATCAAAGTAAACGACACCCTAATCGCAGGACAGAAGTGGCAACAGACAGCTGTTATGAAGCGACTTCGCGGCCCTCGCGGCACACAGGTAAAACTCTCTATCGAGCGCAAAGATATTGAGGGGTTGGTAGATATTGTCGTTACGCGCGATGCAATTCCTCTGCATAGCGTCGAAGCATCGTTAATGCTGACCAAAGATATCGGCTTTATCAAGTTATCGCAGTTTGCCCGCACATCCTACAACGAGATTAGCAAGGCTCTTAAATCACTCCGCGAGCAGGGAATGACCTCGCTTATCTTCGATTTGAGAAGCAACTCAGGCGGCTTCTTAGATCAGGCGATACTTATCGCCAACGAGTTTTTGCCTGCGGGTTCGCTTATAGTATACACCGAGGATCGCAATGGCAAACAACTTCGCCAATATAGCGATGGTCGAGGAAGCTCTACAGACATCAAGATGGTTGTCTTGATTGACGAAGCGAGTGCCTCATCGAGCGAGATTTTGGCGGGAGCGTTACAAGACAACGATAGAGGAACAATTATTGGTCGTCGCTCGTTTGGAAAGGGACTTGTGCAGTCACAAACACCATTCGAGGATGGTTCAGCCCTGCGACTCACAGTTGCGCGATACTACACACCTACGGGGCGTTCTATCCAGAAGCCATACACCGCAGGCGACGAGAAGTCGTACGAGCAGGATATTATTGATAGATTCAACCGCAACGAGTTCTTCTCGGCCGACAGCATTCACTTTGCCGACTCCTTGCGCTACACAACACCAAAGGGCAAGATTGTATATGGCGGAGGAGGTATTATGCCCGATATTTTCGTACCGCTTGATACGCTGAATATTACAAAATACTACTCGGAGGTTAATGGTCGCAATATCCTCTATCGCTACACCATTGACTACTCCGACCGCAATCGCAAGGCGTTGAAGAGTGCCAAGAGTCTCGGCGATTTGAAGGCTCTGCTCGATAATGACAAGTCGTTATTCCCAGACTTTATACGCTACGCCGAGCGACAAGGCGTAAAACCTGTTTGGAGTCAAATCAACCGCTCTCGCGAGATTATGGAGGCGCAGTTGCGTGCCTACATATCCCGCAACTCCGAGCTTGAGGAGAACGCATTTTACTACTTTATCTACCCTATTGACCGCACGATACTTCGTGCCATCGAGGAGCTAAACAAGATGCAATAAAAGAGAAAACTGAACAATAATGGGGTTGCTCAACTTTTCGTTAGGCCCTCTCTAAAATACTGCCAACGCAGTATTTTAAGAAGTGCTTGATTTGTAATGTGTTAAGTTGTTTAGATGCGGACTGGTTGTCCGAGCAAAAATCGTCTAAACCTTGATTTTGCGAAGATTTAACTTCTCTCATGTAAGCTTTTATGTAGTCTAAATTAAGTATAAATAATAAATATACCTTTATGATTTCGCCTCTCGCCACATGGTGGGAGGCGAATTTTTGTATCATATCCGAACAATGTCTCCGCAGAGTGTTGTTCGTTTCGGAAATTCTTTTTAATTTTGTAGTGCTATTGGATAAATAGCAGACATATTGAAAGTGTTTTCGATATCCTAAAATGGAAATGTGGAAGTTTTCAAAACTGAAGGATGGCGAACAGCACTCATTTCTTGTATAGTTGTGTGTGACTATGTACTTGTCTTGTGCATACCCCATACTATCCAAGTGTGGGGCATTGTATCGTTTATTTCAGTTTAGGTCTTTCCACAACCTCCATTTTGATAGACGAATCCATCTCCACACTTTCTGTTTATATACTAATCCACCGCATAGGAGATGCTACGGTAAGTGAATATTATGTTGTTTAGTTATGGTAAAAACCTACATTATTCGAGTTAGACGAAGCATTAGAGAGGTCGGACTTGTAGAGGGTATGTCAATAGAGGTACCTATTCGTTGCGGATTGACACCACGCCATGGTGAGGGTTTCGAGTTGGTGCGCCGTATGTTTATGAATAAGTATGGTATTGATATAAACGCAAAGTATGCTTGGTCGCCAATTTGGCCGGGCTGTTTCGATATTGAAGAGATTAGATAACCAATAAATTAGGCAGCTATGAATAAGAACGAAACTAAATTGATGCAAGATGCAGTTAAATTGTGCTTGGCACTAAATAAAGGAGCAGACAAATTGCTGCCACAAGAGATTGTCGGAGTAGTAAAGACACATAGTGTTGTATCTGCTGGTGCAGGACTGATTCCGATACCCGGTGTTGATGTTGCCATAGCAGCAGGCAATATATGGACTATGTATGGTCGTATAGGCTCTAAATTGGGTATCCCATTTGGTGAAAATTTGCTGAAATCGATAGCATCGGGTGTCGCAACTAATCTTGCGACTTACGCTGCTGCATCTGTGATTCTGAAATTTATTCCGGGATTGGGTTCTATTGCAGGTGCAGCACTGCAATACGCAATGACATTGACTTCCGGGTGGATATACTTAAAAGCATTAACTGCTCTCGCAAATAAACAAGGCGATGTTCATGAATCTGATGTAAAAGGGGCTTTTGATGAGGTGATGAAAGATGAGTCTGCTATCAAAGATTTCTTCAATAGTGCGAAGGAAGATGCTCCTAAAAAATAGTGTTTAATGAATAGACAAATTGAATTATTGGTAGAACGAGCTATTGAGGGAGAGGAATTTGCCATCAATGGATTAGAGGTTATTCGCAAGAATAAAGATATTGAAGAGTGGCTAAATGTTGCCAATGCCTACTATCAAAAGGGAAACTATGACCAAGCTGATGAATGGTTTAGTTTGGCAGCCGAGCAAGGTTCAGGAACGGCGGCGTTATATCTCGGCGATATTTACGGCGAAAAAGAGAATTATAGTGAGGCTGCAAAGTGGTATTTGTTTGCTGCCGAGCGAGGAG
>SUZQ01000017.1 GCA_015059875.1 Rikenellaceae bacterium | reverse complement strand
AGTATTTTAAGCTCAAATACAAGTAGAAAATGCGGGCAAACACCCGCATTTATGTACTATTTTTGACCAATAATCAAAAACCGCCCCGATTTTATGTACTATTTTGACCAATAAGCCCAAAAAAAAGAGAAGAACTCTCGTTCTTCTCTTCTGTACCCCCTCAGGGGCTCGAACCCTGGACCCCAACATTAAGAGTGTCGTGCTCTACCAACTGAGCTAAAGAGGCATTTCCGCGCTCGGTTCTACCCGATTGCGAGTGCAAAGATAAAGCAAAAAATCCTTTCCACCAAACTTTTTTCAAAAAAAATCAACTTTTTTGCTCTTTTTCCTATCAAAAGCGCAATTTATCATATCAAATTCGCACGGAAATTGCCAATAAACTTAACAGATTTCTAAAATATCGTTATAAAATGAAAAGTATCAAAGGAACACGCACCGAACAAAACCTACTAAAAGCTTTTGCGGGAGAATCGCAAGCTCGTAACCGCTACTCATTCTTCGCTAAACGCGCGCGCAAGGATGGTTACGAACAGATTGCTGCCATCTTCGACGAGACCGCTGCGCAGGAACAAGAGCACGCCGAGCTATTTTTCAAACTCCTCGAAGGGGGCAAGGCGGAGATTTCAGAGGCGGTATATCCCGCAGGTCGCATTGGCACTACCGCCGAGAATCTACTCGCTGCTGCGGAGGGCGAACGCGAGGAGTGGGATGTTCTCTACCCAACATTCGCCACAATTGCCGAAAAGGAGGGTTTTCACGAAGTAGCAACCGCTTTCCGAATGGTCTCCACCGTAGAGGTTGAACACGAAAATCGCTATCTTAAATTGCTCTCCCGCCTTACCGACGGCAACTTCTTCCATCGCGATGGCGAGATATGGTGGCAATGCCGCAACTGTGGCTTTGTTTGTCGTGGCAAGGATGCACCGCGCATCTGCCCTACTTGCTCGCATCCACAGAGCTATTTTGAGCCACGAAAAGAGAACTATTAATAATAGGAATATTGTTCCACCCCAAAAGGCGGATATTGCAAAAAGATGAGTCTGTCTAACAACTTCTCTTGTTAGGCAGGCTCTTCGATTTTAAGGCGTTTAGCGGTTTTAACGCCCAACTCTTTAATGCCCTCCACTCGGGAGAGAAGGTTACCCTTGCCACTCGACAACTTCTTGTACGCCTCCTCGTAGACCGTACTTGCTTTATCGATATGCTTGCCTACCTCTTCCAAATCAGTCACAAAGTTTGCAAATTTATCGTACAACTTTCCAGTCTCTTCGGCAATCTTCAATGCATTTTTTGTCTGCTTATCCTGCATCCAGAGCTGATACATCAACTTCAGCACCGAGATAAGATGCGTCGGACTGATAATTACGATGTGTCTTTGATATGCGCTCTCCCACAAATCCTTATCTGCATTCAATGCTGCCAAGTACGCACCCTCATTAGGCACAAACATCATCACAAAATCTGCTGCATTTTTAACACACTTCGAGTACTCCTTACGCGCCAACTCGTCGATGTGCTGCTTTACCGAGCGTAGATGTGCTGCCAACGCCACCGACTGCTCCTCTGCCGATGCATTTACATAGTTCGTATATGCCGTCAGCGACACCTTCGAGTCGATAATAAGGCTCTTTCCCTCTGGCAGATAGAATATCGCATCGGGGCGCAACTGTCCTCCATCTTCACTCTTGATTTTCGTTCCATCCTCATTCTCCGTAGCCTGAAGAACATAGTTTATACCCTCCTCCAAGCCCGATTTTTCGAGCAGTTGCTTCAAGAGCATCTCGCCCCAATCTCCTTGCACCTTCGAATTTCCTTTGAGTGCCAAAGTAAGCTCCTTAGCCTCGCGACCAATTGTATTATTGAGGTCTGTCAAATCTTTCACCTGCTCCTTCAACGACTTAACTTCGCTCATCTCGCCGATATAGCAGTCGTTGATTGTCTTTTTGAGATTTTCGAGATCCGACTTAAACGGAGTAAGGATATCGCCGAGCTGGGAACGATTGCTCTCACGCATAACCTTCGATTTTTCGTCAAATATAGATGCTGCAATCTCGCGAAAAACCATCTCCGACTCGCTACGCAGATTCCTTCGCTCCTCAGCCTGCTGGCGCAGTTGTTCATCCAAACGAGCATTCTCGGTACGCAACGAAGTGTTCTCACTCTGCAAAGAGCTATTCTTAGCTCGACTCTCTGCCACTTCCGCCTTTAGCTGTTCGCACTCTGCGCCCTTTTGCTCCAAAAGAGTCTCCGCCGCCACCGTGCGCGTACGCGAGACGAAATATCCACACACTGCACCAACAATAAGTGCAACTACCGCAACTGCAAATATTATAATATACTCCATAGACCACTCCATTTTGTCACAAATATAATAAAAAGGTGAAAGAGAAACTACGAAAGCTGAGATTTTTTATCTTTAAGGGCAGGACAAAGTAGCCAAATTGGAATTTAAACAGATGAGAGCAAGGCGTATAAAAATTCGCTTGCGCAGTTTACAAAATGTAAATGAGCAAGCGAATTATCGCAGTATAACGCAGCTACCGCTGCCTAAATTTCATTTTACTCTTCGTCGCCTGGCACGAGGATACGACCGCAATACTCACATACGATCAACTTCTTGCCAAGACGGATATCAGCTTGACGCTGAGGTGGGATACGATTGAAGCAACCGCTACATGCGTCGCGCTTAATGGTCACAACAGCCAAACCATTGCGAACCTTAGAGCGAATACGATTATATGCAGCGAGCAGACGCTCGTCTATTTTAGCTTGTGCAACCTTGCACTTTGCCATCAACTCCTTAACCTCATCAGCTGTCTCACTCTCGATACCATCGAGCTCCTGACGCTTAACCTCGAGGTCAGCCAAACGCTCAGAGAGTTCTGCCTGTGCGGTCTCCAACGAAGCCTTCTTCACTTTGCTTGCTGTAGCATACTCCTTGAGACGCTTCTCAGCATGCATAATCTCAAGCAACTGATACTCAACCTCCTTCTCAAGCGAATCGTACTCGCGGTTGTTGCGAACATTCTCCTGCTGCTCCTTGTAGCGAGCGATAAGAACATTTGCCTCCTCAATCTCACGCTGACGCTGTTTTGTAAGTGAAGCAAGCTCGTCAATCTCACGATTGATATTCTCAAGACGAGTATTCAAGCCTTCAACGGTATCCTCCAAATCCTGAACTTCCAAAGGCAACTCACCCTTGACCTTATTAATTTCGTCAATTTGGGAGTCAATTTTCTGCAACTCGTAGAGAGCAACAATCTTCTCATACATCGAGTAGTCAACCTCTGCTGTCTTCTTCTTTGTAGCCATATATCTAAATTTTATTCTTTTCTTCCTATCGAAAATCGGAGCAAACAAGTCTTAACTGCTTACACATCAAATCCTTACACGAAATAGTGTACTGGATTTTTCGATTGAGCGCTCTTATGGAGCGCAAAGTTAATAAAAATTTTTGATAAAATATCAAATAAAATCGCAATAACGCAAAATTCGCTCTCAAAATGTCCCATATCAACAACCACAAATTGAGAGTCGGGTGTATAGAAATCGTTATATTTCAGATCGGCAGTAAGGTAGACATCGCAACCTACAGCCCTCGCCTCACGCATCAGCGAAGCCCCTGCACCAGTACATATTGCAACGCGTTTAACCTCTCGACCAAGTGTCGCACTATGTCGCAGAGCCTCAACGGAGAAGGTCTGTTTTACCTGCTTCAGAAACTCCACCTCTGCAACAGGCTCTGGGAGCGTTCCAACAACGCCAAAACCCGCCCCTTCAACGGTTGGTTGCAACACCTCCATATTCTGCAATCCAAGCATCTCGCCAACACGCCAACTCATTCCATTTTTTGTTGAGTCAAGATTGGTATGACAAGCATAAAGAGCAATATTGTGACGAATTGCCATCTCGACGCATCGCTCCACAACGGAGGATGAATTTAGACGCTTGAGAGGATGAAAAATTATAGGATGGTGGGTAATAATAAGTCCACAACCCTTCTCTATTGCCTCCTCAATAACCTCCTCGGTAACATCAACAGCCAACAATACTCCGCCCTCCAACTCGTCATCAAGACGACCTACGACAAGACCTGAGTTATCGTACGACTCCTGTAACGAGAGTGGCGCAAACTCCTCAATCGGAGCTATTATCTCTCTGATTTTCATACTTGCAACCGATTTAGAATAGTGTTTGCTCGTAGAATGGGAAGAGAGGTCTTTCGACAACGCCCTCCTCGCCAATAAGTTTACGACGAGGTGCGCGCTTCTTCTTTGGTGTTGGCTCTGTCTCGGCATCCTCGCTAACAGACGCCTCCTGTGCTGGTGCAGCCTCCTCAGCAGGCTCCTCCTCGCCAATGCTCTCACGCATATCAACCAACATCGCGCGCAGTGTCTGCAACTGCTCCAACAACGCCATGTCGCTATCATTCTCCTCTGCCACGATATTACGCTTGCTCATAGCCTTCTGCGCCCCCTCGATGGTCATTCGCTTCTCCTTGAGCAGATGGTGTATGCGCTTCAATCGCTCAACATCCTGCGGCGTAAACATTCGATTTCCTTTGGCATTTCTTTTTGGCTTCAAGCAACTAAACTGCTTGCACCAATAGCGGATAACAGACGGCTCGACATCGAACATCTCCGTTATTTCACCCATAGAATAGTAGAGTTTTTCAGCCATATAATTGTAGTTTTATTTATTCAAAATCTTCAGCGAGTTGGGATACAAGTTATTACACCTCGCGCCTACTCTCTTCACAAATCCTAAAGCAAAACCTCTGTTGGTAACGAGATTTATCCCCTCTTGCATCTCCCCCACCGCAATATCACACTTACGGAGGTAGTCCAAAGCCCTCGCCTCGTCAAGTTCCTCGACGGCAATACTCTCGCGTTCGAGTCCCACAAACTGCGACAACGCCCAATCGGGTTTCAGCCTGCCCTTAAAAATTTGTCCCATCGCCACACCCGAATAGATAGCCGTCAGGCTCTCGGACAACGCCTGCACCGCCTTGTATTGTTCGGTGCGATATGCATATATCGTATCTGCCACCTGCGCAAAGGTATACTGCTCCGCCCCCTTCAGCCAACGAGACAACTCCGCACGCGAAGCTCTATCCACATCCTGCATAACTCGCTTGCGAGCCTTCGGAGTGCGCTGGGTTGTAGGCTCCATCTTGCGAGCTATCGCTACAAATAACCCCTCGCTATCGGTCTTGTGCGGAAAGAATCTAAAAGTCTGGAAAGCTCCAACCTCCCCTCGCACAATACCCCATTTATCATCTATCTCTACTCTCTGCGACGGTTCAAGCGCATCATCGCCCATCTCCGCAATAAAGTTTCGCAGCACCCCCTCATCTTCCTCCTCATTGAAGGTACAGGTGCTATAAATCAACAAGCCGCCCTCTTTCAGCGACTGCCACGCCTCACGCAAAATAGAGGTTTGGCGTGCGGCACACATCTTCACCGCCTCCTCGCTCCAATCCTCGCGGGCAACCTCCTCCTTACGGAACATTCCCTCGCCCGAACATGGTGCATCAACCGCTACAAGATCAAACCACCCCTCAAATTGCGCAATATGCTCTGGAGCATTATTTGTAACCAAAACATTACCCAAGCCACACTTACGCACATTATCCGCCAACACATTTGCCCTCGTGCGAACATACTCGTTGGCAAGCACCAAACCATCTGCTCCTACCGCTGTCGAGTATATCGTGGTCTTGCCTCCAGGGGCTGAACACATATCAAGCACTCGTTTACCCTGCAACTCCTCGTGCGCAACGATATAATCTATAAATTGCGACGCAGCCTCTTGCACATAATACACCCCCGCGTGAAACGCTGTATCAAGAGTAAACGAAGGTCGTTCCTTTAGTTTTCTGCCATATCGACTCCACGCAATCGCCTCGCCTTCGCTCCACACGCCCTCGCCTTCGCCACACTTGGCAGGATTTAGACGCACAGCAACGGAAGATGCCGTGTCGAGTGCTGCAAAAAGACTCTCTGCCTCCTCTGCACCCAACTGCTTGCGCATTCGCTCCGTAAAGGCAATAGGCAACGCTCTCATCCTCTATCCCTTCGCAGCTTTAATTGCATCAAGACGCTCGTAGAGAGCCTCCAGCACCTTTGCATTCTCAAGGAAGTCGCTATTATCCTTATCAATAACAAAGACCTCGCCCTTGTAGTTGTTTTCAATCCAATCGTTGTAACGATTATTCAAACGCTCAAGATACTCCACCTCAATATTCTGCTCATAATCGCGACCACGCTTGCGAATCTGCTTAACGAGAGTTGGCACGCTCGCCTTCAAGTAGATAAGCAAATCGGGCTGCGGAATAAGGCTTGTTGAGATATCAAACAACTTCATATATGTACCGAAATCGCGCGAGGACATTGAGCCCATCTGATGCAAGTTACCTGCAAAGATGTGAGCATCCTCATAGATGGTACGATCCTGAAAGATATCCTCCGAGCCATCCGCCAACATATCCATAGTCTGACGAATGCGACTTGCAAGGAAGTGCACCTGAAACTGAAATGCCCAACGATTCATATTTTCATAGAAGTCGTTGATATAAGGATTGTCAATATCCTCATAGTACGCCTTCGCGCCATAGTGTTTGGTCAATATCTCGGTTAGTGTAGTCTTGCCACTACCGATATTACCTGCAATTGCTATATACATTGTTTAACTCCTTTATGTTTTTATTTTCGTTTCGATTAGTTGAAGTAGTAGCCAACCTTCGCAATCGCAGAAGGCATTGCAAATACCACCACGCGATCATAGGCAGCAATCTCGGTACTTCCCGATGCAATAAAGACCTTATCGCCTCGCACGATGCCTCCGATAGTAACATCCGACGGCAGCTCCAAATCCTTGATTGCAGCCTTCGTAGCTGGCGAGTTTGGCTTAACGATAAACTCCAACACCTCGGCATCGCTTCCCGTCAAGCACTTAATCGCCAAGACATCCGTAGACATCGTAAAGCGGAAGATATTGGATGCCGAAACCATCTTCTTATTAATAATGGTATCAACACCTACACTATCCGCCAAGTTTATATAGTTCAGATTCTCAACCTCAGCTATAACCTTCTTCACACCCATACGCTTTGCCAACATCGCAGTCAGAATATTTGTTTCGCTACGACCAGTAACGGCAACAAAGGCATCCATATTCGACAACCCCTCCTCCATCATCGCCTCGGTATTGCGACCATCCTCGTTGATGATAAGGGTCTTTTCGAGCTGCTCTGCCAAACGATACGCCTTGTCGGCATTGTAGTCGATGAGCTTAATATTCACATCCTCCTGCATCGCCTGCGCAATCTGCACACCCGTACGCGAACCTCCGAGAATCATCATATTCTTAACCTCTACATTGCCCTGTCCAGAGAGGGCCATAATCTCGCCAACAGAGTCGTGTCGAGCAATCACATAGAGCATATCGCCCACCATATAGGAGTCTGTTCCGTGCGGAATCAATGTCTTACCGTCACGCGAAATTGCTACTGTGCGATATGTCGTATTCTCATCCACCGAGAAACTCGACAACTCCCTTCCGACGAGTGGAGATGTCGGCTCTAAACGGAATACAACCAATGAAAGGCGACCACCCGAAAAATCTACAAACTCGGTCGTAGAGGTGTGACCGAGCAGAGTAATCACCTCCTCGGCAGCAATCTTTTCTGGGTAGAACATATAGTCAATACCCATATTGATAAACATCTCTTTGTTGTTTGGCTCAAGATATTCGTTATTATCGATACGAGCAATTGCCTTCTTTGCTCCAAGCTGCTTCGCCATAATTGCCGAGAGGATATTATCGTTCTCGACAGGATGCACCGCAATAAAGAGATCACACTTACGCACCGACGCCTTACGCAACACTGCAAAGGTCGTTGAGTCGCCCTCCACAGTAATTACATCGGCAAGACTCGCTGCCTCTGCCAATGCCTTTGGCTCGGAATCAATCACTGTAATATCATGACCATTTCCACTAAGCATCTTCGCCAAGTGGCTGCCCATCTCTCCCACTCCAGCAATAACAATCTTCATACACTTCTATTGTTACGCGTAGTATCCACGCAATTTACACCACAAATATAGTGTTTTTTATTTCAAATAAAAAGTCTAACGAAATAAAAATCTTGTTTTTACAATAATTACCTACAACGAAGGATAAGTTAAATAACTATCATTGACTCGAAACCACCACCCGTAAACATAGGTCTTTCGTGTGGGATAAAAAAAGCGACACCCTCGCACATGTGCAAGGGTGTCAATAAGTGAAGTTTTATTCGGTATTAACTCTTCGTTTCTATTAGAAGAAGTTAACGCTATTATCAACCATCTCGGCCATCTCCTGAACAGCCCACAATGCGCGACGCGATGCCAAAGCCTCTGCCTCAGCCTGAGCCTTAACTCGCTCAGCCTCTACAGTCTGCTTCTCCTCTACTGCAACCTCATCAACAACCACAGCGTATACGCCTGCGTTGCCCTCAATCAAAGGAAGAAGTTTTCCTGCGTTCTCTGGTGCAACAGTTGCAACAGCTCCAAGTACGCGAGGCTCTACGCCAAGTCCCTTAACATAGTATGCCGAAGACTTAGCATCCGAGAACTCCTCAACCTTCGAGTCTGCACTTGTTGCAATCTCCTCAAGAGTTGCGCCCTGCATCTTCTCCTTCAACATTGCAGCCTTCTTCTCGCGGAGCAAGGTATTCTTAATCTGCGACGAAACCTTCGCAAGTGGCTTATAATCTGCATCATCAATAGCAGTTACAACAGCTACTACATAGTCCTCATCAATCTTGATAATCTCCGAAACATCGCCAACCTTTGCATCATTTGCCCAGCGAACAACCTCCAACGAATTTGCCAAACCTGGAACATTGCGGCTACCACGCTCTACGCTCATTGTAGAAGCGAGGATAGATTGTGCATTTGCAGCCTCGTTGAACTTCTCAACCGAACCCTTTGCATTTACAGCAAATGAGCTTGCCTCCTTGTGTACTGCACGCTTAGTATCCTGCGAAGCCTCAACAGGGAAAGTCAAAGTAGCAAGACGATAGTGACGAGTTACAGCACCTGTACCCAACACCTTGAATATCTGAATTGCATTTCCAAACTCAACCTTAACAACATCGCCCTTGCGAACATTTGCCAAAGCGTCAGCAAACTCTGGAGCCAACGAAGAGTAAGCTACATTTCCGAGCTTACCACCATCGGTTGCGCTATCTGCAATAGAGTACTGCGAAGCCAAAGCTGCGAAATCTGCACCTCTCTTGTTTGCCACAGTATAGAGGCTATCAGCCAACTTTGTATCCATATAAGAGATTACGATGTGCTGCAAATTGATCGAATCAGGCACATTGCGCACCTCAGCAACACGCGAAGTGTACCACTCATCGCCCTGCAACTCTGGACCAAAGGTCTTGCCTGCACGGAGAGCCTTTGCCTCCTCCTCTGGAAGCGATGAAGCAGCTACATAAGTAGAAGCCAACGACGCGTGAGACTCCTCACGAACATAGTTCTTGAGGTTGTTTGTCTGCGCGAACAATACACTTACAGCCTTTGCCTTCTCCTCAATAGCCTTCTTATCTGCATCGGTAGGCTCAACCTCGAAGTGAACATAGTTGATTGTGCGATAAGGGGTCTGCTTGTACTGCGACTTGTGAGCATTGTAGTAGCTCTTAATCTCACGATTCGACACTGTTACGAGCGAATCAGCTATGGTCGAATACTTGCAAGCAACGAAGTGTCCCTTGTAGGTGTTGTTCTCAGCCTTAACGCCCTTCTCCAAACAGAGAGCATTTGCGTAAGCACCACCGCGAACGAGGTCGGTATACTTATTCATTGCGCGCTCGATACGAGCCTGCTTGTCGATAAGAGTCCAAATCTGCTGTACCTGTGGATTCGAATCTGCCTGTGCGAGGAAGTTGGTAACAGCTGTCACATCATACAGACCTGTACGAGGATCTGCAAACACGCTGCTATACACACCCGAAGCGAGCTCGCCCTGCAACATTGCCTTACGCTCTGCAGGAGATACGGTCAAACCAAGTTTCTCGAATCCTGGAACGAAAACGCGATCTGTCAAAAGCGACTGCCAAGCCATTGCTACAGCCTGAGCCGACTGATCGTAGTCGAAGTTATCTCCACCCATCTGAGTCTTAACATCCTCATAGGCTGCGAGGAACTCCGAATAGTGAATCTCATCGCCATTAATTTCGCCAACCTCCGGATCATTGCCGGAGAATCCCATCTCTGTCTTCAACGAGAGAATAAACGCCAAAAGCGCACCGCCGATAATAATCGACAACAACACGCCAAATTGGGTTCTTAAAGTGTTCAAACTTACCATACTTACTAATATTTAATATTTTAATTTTGTCGTTCAACAACCGAAAAACGGTTTTTAACCTCCAAAGATAGTCATTTTATTTCTAATTGCGACTTTTTTTCGCATTTTTTATCACATAGAGCTATTTTTTCTCAATTCGCTCCACTTTTGCCAACTCAATTCGCGAACGAGTTGTGCGTAAAATCTTTATACGCAGACCATCAAACTCCATCACAGTACCCGCAGCAGGTAACTCCTCATATCGCGAAATAATATAGCCAGCGAGTGTGTCATACTCATCGCTCTCAACTATATCAAGGCCATATTTCTCATTTATATACTCAACCTCCAAACGGCACGAAAAGACAAACTCATGCTCCGAAATACGCTTCTCGACCATCTCTTGTTTGTCGTGTTCATCCTCAATCTCTCCAAAAATCTGCTCCAAGACATCCTCCAACGAGATGATACCAGCCGTTCCACCAAACTCATCTATTACAACAGCTATGCTGCTCTTATTCTTCGTAAATTGGGTGAGCAAATCCTGTAACGGCAGAGTCTCAGCTACATAATCCACCTTCATCAAAGCCTCCTCAATACTCTTTGGATTTTCGAAAAGGCTCTTCGAGTTTACATAGCCGATAATATTATCTATCGAATCGCGCCACACGAAGATACGCGAATACATTGTCTCAACAAATTTGGCAGTAAGCTCCTCCATCGAGCAATCCTCGACATCCACCGCCTCAACATCTATTCGCGAAACCATTGCATCACGAACTCGCAAGTCGGCGAAATCGAGCGCGTTTTGAAACATCTTAATATCGTTATCTGACTCCGTAGTGGACTCCGTCGAGTTGTTATTCTCAAGCAGACTCTCCAAATCACTACGATCGAACTCAATCTGTCGCTCTACGCCACTGGTTTTGCGACCACAGAGTCGCAACATTCCATAGGACAACAGAGTTGTTGCTCGGGTAATGGGATAGAGCAGAATATAGAAGAAGTACATTACCGGCGTAAGGTAACGATAGTAGAAGTTCGGATTACTTCTAAACACCGACTTCGGCAAATACTCACCAAGGAAGATGATTATAATTGTAGGGATTATTGTCTCCAACAATATCGAACCCTCCTGCACTGAGGTCCAGCCTATAAGGCGTGCAATTTCGCGCAACACTAACGATAGGCACATCGAATAGATTACCAGTGCGATATTGTTTCCAACAAGTATGGTAGTAATATACTCTCCCTGATGGCGCGAGAATATTCCAGCTATATAGTCGAACATTCTACTCTGCTTGCGGTCTATCTCTAAACGCAGACGATTCTTGTTCAGGAAGGCAATCTCCATTCCCGAAAAGAATGCCGATAACACTAAGGTTATCAACACAACAACCACTGATATATATATATTATCCATACTTCCGTCTTATCTCTTTTGTGCAGACTATTCTCCTGCGGAATTTCTGCGACGAGGTCGCATAGGTTTCGCCTCCTTCACTTCCGAATCATCTGCTTGCTGCTCCTCCGAATTTGAATCAACACCTCTGTTCTCCATCTGATGACGCATAGGTCGTCTCATTTGAGGTCTGGTAGCACTCTGCGATTGCGGAGTTTGTTGTTGCTGAATCTCAACTTTTGGTCGCTCTCCATCTGCTCTTTGAGGTAGTCTGCTCGATGGTGAAGGTTGCGCCACTTCCGATTTTACAGGTGTTCGCGACTGCACCTGCGAAGAGCCGTTTTCACTCTCCGAAGCAGCAGACTCAGGAACACTCTTCTCCTCGTTACTGAGGCTATCCGTTCCACCACTCTTCGCATCATTGCGCAATTGCTCCGTATCAACCTGCATCTTACCCTTCCATCGGCGAAAACGAGGTTCCTCCATATCCTCGTCCGACTCAAAGCCCTCTCCAACCACCTCGTCTGTCTCGGTAACAAGTTTTGTATCCACATTCGAGTAGATACGCTTAGTTATCGAGTTCCAGAATAGCTGCTGCGTATATAGACGAGTTCCATCGTACTTCGTAATCACGACATCGCCCTTTGCCTCCCACAACTTACGATTCTCGTAATATATGGCGTAATTCGCAACTAACACCGCATTTACCGTAGTCAGTGAGTCGTCTTGATAGGTGGTAATTGAGATACCTTTTCGGAACTCTCGATACGGATCACGACCTAATGTATAACCCTCAAGCAGAGGCGTCTTAAAGAGATACGACTTGCGCCCATTCTCCGACATTATGATTGTAAGATTCTCGCTCTCCTCAGTTTTTATTGCGTCGAGCGACTCCTCCACCACAGCCGATTTCGACTTGCACGAGAACAGCAAGATAGCACTTCCCAAAATAAGAAGTGCTACCAAGACCATTCTATGCAACTTTATCGGCGTATACATATATAATATTATATAGTATAGGTCGTACTACTACTGCGCACGATAACGCACTCTTGTAGTGAGTCCCTTAGCCAAACCGCAACCAATCGTATAGGTTGCTCCCTCCTTCAACTCTGCGAAGAAGCACTCCTCGGCAGTTGGGAACACCGCACGATAGCTATTTGCAAGTTTCTTTGCATTCTCGGCAACTGCGACATCTGTAACCTCCAAGAGAGGAAGAGCCTTCTGCACGAGGTCGTATGCCAACCAATAGACCGAATGCTTTGCCAATGCCGAGCTGCAATCCTTCGAGCCTGCAACATAGCACTGAGCCAAGAAGTAGATTGCCAAGCCATCATCGTCGGTCTCGTCGATATTAATCGACTCATTGAACGCCTTGATAGCCTCGGCGTAGTTATTTGCAGTCATCTCAAGGATACCAATACGCGCCAACAACTTCTCACGCTCCTCGGCTACGGTCTCCTTTGCCAAAGCCTCACGCAAGTACTGGTTAGCCTTTGCAAAATCCTTCTTATCTTGGAACACCTGAGCAAGTCTCATTGCAACGCTCGACTGAGGTTTCATTGCGTAGTACATCTCTCCTACCGAGAGGAAGAAGTCGCTCTCGCAGTTTGCACGCGACATCAACTGATATGTGTGAGCAAGAAGTGCCTCATCATTTGGATTTGCGGCAATTTTTGGCTCAAAAATCTTCTGCAAGTTCTCGCACGAAGCAGCACCGCTTGTACCGAAGCAGGTCTCAAACTGATTCTTAAACTCCGCCTTCGACTCATCGAGATTCTCAAAATACTTTGCATTTGCATCGTATGCGTTTACGATGGTCATCGCATCTACTAAATCGTTCGAGTAGTCATCGCACAAATTCTTGAAGTAGATGGCAACCAACTCAGGGTCTGCCGTACCATTCGACTCAACCTGTGCTGCAATAGCAACCTCGAAATCCTTGCGAATACCCTCACGATCACTCTCACGGTAGGTCAAATGCTCACGAGCCTTGCGGTCGAGAATATACGCCTTACCACGCTTTGGATGCGCACCGAAGTACTCCAAACGAATATCGTAGAGAAGCAACAACGAATCTACAAAAGTATTCTTTTCAGCCAACGAACGAGCGCGATTAATCTTCTGCTTGTAGAGACGAATACCGTTTGCGTAAGTATTCTCCGAAGCACCTGGACAACGCTGCAATAACTGCTGCAAATATACAGTTGCCTGAGCATAGTTACGATTTGCAAGCTCCTCCTTCAAGAATGTACTTGCCAAAATATTCTCCTTGCGCTGCTCTGGCGTCTCTCCCCACTTTGCATACTGCGGATCGCTAAAATCCTGTGCCGAGGCACTACCTACAACGAGCGCAAATGCCAAACCGATAAATAATTTTACTCTTTTCATTGTTCTATTTTTTTGTTTAATAATTTGTACTAACTCTCAATTTCCCAACATCACTAATCGTACTTTGGTCTAACGAACCAATAGTCCTCTCCAAAGAGCGAGAATCCGAGTCCAACCTTGAAGTAGTCCTGACGAATCATTCCAATCTTTGGCGATGCATTCATCAATGCGTGCGAACCTCGCAAACCATACTCTAAGCTCACATCAATGCTCGATGTTCCCATAAATCTAAGCGGGAAACCAAAACCTGCCGTAACAGCGTATTGTGGTATGCCGTGTCCATTATACTCTTGATAGTAGTTGCTATAACGGAAGCCAACACGATATGAGATTCGTTTCAGATAGTGACGAGCATCGAAACGATTTGGAGTATACGAGAAACCAACCTTCGCTGTATGAGTATCAACATACTTCACCGTCATATTATTGTTCATCGACTCCTCGAAGTATCCCTCATTGCCACTACCCCACGCCTGGAACTCATACTCTACAGCAGCCATAATCTTCGGGCTATTATACATCACTCCAGCCTTAACGCTGTGAGGCAAACGCATCTGCGATACACCTTTTTCGTAGAACACCTCTGTTTCGTAGGTATTATTCAGCACCAGCCTCCTCGTAACCTTCGGACGCAAACCGCCACCATAATCGTAGGTTGCACCCACCGTTAGCAGATGCTTATCGTTGGAGATTGCATTCCACTGCAAACCTACCTGAAACTTAAAGTTCGAGATAGCATACTCATCATCTCCCATTACCGAGAGGAAGTGTCCGCTACCAACAAAGTTGTTCTCAATGGTCGAAACATAGTTGTGAGTTATCTTTCCCCAATAGTACTTCGCAGCAGCTCCTATCGAGAAGTTCTTGAACGGCTCCCAACCAATACCGAGCTTAACCTCGGTAACATCGCCATCTCCCGAATAGGTATATGATGCAGCACCAACATTTCCTGCAATCTCATCGCTTTGATCGAGGAACGACATCTTGTAGCCAACGCTGCTATATGGCATCAGGCTCACGCCCATACCCAATCGTTTCGCCAATGGGAACTGAACTGCAACCTCATGGATGTTCACCGAGTTCTTGCCATTTTTCGACAAACCCGTATACGCCCCATCCACGCCATACTGACGCTGCGTGTTCTGCAAGAAGTTTCCCTCGGCACCCACGCTGAAGATAAAACTCTTCTGCATTGTTGCGCTATATCCTGCTGGATTGACAATGCTCGGCATCTGTGTGCTGCGCCAAGCAACACCTACTCCACCCATAGCTCGCATCTGAGCTGTACCGAGAGTCTGCAACTCTCCGATACCAAACATTGTGTATGGCGAGTAGGCTGTAACTGCAGCTCCACCTTGTGCCGACACCTCTCCGATGCACAACACAACGCTCGCAGCAACCACCACGATACGCAACCAATTATATATTGTTTTTCGATACATTATACTCTAAAATCCGATTCAATCCCGTAAACATAAGTTTACGAGGTGCAAATATCGCACTTTTAATTCGATTAACAAAACTTTCAGCGTCGCCACCGCAAAAAATTATACATTTTTTAACATTCGAGGCAGAAACTCGCTCAACATAACCCTCAATTTCGTGCAATACGCCCTGCATTACCCCCTGCTCTATCGCCTCCTTAGTCGAACGACCAAACGCCCCGTTTGGCTCAGTCGCACTGCACAACGGCAGTGCTGCAGTAAACTCGTGCAACGCTCTGAATCGCATCGCCACGCCAAGCGAGATATTGCCCCCCTTAAAGACTCCGTTTTCGATAACATCGAAGGTAATAGCACTGCCCATATCCACCACCAAAGCCTCCTTGATTCCCATCTCACAGACAACTCCTACCGCCACTGCAATGCGGTCTGTGCCAAGAGTTTGGCGCGAAGAGTAATCTATCTCTATCGGCACTTCTGTTTGCGCGGAAAAATGCAGTACTCGCTCTATTTTCGTACGCAACTGCTCGCAAATCTTCTCTGCCCCTCCGCGAGTCGATGTAACAATAGCTGCATTCACAGAAAATTGCTCAATCATCTCCGCCGCTTTCGTCAGATCGAACTCCGAAGCAGATGCCTCGCAAAGCACCTCGCTTTTATCTAAAACGGCAATTTTACACAAAGTATTGCCCTCATCTACAATTAAATTTATCATAAATTTAATAATTGAGAATTGACGAATTGAGAATTGACAATTAGTCGTTTTTATAAATTTTTCAATACATTCACTGCTGTTGCTACATCATCAACCCTGCGCACGGTCATCGCCAATTTGCCATCCTTCTGCTTGAGGACAAATCGGTCGGGTTGTGCCGTAATCTTCCGCAACAACTCCATAAAGACCTCGCTACGATAGTATGGCGACTGCTCATCGCCCACAAAGCGAACTATCATCAAACCATTTTTGACCTTCACACGCTCCATTCCGAGGCGCATCGCCTCGTGTCTAAGTCGAACGGCATTCATCAACTCCTTCGCCTCCTGCGGCATCTTACCGAAACGATCCTCCAACTCCGCCTCTAAGCGAACAATGCCCTGCTCATCGGCAATCGCATCGATTCGACGATATAACTTTAGTCGCTCTGCCTGCTGGCGTACATACGACTCTGGCAACTCGGCATCAACCGACAAATCGAGCGTCACATCATCGACATAACACATCCCCTCGACCACCGTCTGCTCCTCGTTGCTCAAGCCTGCAACATCCAAACCCTCGGCACGCAACTCGGCAATAGCCTCGTTGAGAATCTTCTGATATGTCTCGAAACCGATATTGGCAATAAAGCCACTCTGCTCTGCTCCGAGCAGATTTCCTGCACCACGAATATCCAAATCCTGCATCGCAATATTGAAGCCCGATCCCAAATCCGAGAACTCCTCAATCGCCCGCAGACGGCGTCGTGCATCGCTCGACAACATCTCGTCAGGGCGCGATAGCAGATAGCAATAGGCCTTTCTGTCACTTCTTCCAACACGACCTCGCAATTGATGCAAGTTACTCAAACCAAAGCGGTCGGCATTGTTGATGATGATGGTATTTACATTCGGAATATCTACACCACTCTCCACAATCGAGGTTGCCACCAAGATATCGAAATCGTGGTAGATAAAGTCCATAATCGTCCTCTCCAACTCGGCAGGCTTCATCTGACCGTGAGCCACCGCCACGCGAGCATCGGGGCATAGGCGCATCAGCATACCCTTGATGGTCATCAAATCCTCCACCCTATTGTGGATAAAATAGACCTGACCATTGCGTTGCAACTCCGCCTCTACAACCTCCTTAACAAGTTCCTCCGAGAAGGTGTGCGACTCGGTCTGTATTGGTCGGCGGTTTGGTGGTGGAGTCGAGATAATCGACAAGTCGCGTGAGCCCATCAGCGAGAACTGCAAAGTTCGCGGAATTGGTGTAGCGGTCAAAGTAAGCGTATCGACACTCACACGCAGTTGCGTAAGTTTCTCCTTTGCGGCAACGCCAAATCGCTGCTCCTCGTCTATAATCAACAAGCCGAGGTCATTGAACTCAACCCCTTTGCCAAGCATCTTATGCGTACCGATAAGGATATCTATCTTGCCCGACTTCAACTCCTCCAAGATGCGAGTTGTCTCTTTTGTGCTTTTTGTGCGATTGAGATACTCCACCGTAACAGGGAACTCGCGCAAACGCTCACGGAAGGAGCGATAGTGTTGCAGTGCCAAAATAGTAGTAGGAACTAACACCGCCACCTGCTTGCCATCGGTTGCCGCCTTGAATGCTGCACGAATTGCCACCTCGGTCTTTCCAAAGCCGACATCTCCGCAGAGCAGACGATCCATCGGGCGTTCCGACTCCATATCGCGCTTAACCGCCTCGGAAGCCTTCAACTGGTCGGGCGTATCCTCCCACTCGAACGAAGCCTCCAATGCTTGTTGCAGATAGCTGTCAGGCGAGAAGGCAAAACCCTCGCTCGCCTTGCGCTTTGCGTAGAGAGCAATAAGTTCGCGCGAGATATCCTTAACCGCCTTTTTGGCTGCATTTTTAATCTTCTGCCACGCTCCACTGCCGAGTTTATGCACCTTCGGAGCATCATCGTCGCCACTCTTGTAGCGGGATATACGGTGCAACGAGTGGACATTTACAAAGAGAACATCGCCATCACGATAGACGAGTTTTATCGCCTCGTGCATCTTTCCACCCTCCTCAATCTTCACTAAGCCGCCAAAGCGTCCGACGCCGTGGTCGATATGGGTAACATAGTCACCCACCTGCAACGAGTTCAACTCGGCAATGGTCATCTGCTCATCGCGCTTAATCTGACCATTAATCTTGTAGCGGCGATAGCGTTCAAATAGACGATGCTCCGCGTAGAGCGAAATTTTTAGATCATGGTCTGTGAAGCCGTTATGGAGCGTCAATCGCGCCATCTCGAACTTTGCACCCTCACGCCCTGTAGCGTAGAGCAACCCCTCCAATCGCTCCGCCTGCGCCCTATTCTCCGACATCAGCAGAGTACGATAGCCCTCTTCGTGGCGCACAACAAGCTCATCGGCAAGCACCTCAAAGTTCTTATTGAAACTATTTTGTGGTGCAGTGTGAAAAAGTATCGTCTGCGATGCAGGTCGTTCAGACAGAGTATTGCGAGTTAAGATAACACTCGACTCGCCCATATTGGCAAGCAACTCCTTACGCGATGTAAGTTTTGCCACCATCTCCTCTATCTCGTCGCTCTCCTGCAACGCTTTACGGCGCACATCATCGACCTTACCCAAGACAAAATCGGCATCTTGAAACCAATAGGTCACTGCGCCCGCAAACTCAGCCAACGACACGCGCCCAACATCGGCACGATTTATATTCGAGATAATATCTATCTCCTCCAGCCTATCGCTTGAGAGCTGGCTCGACAGTTCAAATCTTCGTATCGAATCTATCTCATCATCAAAGAAGTCTATACGATACGGCTTACTCTCCGAGTAGGAGAATATATCGAAGATTCCTCCTCGCACCGAGTACTGCCCCGGCTCATATACAAAGTCTACTCGCTCGAAACCGAGCGACTGAATCTTCGCTTCAAGCTCCGCAACCTCAATGCACTCGCCTCGCTTGAGATGCAACGACTCCGAAGTAAAGCCCTCCATATCGGCAACCTTCTCGGCAAGAGCCTCAGGATAGGTTGTAACAACAAGAAAATCGCCCCGTTGATTCTTCAGCGCATTTAGCACCGAAGTACGCATAACGACGCTCTCCGCCTCCTCTGCCCCATAAATCACCGAGCGTTTATACGCCGAAGGGAAGAACAAGACCGACTCCTCGCCAAGCAGCGCATAGAGGTCATTTAATGCGTATGCAGCTGCATCTTTATCTTCGCAAACAAGGATATGCGCACCACCCCTTCGGGCAATGGTCGCAGCCATATAAAATAAAAAAGCACCGCCGACCATCTCGTTGAGAAGGACGGTGCTGCCTTTTTTATCCAACGCTCTACCGAGTTGCTCTACTTGAGGCGAGCCCTCGGCAAATCTCAGTATTTCGTGCATATATGTCCGACTACCTACCTCTTTCGCTTCGACTTCTCAGCCTTCTTGACATTCAGAATATCGTTGCCGTGCTTATCCTCATAACGGGCCTCTATCATTCCGACACCCTGATCAGCAACAACCTTGATGTGAGTTTTGTATCGCCACGACCACTTGCGACGCAACGACCAAAAGCCCTTCTTCAAGAAGGCTGCAACATAAGGACTCACCACGAGGCGGATATATTTATGCCCGCGCTCTACAGTAAGTAACGATATCTGATTCTCGATTTTACGATCGAGGAGAATTGTAGGTTCAACCCTTCCTGTTCCTCCGCAAGTTGGGCAGACATCCTCCGTATTGTTTACCGCCACAGGGCGAATACGCTGACGAGTAATCTGCATCAATCCAAACTTCGAGAGTGGAAGTATTGTATGCTTTGCCTTATCCGAAGCCATAAGTCGCTGCATCTCCTCGTATAGGAGCTGACGATTCTGCGCCTTATGCATATCTATAAAATCGACAATTACGAGTCCACCCCAGTCGCGCAAACGAACCTGTCGCGCAATCTCTGCCGCAGCAGCAAGGTTCACCTCCATTGCCGTCTGTTCTTGATTATCCTCGGCTTTGGTGCGATTTCCCGAATTGACATCTATGACATGCATCGCCTCCGTGGACTCCATAATGAGGTAGGCTCCACGCTTCAACGATACATACTTCGCAAACAGCGACTTAATCTGTCGCGCAACATCGAAGTTGTCGAAAATCGGCACTGTGCCGCGATATAGCTTTACGATGCGCTCCTTCTCGGCATCTACCGCGCGAATATAGGAGCGAATCTCATTATACATCGCCTCGTCATCGACACAAATCTGCGAGAACGAGCCATCGAGCGTATCACGAATAATAGTGTTTGCTCGACTCATCTCACCCATTAAAAGTGCCGGTGCGGTGCGTCTACGAATCTGCTGGCAGGTCTTGCGCCACTTCTCTACAGCCGCCAAAATATCTTGCTCAACATCGAGGTCGGTAGCATTGACAGCTGCTGTGCGGATAATCACGCCAAAGTTTTTTGGCAATACTCCCGTTGCTACTCGCTTCAATCTTCTCTTCTCCTCGTTGGAGCGAATCTTCTGCGAAATCATCACCTTCGAGGTGAATGGCAAGAGAACAATATTTCTTCCTGGCAACGATATGTCGGCCGTCAAGCGTGGCCCTTTGGTCGAGATAGCCTCCTTTGCTATCTGTACCATAACCAACTGCCCCACTTGCAGATACGATGTGATTTTACCATCCTTCTCTACCTCCGATGCGCCATCGAGTTTTATCGTATCGAGGCGAAGACCTCGATTACCAGGCTGATAACTCTTGACAATCTTGCAGAGCGTAGGAAAATGTGGTCCTAAATCTTGATAGTGGATAAAGGCATCGCGCTCGTGTCCAATATTCACGAACGCGGCATTGAGTCCAGGCATTATTTTATGCACCTTACCGAGATAGATGTCACCCACCGCAAAGCCCGTATGAGCAATCTCGCGGCTCAACTCAGCCAAGACTTTATCCTCGCACAAGGCGATATTAATCTCGGTAGAGGTTACATTTACAAATAATTCTCGATTCATTTTTCAGTGCAAAAAATTCTTGGCCATTAGCCATTAGCTCTTTTTTAGGATTGAGAGGTTGCCCTTATTCAAAATCGGAGATGATTAGGCTATTTTTGCGCGTTACGCAGTGGCAGAAAGCGCAGCATACTTGGCGTATGTGAGCATTTGTGCCACAAGTAAGGTGTAAAAAGAGCCAATTAGAACGATTTTCTTTCTCTCAACCCGAAACTTTCTAAATAGGTAACGCTAAGAGGCATTCCGCACCCTTAGCGTTAAAACCTATGAGAAGTACCTACTACTTCTTCTTGTGACGGTCCTTACGCAGACGCTTCTTGCGCTTGTGCGTAGCCATCTTGTGACGCTTATGCTTCTTTCCGTTTGGCATAGTTATAAAGATTTTGATGGTTTGTCTTACTTAATCTTAGCTGCAAACGACTTTGCTGGCTTGAATGCAGGAATGTTGTGTGCAGGGATAGTGATAGTTGTATTCTTTGAGATGTTGCGAGCAACCTTCTCAGCACGCTTCTTGATAATGAACGAACCGAAGCCACGGAGATATACATTCTCCTCCTTCTCGAGCGAGCCCTTCACCTCGTCCATAAATGCCTCAACAATTGTCTGGATCTGAGTCTTCTCAACTCCGGTCTTTTTAGCGATTTCGCTTACGATATCTGCCTTAGTCATAACTATTAGTAATTTAAAAAATAGTAAATTTATTTAGTATCTGTTTTTTGCGGATGCAAATATACATTTAATTTGCCAACCAAGCAAAAATTTTTCGTTATTTTTTACAAAATTAGACATTTAGCTATTTTTGTTCCCCTGTGAGACACTCACTTTTGCCTAAAAACGATTAAATGCAGCAGCTAAGCTTTCAACAGCCTGATCGAGTCCCTTCTGCAACTTGTTACCGATCATCATTCGCATCATCATATTCAGCTCGGCATGCAGCACCAAACGAATACGGGTGTCACCCTCCGAAACTTGATGGAGCTGAATCCAGAACGCAAAATCCATCGGCACAGTACCTCCATCGCCCGTGATTTTCACATGCTTATTCTCCACCTTCTCATCAATACAGAGCGAAACCGTAAAGCCCTTAAACTTAAACGAACAATGATCCTCCGTAGCTTGCCACTCCTCAACCTTATCTGCCACAGCGGGTGTGAGAAGTGTAAAGTTTGAAATCAGCGGAAAAATCTGTGCCGCCGAGCGAAAAATCTGTTGTTGTTTCGATATATACTCCTGCATCGCGTTTTGCATTTAACTTGGGGCAAAGTTACTATTTTTATCGAAAAAACGACACCATCAGCATATAAAGTATATCCATTTTAATATTTTTTTCTATATTTGTAGAGTATTTCGGACAAAAAAGTACGATTTATGAGGAGAATACCCCTACTTTTCACGCTTATTGCACTGACTCTTACTGCGGTAGCTCAACCTCAGATTGCTGCGCACCGTGGTTTTCACCAAAAAGATGGTGCGGTACGCAACTCAATAGAGGCGGTGCGCGATGCACACAAGGCAGGTTTCGAGTGGGTTGAGATTGATGTTACACGCTCGTCGGATGGTGTGCCGATGGTTATTCACGGCCCTTGGCATCCAAATAGAAAGGAGGGTATATGGGTACAAAGCTCTACAAAAGCGGAGATTCAGTCGTTTCTGCTCGATAATGGCGAGGTTGTACCGACACTTGATGAGATGTTGCAAGAGGTTGCGAAACTCAAAACAATTGGTGTTATTATCGACATAAAACCTCACAACACATCCTCCGCCCAAGATGATGTAGTGAAGAAGATCGCAAAGACCGTGAGCAAATACCGCTTGCAAGATCAGGTTCTCTATATGATAAGTATTGAGCAGTCGGCTCGCCTATTTAAGAAGTTGAACAGACGCACCGACAACATCCTATTTACGCACGGTTCGTACTCCCCTACTTGGCGCAAAAGTTTGGGCTACAAGTATATAGGCTACAGCCATACAGCATGGTCGAAGAAACCTGAGTATATAGCAGATTGCACCCGTTTGGGGTTAAAGAGTGTGGCATGGACACCAAACAACGAGGCGGATATCCGAAAGATGGTAGATATAGGAGTCAATATCATCATATCGGACAAACCTATGTTGGTGCGAGAAGTAATCAACAAATACTACAAATAGACTCCTAAAGGATTATGAAGAGAATTTTAGCACTATTAGTTGCAGTTTTGATTGCTCAAGGCATATCAGCGCAATACAAAATGCCGAAGATTGTTGCCCACCGTGGTTATCACCAAGAGGGTGGGGCTCCTAATAACTCTATTGAGGCGTTGAAGATGGCTCAAAAAGAGAGATTCGATATGGTAGAGTTCGATGTTAATATGTCGAGCGATGGCGAGTTATTGGTCCTTCACGGCATTTGGCATCCGGGCTCAAAAGCCGAGAATCGAATCCACTGCCAGTGGGCGAGCAGCGCAGAGATTCAGGCCATACCGCTATCAAATGGTGAAAAAGTACCAACTTTCGAGGAGTGGATAGCGCAAGCTGCGAAGTGCGAAACGACAAAGATGCTTATCGAAGTTAAGAGTCACGACACCCCAGCTCTCGATTCTGAAGTTGCAGCGAAGATTCAGAAGGTTCTCAAGAAGTATAATATGCAGGACAAGGTTTTCTATCTGGTAGGACACGAATATTTGGTGCGCGAGTTGGCTCGCATCACCCCAAAAGGGACTCCTATCGCACTGACAAATAACGCATACTCTCCAGCATTTTGCAAAGCCATTGGTTGCACTATTGCAGGTCGCACCTATGATAGTTGGCGCAGAAACCAACACCTCATCAAGCAGGCTCGTGAACTCGGTTTGGAGTTGATGGCTTGGACTGTAAACAATCCTGAGCATATTGAGTGGCTCGTTGAGCAAGGTTTCGATTACATACTCACCGACAAGCCAATGATGATGCGCGGTGTACTCCAAAACAGACACAATAAATAGATTATTTAACCTATAAAAAAACACTCTAAAACAATGAAAAAGATTTTAACACTGATGCTCGCTGTATTGGTAGGCCTTACAGCGTCGGCGCAGTACAAGGCGCCAAAGATTATTGCTCACCGCGGCTTCCACGCTTCGGAGGGTGCTGCCCGTAACTCACTCAACGCCCTCAAAGCGGCACAGGATGCCAAGATTTGGGGTTCGGAGTGCGACATTCAACTCTCGAAGGATGGCGAGGTTTTGGTTATTCACGGCGTATGGCACCCTAGCGGCAAGGCCAATCCAAAGGCTCACTGCTGGTACGACACAAAGGAGAAGATTCAGTCGATTAAGCTCACAAGCGGAGAGACCGTACCTACATTGGATGAGTATCTCCAGCAGATGACAAAGTCGAAGAACACGAAGCTTATCATCGAGATTAAGAATCAGCCTACTCCACAGCTCGAAACCGAGATTGTGCAGAAGACCGTAGCTATGGTTGCAAAGTATGGCTTGGAGGAGGAGGTTGAGTATATCGCCTTCCGCCCTTGGGTTTGCTGGGAGATTGCTCGCTTGGCTCCAAAGGGAACAAAGATTGCATACCTCAATGGCGACTACTCTCCTGCATACTGCAAGGCTATGGGCTGCGCCGGCATCGACTACAAGTACTCGATTTTGAAGAAGAAAAAGGGCTGGATCAAGCAGGCTCACAAGTTGGGTATGTATGTAAACGCTTGGACTGTAAACAAGGAGGAGGATATCCGTTGGTGTATCCAGAACGGCGTTGATTATATCACTACCGATGATCCAATGCTCGTTCGTCGTTTGATTGACGAGATGTGCAAATAAAAGATAGCAATAACATCAACATTATACATTATAAAAAGTAAGAAACCACTATGAAAAAGATATTTTTAGCCCTATTGGCTACAATGGCAGTATTCACACTATCTGCACAGTACAAGGCTCCGCATATCGTTGCAAACGGCGGATTCCACAAGCACGCATCGAGTGGTGCAAAGAACACCATGAGCGCACTCAAAGCCGCACAAAAGGCGAAGTTCTACGGCTCGGAGTGTGATGTTAATCTCACAAAGGATGGCGAGGTTGTTGTTGTGCAGAGTGGCTCTCATCCAAACAGTAAAGCGAAACCAAGAGCAAATGTTCAGGGTTCGACTTGGAAGAAGTTGCAGGCGATTCCATTCGCAAACGGAGAGTATATCTGCACATTGGAGGAGTTCCTCAAGCGCGCAGCAAAGAAGCCTGCAACAAAGCTTATTCTCGATATAAAAAATCAGTCTACACCACAGCGCGAGACCGAGCTTGTAAAGAGCGTATTGAGCCTTGTTTCGAAGGCTGGTATGGAGGCAAATGTTGAGTATATCGCAGACCATCCGTGGACTTGCTTCGAGTTGGCAAAGTATGCCCCAGAGAGCAGCAAGGTCTACTACCTCAATGGTAGCTACGATCCTACCTATGTAAAGGCTATGGGTTGCGACGGTATCGACTACAACATCCGCGCATTGAAGAAGCACAAGAATTGGATCAAGCAGGCAAAGAAGCTCGGTTTGACCGTAAATGTATGGACAGTAAACAAGGATCAAGATATCCGCTGGTGCATTCAGAATGGTGTTGATATCATCACAACCGACGATCCTGTCCTTGTAAAGAATATCATCAAAGATATGTGCCCTAAGCAGAAGAGATAGTCGCTTTAGGAGAATACATCTAACAATAAGCCGAGGGCGGATAGTTTCGTCACTCGGCTTATTTGAACAGTACAGAGCGTAAAAGAATGAGAAGATTCATAACTCTATTTTTCGCAATTATGGTTACAGTTGTCGCATCGGCACAATACAAAGCTCCGCAGATTGTCGCACATCGCGGATTCCACGCATCGGAGGGGGCAGCCAAAAATTCGCTCAACGCCCTTCGTGCGGCACAAGAGGCGGGATTCTGGGGTTCGGAGTGCGACATCAACCTCTCTGCCGACAACGAACTTCTCGTTGTTCACGGTGATTGGCATCCAGCCAAAAACGCATCGCCAAAGGTGCATGTTCAGCGCGCTACAAAGGCGGAAATTCAGGCTATCTCGCTCACAAGTGGCGAGGTTGTGCCTACCCTTGATGAGTACCTTGCGCAGCTTCGCTCCACGAAAGGCACAAAGCTCATTATCGAGCTAAAAAATCACTCTACCCCCGAACGCGAAACGGAGCTTGTAGAGCGCGTTTTAGCAAAAGTGAAGGAGTACGGAGTAGAAAACGAGGTGGAATATATCGCTTTTCGCCCCTTCGTGTGTTCGGAATTATCTCGTCTTGCCCCTTCGGGAACAAAAATTTCCTATCTTTGTAGCGACTATCCACCGCTACTATGTAAGCAACTCGGTTGTACGGGCATAGATTACAACATCACGATATTGAGAATTATGCCGCAGTGGATTCGTCAAGCGCATGAGTTGGGTATGACCGTAAATGCGTGGACAGTAAATAGCGAGAAGGGTATCCGCTGGTGTATCGAACACGGAATCGACTACATCACAACAGATAATCCGACACTCGCAAAGAGGATAATTGAGGAGATGTGTCAATAGATGCAAATTTTTGTTAATATGGATTTTAGATATAACATAGATGACAAACCGAGCTTTGGAGCGATTCTGCTCTACGGCTTGCAGTGGCTGATGATTTGTCTGCCAGTGGTTTTAACGAGTACATTTATCGCGCCCGAAGGCGAGGTGGTACTCTTCACGCAGAAGCTCTTTGCTATTTGCGGAGTAACAATCATTATTCAGGTACTCTGCGGACACCGCCTACCGCTTGTGGCTGGCCCTGCCGCCGTGTTGTTGATGGGTGTTATTGCCGCAGCATCGCAAGGACACGGGGCTTCGACAATCTACCCTTCGATGGTTATCGGAGGTGCGGTAGTAACGCTCTTGGCTGCCGTAGGAGCGATGAAGTATATTCAGCGCATCTTCACTCCGCGCATCGTTGCCGCTATCGTGATACTCATATCGTTCACTATGGCGAAACCTATCGTGGGTTTAATCTTTGCAGATAAGGCTCACGCAGGACTATCGCTGGTATCGGCAATTGTCGGCGTGGCTGTTATGGCGTGGGCAAACAAGGTTTTGCGCGGCATCTGGAAGTCTATGGTTGTGATTCTTGCGATGATTCTTGGCGCGATATTCTACTACTGTATGACCGAATTTCCGAAGGAGTTTGTCAGCGACACAGCTACACCAAAGCTCTTTTTGACTGAGTACAACTTCGATGCAGGCGTTATCATTGCTTTTCTCTTCTGCTATATCGCCCTCCTTATAAATCAAGTGGGCTCGGTGCAGTCACTCGGAGAGTTCGTAGCTGCACCCGATATGAATCACCGTCAGAATCGCGGATTGCTCATTACGGGCATTATGAATATCGTTAGCGGTGCAGCAGGAGTTCCTGGCGTTGTCGATTACTCGCTCTCGCCGGGTGTTGTAGCCTCGACATCGTGCGCATCGCGCTACACAATGCTCCCAGCAGCCGTAGCGATGATTATTCTCGCTCTCTTCCCGCAGGCAGTAGCGGTACTGCTCACAATTCCGCAACCAATTATGGGTATCGTGTTGCTCTACTTGATGGCGACACAGGTGGCCGCAGGTTTGGAGATTATGCACTCTACGAAGGCTGTGCTTTCGTTCAAGGATGGTTTGATTCTCGGTCTGCCGATTATGCTCACGGTAGTACTCTCGTTTGCACCAGCCGAGGCTATGGCTGCCGTTCCATCACTTCTCCGCCCTATCGTCGGCAACGGCTTCGTGATGGGAATTATCGTAGTGTTGATTCTCGAACATCTCGTTCTAAAGGAGCGAAAGAGATAGATTCCAGAAATCACTCATTAAAAAAGCATATGGATGATTGCTAATCATCCATATGCTTTTTTTCACCCCAACAATGCTCATAAAGAGGACAACAAGGCTGACAACTGAAATCATCGTAGCCGTGCGGACACTCCCACTCGCCACTTGGTGGGTTGCTACTCGCAGCCTTTCCTACTACCAAGCCAACAACTCCCAACACCAAAAGAATAGCCAAAAACAACCACATAATCTATCTGCTCCAACTATCGCTGCCACCGCATATCGTTTCCAATACATTGGCAAGCATACCTATAAATACCAATATTGCAAACATACTCTACGCCTCCTCCTTAAAGCTCCTACTCTCCACCAAATATATCGCTGCGCAGGTCGCAAACATCAACGCAACCGCCAAACCCTTTGCCAAGAAAGTTCCTACCGTGATAATAATCTCTGTCATAACCCCACTGTTTTTATTGGTTCACGATGCAAAAGTACGGTGGCGTTTTGACAACTCTTGTCAAAATATAAAAACTTGAGAAAAAAGCACAAAAAAAGGTTGCCCGAAAACGGCTACCATTATTTTATTTTAACTAATTGATTATCAGTGTTAGTTTTTACGAAAATTGCGAAATCCTACATAGAAGGCTACATGGAGGTCGTAATCAAGCCCAAAAGCTGCGAGTGCAAAGGTAAATAAATCTTTTGGAAGTAAAGCTCTGAAATCAAGCATCTTCCAAAGATGTGTTGTGAATAGGCAATGGTGGCGTATGAGAGAACTACAAGGTTCACTACATGCGCCACAGTAATTAAGAAACAGTTATTTTGGGGCAGTATTGCGATATTTTTCGTATCTTTACCCAAAATTTGAATTTATGATAAAGAAGATAGTTGCCTCTATAATACTCATTCTTGCTCTTTGCTGTGTTCCGTTTACGCTCTTTGCGCAGGGGGCAAAGTGTACGCTTTCAGGTAAGGTCATCGACCAGCAGAATAGTCCTGTTGCATACGCTTCGGTGGCGATTTACCAAGACAAAACACCCATTGCGGGAGTTGTTACCGACAGCGAGGGTAAGTTCACACTTAAAACAAATCATTCCACCGACGAATATCGTCTTGCGATAGAGTTTATCGGCTACGAGAAGTATGAGGGGCTTATTGTGCCCAACAAGGCACATATCGACCTCGGAACAATCCTATTAAAGGAGGCAGCTGTCGAGGTTGCAGAGGTTGTCGTTACGGGCAAGGAGGTGGCGCAGAAGTCCACTGTTGAGCACACCACTATCAACGCTTCGGCAAATATGGCTTCGAGCAAGGGTACGGCAATAGATGTCTTGCGCTCGGCATCATCGGTGAGCGTTTCGAACGATGAGATAGCCATTCGTGGTAACAAGAATATCCTTGTCTTGATGGACGGTGTGCCTACCACCGCCAGCGATCTCTCGACTATCCCTGCGGCAAATATTCAGAGCATTGAGGTTATCACAAACCCCGATGCCTCGCACGATGCAGGTGGTACTGGTGGCATCATCAACATCATCTCGAAGCGCAATCGTGCCGAGGGATTTAGTGGTATGGTGGCTGCAAACTATGGTTTTAACCACTTCGCAAATGGCAATATCGCCCTTTCGTATAATCGTCCAAAGACCTCGTGGCGATTTAGCTACAATGTTAAGTACGAGGATGATGTGGTAAATTCGACACTCAACCGCAAGGTGCATAGCACAAGGTACGAGGTGTTCCAGCAGATGCAATCTACGCGCTACACCTTTAATAACAATATCTCGCTCGGAGCAGACTTTCGCATAAATCCTCGCAACCGTTTGAGTGTAGATTTGAAGGTGATGATTCCGCACCTCAATATCAAGCAGGAGTTGCACAATACCTTTACCGACAGGGAGGAGTTCCGCCACAACGATATATCGTGGAATCGCGAGAATATCGAGGGCTCGGTTGTCTACACTCATATCATCAAGCCAGAGGTTTCGGATATCACAATTCGTGCTTCGGTGTCGAAGATTTGGGGAGAGCGACCATCGTACTACTCGCTGGGTGGTGAGTTGATAAACCGCTCGGTGTCGGGAGGTAGTCCGCTTATCCCTACACTGCAAGCAGACTACAAGCACAAGTTTAAGGTTGGAACACTCTCGGCAGGAGCAAAACTTACTTACCGCCATAACACTATTTACCACCAATTCTATGAGATGTCGGGCGAGGATTGGGCATACTCCGAGGCTATGAGCAATGACCTGCTCCACACCGAACTGGTGCCTGCGGCATACGCAATGTTCGCTTCACGCATTGGTAAGAAATTTACCTATAAGGTAGGTTTGCGTGGCGAGTTCTCGACCGTAACACTCAATAGCAAGCACGATGCAATCAATGAGCGAGAGAATGACTTTTTTGTTGCACCAAGCCTTTCGGCGACCTATAAAGTAGCCAAGAATCAAGATTTGTCGTTGGCTCTCTCTCGTCGTATTGGTCGCCCAACATATCCGCAACTCAACCCTTATATGAGTATGGTCGATGCTACGACCTACGAGCAGGGAAATATGCACCTCGACCCCGAAAAGGCAACAAAGGTGGATTTGAGCTATAACCTTCGTACCGAGGTGGTAAATCTCTTTGCGAATGGATATGTAAACTACACCACCGACTATATCTCGCAAGTTACCAAGATGGATGGTGAGCGACTTATAACCACCTACGCCAATGCCGACAAAGACCTTAAAACGGGAGTCGAACTATCGTTGAAAGTAACACCAGCGAAGTGGTTTAACTTCTCGGTGGGTGCGAATACCTACTATGTAACTACCGAGGGCGTGTTCGAGGGTGCTCATATCGACAATCGAGGCTGGACAAACAATAGCCACCTCTTACTTAACTTCGCTCCTTGGAAGGGCGGAGATATTCAACTCCAATACTTTGTGACAACACCGCAATACTATCCGCAGTTGACAACCTCGCTCACGCACCAGATGAATATAGGCATCAAGCAACGCCTCTTGAAGGGTGCTATGACCGTATCGGTGCTCTTGACCGATGTCTTCAACACTGCCAAGTGGGAGGTGTGGTCGCATAACAACCTCTTCGACCTCAAAAACAATAGCAAGAATAAGAGCCGTATGTTGTACGGGGGTAAAAACGAAATGTGTATAACAGTATAGAGGAGTATAGAGATATAACCTATTTAGTTATCAAAGAGTTAGAGAGATTGACAGCCCCGAAGTCTCGCAAAACGAAATGTTACATCGGCGTTACTTTTGCTTTACATTCGACTGCAATTTGAACGCAGCGTTCGAGCGTTAATGTTACATCGCCCTGAAAAACGGCAATAAACCGCCTAATTTCGGGGCGTTGTTGTATCTGTATAGTTATGACTAAACCCACGCCAAACGCCACCAGAGGGGCAAATTTAGGCGATTGTGCGCCGTTGTCGATAATGCTCTACCGATAGCACTTCGAAGCGTTCAAATCGGGCGTTCAAACGGTTCTCGAACACCTTTCAAACGACACATATAGCACTCCGACCATAATACAGAATATAGAGTTTAGGGGGACGATTACGGGGACATTTAGGGGGACAGCGGAAAAAGCAAGGTCAAAACCAAATGTGAGCGTTAGGGGGACATTTAGGGGGACAAAAAAAAGTAATTTTTGACGCTCAAAATGCTACTTAATGACAAAATGCCCCCGAATTTGTGCAGAAAATCACGCTCAAACTACCCCTTAACTACATAAAAATACACGCAAAATCACCCTTGAATATCGTGGGAATGTAATGAAAAACAGCGAGATACATTGCGTACCTCGCTGTTTTTGTGTGTAAAAAGTGTGTGAAAAGCGTATCATCGGGAAGATAACTTCCTGAAAAAACGCTATCCCATTGTGTTGAAGCGTACACTTGCCTTGACAAGTGCCAGTGCTCGAATAGAGTCTGCCGGTATATCCTTTGGCGAGTGATGTGGGTTGTGGCTAACAAGGCGCACAGTGCGCTCATCATCCCCCTTCTGTATATATTTAATAGTAATATAGTCTTCGCCATCAAGGGTGAACGACAGCAGATACATCTCGCCCCAGAGGATGCTCTGCACTCCGTTGGGTATCTCTTTATATAGTACGATGTCGCCGCTTTTTAGCAGAGGATACATTGAGTCGCCTCGTACATATAGAGCTCCATCGCAAGGAGGAAGGTCGGGGATTTGTAAATGGCTGATAGGCACTTGTCGTGAATTTGTGTCGAACAATGATACTAACCCCGCTGTTGCATCAAGTTCA
>SUZQ01000085.1 GCA_015059875.1 Rikenellaceae bacterium | reverse complement strand
CCACCAACGAGGTGATTACCATCGACTGCTATGTGTATAACCCCAAGAAACCCAAGAAACGTAATATGTTGCGAGATTTGCAGCATTTGGTATATCTTGTCAACTTCCCAACTCAGGATACTGCAACTGGCAAATAACGATACTTCATTATAAATAAACTGAAAATGCCGAGTTTTGGCTCGGCATTTTTTTCGTATATTTGTTCTGACGTTCCACATAATACAATGACAAATACCATAAATGCTATCAATATGAAAAAAACATTGGCAATAATATCTCTACTTGTCTGTATGTTTGCCTCAGCATACGCAAATCCCTCAGCCCAAAATATGATTCCACAGCCCAAACAGATTAAATATTTGAGCAAAAAAACGGTAAAGCTAAAATCCGTAGATATAAAAATCATACCAACCGATGGAGCCCCGAGCGAACAATATACTTTGACTACGAAACGTGGCAAAGCCATAATCATAGCGCAGAGCAAACAAGCCGAAATTTGGGGTGCAGCCACTTTGCGTCAGCTTACCGACAAAGAGGGTCGCGTTCCCGAGGTTGAGATAATAGACTATCCCTCATTTCCCATCAGAGGTTTTATGCACGATACTGGTCGAAATTTCCGCGAAATTGAACTGCTCAAACGCGATATTGATCTGATGTCTGCCTATAAACTCAACGTCTTTCATTGGCATCTGACCGATAACCCTGCGTGGCGCATCGAAAGCCACGCCTATCCCGAGCTCAACGATGCCAAATACCACCCCAAAGGGCGTGACGAGGGCAAGTTCTACACCTACGATCAAATCCGAGAATTAATTGCCTATGCCAAAGAGCGAGGCGTTATGATTATACCCGAAATTGATATGCCGGGCCATAGCCAATATTTCAATCGTACGTTTGGTTGCGGTATGGCTACGCCAAAAGGAATGGAGATATTGGAGGTATGCTTAAAAGAGTTTTTCTATGAGATTCCTCAGCAGGATTGTCCATATCTGCACATAGGTTCAGACGAGGTAAAGGTCGATGATCCCAAAGGGTTTATGAGTTTCTGCGAAAAGATTGTGCGCGACCATCACCGTATCCCTATTGCTTGGAATCCGGGTCTGCCGCCTGACGATGGAACGATAGGTCAGATATGGTATGCATCAATAGGCGATACGCTCGACGTAAAGAATCACCCAAGAAAATTCATCGACTCATATATGGGTTACCTGAACAACGGTTGCCCGATGGTTAACACATCGCGATACTTTTTGCACAACCCCTGCAATACGGAATCTTCCACAGATAATGCCATAGGGGGAATATTGTGCCTGTGGAACGATGTGAATGTCGATGACCATAGTAAACTCTTGCCCCATAACGGAATGCCAGAGGGGCTGTTGGCCTTCGCCGAGCGTTTCTGGGTGGGCGGCAAAGACTATGGATTAAGTTCAGAAACTATGATTCCTTCACCTCAGAGTCAAGCACACAAGGATTTGGTAGAGTTTGAAAAGCGTTTGAGCTATCATCGTGACAACCTACTTACAGATTACAATGTAAGATGGGTAGCCAACGCATCTATAAAATGGCAAGTCACATTCCCATCGATAGGTGGAGTGCTACACGACGAGATGCAGGTAGCCAATGCTTGGGGAGGAGTAATCGATATGCACGCATTCTGCAAAAAATACGGCATCACCCCTGTCCCCAAAATGAATGCGTGGCTCAAAACCGAGATTTACGTTGAACGCGACACTACTATAATGGCATTGGTGGGCTTTGAGTCGCCATCGCGTGCCAACCGTATATCCGACGGTATAGGTCCGCAAGGAAAATGGGAGTCGCAAGGTAGAGTGTGGATAAACGGTAAAGAGATATTTCCCTCGCAGAAATGGAACGAGCCTGGCAAATATCGATACCACTACAACACTTGGCATAAAGCTCCAAACGAATTGCCTTATACCGATGAGCAACTCTTTTGGATGCGAGAGCCCGCCCACATTCCCCTCAGGGCTGGCTGGAATAGTGTGGTGTTGTGCGCGCCACGACTATTCAACATAAACAATTGGATTGCAGCATTTATCCCCGTAAGTATCGATTCAAATGGAAAACTACACGAAATAGAGGGTATAAAATTCCGTTAACTTCAAACGCAGAGGATTCTAACCGCACATTTTATCAATAAAAATTTGCTTAACGCTTGATTTTTATTACCTTTGCGCCACGAAAAGGAGAATTCTAAATTAAAAATACAATATTATGACAATCACAGCATCTGATATCAAGATTGGTATGTGTATCGAGATGGACAACAAGACTTTCCTTGTTGTTGATTTCCAGCACTGCAAGCCGGGTAAGGGTCCCGCATTCGTACGTTCAAAGCTCAAAAACTTGGAGAACGGTTATGTTCTTGAAAAGACTTTCTCTTCTGTAAGCCAGAAGATTGAGCAGGTACGCGTTGAGCGTCGTCCATACCAGTTCACTTATGAGGACGATTTGGGCGCACACTTTATGCACACCGAGACTTTCGAGGAGATTAACATCGACAAGAACCTTATCGAGAACTACGACCTTATGGCCGATGGTCAGATCGTAGAGGTAATGTTCCACACCGAGAAGGAGTCAGTTCTTTCAGCTGAGCTTCCTCCCGTACTCGATATGGAGGTAACTTACACCGAGCCAGGTATCAAGGGTGATACAGCTTCTACAAGCTCATTGAAGCCTGCAACAGTAAACACAGGTGCAACAGTTCGAGTTCCTTTGTTTATCAACACAGGCGACAAGATTCGCGTTGATAGCCGCACACGCGAGTATAAGGAGCGTATCCGCTAATCAAATAGCCGCAAATAACATTTGCGCAATAACCAAAAGGTTACAACTCAGTGGGTTGTAACCTTTTTTTCGCACCACAGACTTTTGCATAAGACCCATTATTTTCTGCCTTCGGGACTTATTGGGCGGCTTATTACTCAAAAATAGGCACAAAAAAAGCGGTCACCTTTTGGGTAACCGCCTTGTTTTCAGTGACTCCGACAGGATTCAAACCTGTAACCGCTTGATCCGTAGTCAAGTACTCTATTCAGTTGAGCTACGGAGCCATTGTCTGATTGCGAGTGCAAATGTACGGCGAAAATTCTTTTTATGCAAATTTTTGAGGTAATATTTTTTGAAAAAATATCTCGATTTTTGTCAATAGACTGCAAATCAACATATTGCAAATTAAACTTTTTGAGGCTATTTTATTATGGCCTTACCGTAATTGCTTTTTAATGTCCGAGTCGATGCTCCAATTCGTGGCGCAAATCCTCGCCGTGCAGGTTGCGGGCTACAATTTTTCCGTCGGGTGAAATCAGGAAATTAGCAGGAATACTCTGCAAACCATACATCTCAACAACCGCAGTTTCACCTTCACGCGGCAAATCAAGTGCATTAGTCCAAAGCATTTGATTCTGCATTACAAACGTGCGCCAGCGTTGTGGGTCACGGTCGAGTGAAATGCTACAAATCTCAAACCCTTTCAATGCGTATTTAGAATATAGCTCTCGTAGAAGTGGTATCTCTTCACAGCAAGGCTCGCACCACGACGCCCAAAAATCGAGCAGCACCCACTTGCCCTGACCGCATATCTTCGATAGCGACGAGCGTCCTGCCATTGTGCGCAACGGTGCATCAAGAAATGGTTGCCCAATCTCTGTTTTGGCGTAGAGCTCGATATACTCCTCGAAACGCACCATTGCCGATAGACGGCGCATCTTGGGTGAAAATTGTTTCATTCTTATGCGCATATCCTCGGCTGTCATCGAACGCGACTCTTGGCTTAGGAATAGCTCCACACCAATTATGTTATCAAGGTTACTGCTAACGCCTGCCGAGAGTATATCCTGATACTTGAATATAAGCGATTCGTAGGCCTCCTCTGGGCTCTCATCTTCGGGAGATATCTCGCTTATCTGCCGAGCTACATCGCTCAAACGGCGCATTATGATATTGTACTTATCGTTTATTGGGCCGCCCTCGGCTTGATATCCACCTTCGGCAAGAGGTTTTATGTGAAGTCGGTTCTCCTCGATAAGCAAAATCGTTAGAGCGTTGCCGTTGTCATCGCAGACAAAAGCTGTGGTAGGCTCTTCTACTGTGCCTCGTAGTTGAAACGTATTATCTCGCTGGACGGTTGCCGTAGCCAAAGTGTCGAGTGTACTATTTTCCACAACCAAATAGACCTCACTTGCGGCATTGTCGGCAAGCGTGCCATCAATCTCGAACTTTACACCTTTATCGCACGAACATAGGCAAAGGGCAAGTATTAGGTATGTGAAAAAATATTTCATTGTTGGCGTATGTTATCTTTTTGCAAATGTAAGAAAAAAATATCAAACTACCCGTAATATCCAAATTCAAACCGCGAGGTAACTTTTTATAAAGTAGGGGCTGCCAATACACCTTGTATGACAACCCCATATCTTTATACTTATATCTTTACTACATCTTGAAATTCACTCCGAGGAAATATGTGCGTGGCATC
>SUZQ01000084.1 GCA_015059875.1 Rikenellaceae bacterium | reverse complement strand
ATTGACGCAACTGCTTTCTTTGACATAATACTAAAATCGTTAGGGTTATTAAATAAGTTAACACATCGAGCCAATCAAATGTTCCGGGCATTATGCCCAACCATTGCATTGTCTCTAATATAAATGGGAGTGCAATGGAGAGCACAAATATAGTTTTTTCCGTAAACCCTCCATCGCACAACTCCAATTGAAAGATGAGTAGAGCCATATACCACAATGCATCGGGCAAACAGAAGATTATCCAACTTGTGATTGGACCACAATTGGCATAATCTACCTCTATCTTGATTTTCGCCAACAACTCCGGACTGATAGGCATCAGAAACAACACCTCCTGCCGACAAGTGGCATAAATCAAAGCGCCTGCCAATAATAACAATGCGGATATAGCGGCTCGATTGAACATTTATTGATTACAATAGTGGTATTGTTTCCTATTATTTTTTGCCAGGTAGGTAATTAATTCTAGATCTTTTAACATGACCATCATTCCACTGTTCACTCTGTTGACCATTTTCTGTATGGCATTTATACCCAGAATAAGATTCCTTTTGTTGAACAGACACACCTCCTTCGGCTTTTGCGCCAAAAACTTTTCCTCCTGCATTAACTTGTGCAGACGCACCTGCATTAGCTTCATTTGTTTTTCCATGGTGAAATAATCGTCCATTATCTCCATTAACATTACACTTTTGTCCCTCATATGGTGGCTCATCTATAATATTCGATGCGAACGACATTCCAACACCTACAAACATTACAGCAACTGCTGTCAATAAAATCTTTTTCATAACTTTTAAGTTTTAATTTGTTTCTTTTCCCTACTCACTTAAAGGCTTTTCGGATTACTCCCTGTACCTTAAATATCCGACTGATACACACAAAAAAAAGCGCGGTACTTTATGTATCTCGCTCTGACAGGGTGTTTGGCGTAACCCGAGTATCTCGAAATAACAAAAAGCCCACGCCGCTGCGTGAGCATTTCAAAAGTTATTCCAGATACTCTTTTTTAAGTCGCCAAACTTTTGTCAGAGGTAGAATAAATTAAAATGCTTTTCCAGTAATATGTCTAAATTGTGCGTATCTAACTATACGCTATGCTTCATAGGCAATCAATAAATTTAGGTTATTATAGTGCAAATATAGAAACTTTTTGTCAAAGTAGCAATTAACATTGCAAAAACTTTCTAAATAGTCGCAATACCTCTCTCAATTTCTCTGATATTCTTTCAACTCTCTCAATTCCATAATATAAATATAGGCGCAAGAAAGTAACTCTCTTGCGCCTATATCTTATACATTGTTATGCACTCACTTATTTCGCCTGCGAACGGATGGTGTACATATTATAACCCACTTCGCGAATGCCATCTATCGTTTCGTAGTATGGCGTGTCGCAGATGTCGGTAAAGCCAACCTGCAAGTTCTCGCCATCAAAGCGGCCCGTAGTTGCCTGATCCGAGAATTGATGCCAATGTGTTCCAACGATTTGCGGATGCTCCAACGCCGAGCGAACATAGGCAGCATACGCCTCGCCGCGCTCCTTCTGATTCTCCACGCGTACCAACGAGTGGTGGAATACACCCTGATTCATTGTTCCAAAGTGGAACTCGCCAATAATCATCGGCTTGTCAATTCCCTCAGGTTGGCGGTAGTCTGCAAGGGTGAAGTTGTACATATTGTGGCTGATAGCGTCACAATACTCCGCACCAATATAGAGTGCGCGGTTGTTTGACGAGCGACCTGCAAAGCGGCATCCGAGATACAAAACGCCTGGAGCGTACTCGTCGAACACCTCACGGATATTGCGGAAGTAGCCGCGAATAATCAAGTCGTTGAACTCCACGAGGTCGGCACTCGCCTGCTTAGGCAGCTTCTTATCGTTGGCAAGCAGAGCTTTCCACGACGCAAACGATGTTCCCCACACCTCATTCAGCTTCTCAATCTTCTTGTATTTCTTCTGGTAGTGCTTTACAAGTTCGCGCTTAACCGCTGCGGTAGCAGGGTTCAGGGCAGCCTTCTCAGCGAGATAGCTCTCGTTGCCCCACTTCAACTCGTTATCCACGAACAGACCAACAAGATATGGGTCTTTCAGCTCCTTCTCGCGAGCTGCAAGCTGCGCCTTCAACTCCGCCTTGAACGATGGATCGAATGGATCCGATAACTGCCACCAAAGACCTCCCGTGCCATCAATTGGCGCAGAGTGAATCTCCAGACGCTCGATATATGGAGTCTTGGACATTAGGCAAATGTCTTTATCTGAAGAGTTTGCGATGGTATTCAAACCCCAGCTGCGCAAACGGCGATGTGCCATCTCGCCATACTTCTCCAAATAGTTTTCGCCATACTTGCGGTAGATATTTGCCGACGAGAAGTCGTAGGTCTCCTTGTGTCCGCGCTGTGTATAGTATGGTTTTAGCAATGCATCGTGAGTGTAGTAGAACTTCTCGAATGGGCTACCCTCGGCAGGGAGATTCTCGTAGTAGAATTTGCGATTGTCAAGCGGAGTTACAGCCGACGACGGAGTTACGCGAACTGCGCCGTGCGACCACCAAAGGCAGCCTTCGGGATCGACAAACCACCACTTGCCATCTACCTTCTTCAAGTAGAAGCGACCTGTTGCCTCCTGGCGAGGACCATCTGCCCAACCGCCATACTTGTTGAACGAAGCTGGTGCAGTATGCTGAGCGAGGTCTGCTTCCTCCTTCTCCATTGCCTTTTGCAGCTCCTCGTCAGAGTGAATCTTACCCTCCCACTCGTGGTGCTTGTACTGTCCATATTGGTCGATGAATGGGTAGAACTCATCGTGCGACATCTTCACAACATCGGGATTCTCCTTGCGCTTGCCAGGTACAATCTCGAAGTTGGAGAGTTTCCAACCCTTACTCTCCAAAGTGCCAAAGCCCATAACCTTACCTCTGACCAAAATCTGCTTTACGCGCGAAAGGTCACCTGCATATGAGGCTATACCAAAGGCGTGTGTGTAAGGGGTATAGAGCATATTGTTGTTGCCATACTTGAAGAAGTCAGCCTCTACATCGGGGTGCTCCAATGGGCGTGGGAATGGGAGCTCAATATCGCGCTTCTCGCCGGGTTTGATAAAGTAGAGATGACCTACAGACATCGGACGAGTTGTACGATAGCGGTAGTACTTGGTATTCTCGTGCGAGAAGGTTACATAAACATTCAGCGGAGCAGGGTCCATATTCTCAATTGTAAATCGAGCGCACTTATACTCCGAAAAATCGAAATCTCCCTGAATCTCAAATCCGGTGTTGGTATTACCCGAATTGGGCATCATAAAGACAGAGCCATTCTCAACGACAAAGCCTGCAGTACCGTCCGATGTGCCTTTCAAATCCTGCTCATATCCTGCGAGGTCGCCAAATGGCTTAATCTGCTCTGCTGGCAACTCTTCTAATAGTTTTAGAGATGGTTTGGCGTTGTAAATTGCTACTCCAACACCCGCTGCAGCAGCCACAGCAATCAAAATCAGAACAAGTTTTTTCATATTCTTTGTTTTATGGTTAATTCTTGCATTGGCAAATACCCAATTTGCCACCGACACAAAGGTAACGAATATATTGCAAACGACAAAATTTTCCGTCTGTTTTTGCCCGATTGCGAAATGTTTGCTAACTTTGTGAGTTGGTATGAAGAGATTGTCGGTAGATTCTGTGCCGATGAGCAAACACGAAGAGTATGAAACACATTAGAGAATACTACTTTGCACCCGTTGTTGAGGTGTGTGATGTCGCAGCCGAATATGGCTTTGCTGGCTCAATGTTCGAGGATCCAATCGAGCAGCCAGAACAGGATTGGTAAATAGACAAAATTGAGTGTCATTGCGAGAGTCGTTAGACTCGTGGCAATCTCCCTTATTGTTCTTAAAATTTTTAAGTAGGAGATTCCCACGCTCGTTAGACTCGCTCGGAATGACGAAATTAAACTTAATAGAACAAAATTTATCAAATAGAAAGATGAAAAAACTCTACATTTTCGCACTTGTGGCGATGCTTTTCGCTGCTTGTACCACCGATGAGACTCAGGATATTGCGGTTAATATCGAAGCTCCCGACACATTAGTTGGAACTTTCGAGGGTGATGACTCTCGTATTCAGCTCAACGAGGCACAAAAGACCGTTTGGACAAAGGATGACCTTGTGTCGGTATTTTATCGCTCGAATGCCAACCAAAAGTGGCAATACCAGGGCGAGACGGGCGAGCGCACGGGCAATCTAAAGCGTGTAGCCAATGCCGAAGGAACGCAGGAGCTGTCGAATATTGTGGTGGTATATCCATATAACGAAAACTACTACATCAACCCAAAAACAAACAATGTGCAGGCATCGTTGCCGGCTGTACAGACCTATCTCAAAGATAGTTACGGCTTGGATGGCAATATTATGGTGTCGCAGAGCGAGTATAATCAGTTCTCGTTGAAGAATGTTTGTGGATGGTTGAAGATTCAACTTACGGGTAATGGCGAGAAGGTGCAGAGCATCAAACTCAAGGGTAATAATGGCGAGCAGGTTGCGGGCGAGATTTATATAAACTCGGCAGATGCAACCTCGACTCTTGCTTCGGAGATGGGCGGCGCAGATGATGGCGAAAACAGCGCAGGCGGAAACCTTGTTTTTGACGATACAATCTTGACCGAAGTAGTCTTGAACTGTGGCGA
>SUZQ01000083.1 GCA_015059875.1 Rikenellaceae bacterium | reverse complement strand
TATATTCAAGCATACAGCAACGGTAATTATGGCATTCTCGTCATTAACATACTCACTCAAACGGCGTTGTACCACAGGATTATGGTCGTGACCTTTGATAAACTCCCACTCGATATCAATAAAATCTTTATCGGTATCGCCCTCCTCAACAAGATGCCTATACTCTTCAGCTATATGGTACTCGGTTATAAACTTCTCTGCAAATTTCTCATCTTTGTCACCCACAGCATTGAGTTCTGCCTCCAACCAAGCATCTGCATCGATGAATGTCGAATGAGAGAGTTTGAACAACTCTCCGCACTTCTGCTTAAATTCATTCATCTCCACCCTGCCATTAGCATCGATAAATGTAATCTTTGTCTTTTTTCTTTTATAGTTAGGAAAGTGTGCAATATGGGCAGCCTGCAAAGCCAGCGCCTGTCCCATTTGCGACATACCTATTACGATAAAATGAACAAACTTATCACTATCCTTAGAGGTTATCGGAATATAGTCCAATGGCTTATACGATATATTACCCTCTTTACTACGACCTGCAACAAGCACCTTCCTCGCCCAGAAATCGTAGAAATTAAATGGGTGAAAATCGATATATTTTGTTATCTCGGTATTCAAATCGGCATATTGGAATATGTGATAAGTTGTTTTGCAGTCAAACAATACATGGCATTTCAAGCGCTCTGTACGACCAATCGCTTTACATTGTTGTGCTATTAATGTAAGACTCTGTACATTAAGCGAATCATGATAACTCTCTATGTTATCAAACTCAGAGGTATCGCCCAACAGATACACCTCACTTGCATGCGCAACATTTATATTTTTCAGGAAAATTTCAGAGTTGCGATGGCCATAATTTACGACAATCCTGTTTCTATCTCTCTTATTTTTCAGCGATGCCCACAGAGCATTTCTCATCTGTTCGACATTGGTAGATGTCATAACAACGATAGACCTATTTGAACTCTCGCATAACTGATTTACCAAACTATAAACCATTTGGTCGGTTCCGATTATGACGATGTGATTTTTCAGTTTATAGTAGCTAAATCCTGAACGCCAATTATCGGACATACGCTCAAAACTGTTAGTGATGGTTGAGATTAGTATGCCCGATAAAAAGATAGAACCAAGCGTACTAACTATTAACCCCACCCATCGTGCGCCACTACTTACATCGGCCGTAGCATCGGACAATTTCATAGACATCTGATTACCTGGGTCTACAAAGTAGTAATATAGTTGCCAAAATGCATTATTTTCTCCGAAGCCCTCGCTATATGGCACATATTTATTACACAACCATTTTATTATGATTGCAGATAGGAAAAAGACCACAAATGAGGTTAGTACAACCAATGTGACTTTTACCCAAAAGCCCCTATTCAACCAACGGTCCAATATTTTACGAAATTGCGACATCATAACTATATAAATCTATCGAATAAGCTGTTATACTTTCGCAAATTTACTAAAATTTACTCAACTAAATATGAAAAATAGCGATTATTTCGGAATTATTTTCTTTCGCAAGAAATTCGATATCCGCGACTCGGCAATCGAGATACCGCAACTCGGCACAAAACACTCGCTGAATGTCTCGGTTTCGGGCGGCGTAGTGCTGTGGAAATTCTTTGAAAATTTCCATAACTAAGAGTTGAGAATTAAGAATTGATAATTAGGAGCGATGAAGAAAATATCATCGCTTTTCTCTTTTTATCTGCAAAATGCTCTATTGAAAACTTACCAAAGCATATGCAAAAGAGCTCACAAAACTAACCAAACATATTGTACACATAGTGATAAATTTATAGTATTAAATTCAAGCGACTAAATTTCAAAAAAGAACATAAAAAGAGTGCGGACTAAATTCGTCTATTGGAAATTGAGGTCTTCGACTACCTGTGCACCCAAATATACGGAATAAAGCCCACACCAAGTTACGATGTGAGCGTCAAACTTTATTCCATGGGTGCAAATTTGAAAGTGTCGAAGTTTCAATTTCCCAAAATAAAAATTAACGCTTTTTATCTCTATATGTCCCTATTGTCTGTTATCTAACCATAGGCAAAAATCTGTTTTTCGTTTAACTAATCGCAAAGTTAAAAACTTATTTTTGTTTCACAAAAAGATAATTGCGCAAAAACACAAACACAATCTTCTTCATCGAATATTCCCCTACCTTATCTCCTTTACATATTTGACAAAGAAAGGGTCGGCATACGCCTTGGAGGATTCGTGAGCAATGGAGTCAAAGGTGTGGAACACCACCTTCTCTGCCCAGCGGGAGTCCTTTTCGACAAGAGCCTTAAAGTTCTGGTAACGCGCAAATCTATTCTCGCCCTGCTTCATTGCACAAGGTGTTTTATCCAGGCTCTTCTCGCCAACATCCAACGACCCGCATCCGTGCAGACATCGACGGCGGCGGAGATTCTCCATCATCTGCTCGTTACTCGTTTCGAGGCAGTAGCGTGGACGATTGCTGATACCGTAGTGCCAGGTATCCGTCGAGTTCGGCAAAAGGTATGTCGAAGGTGCCATAGCTGCAAATTCGAGCGTAATACCGTCACGCACAACGCCTCTACCGACAGCTACATAGCGGCCCACGAACTGTCCGCCTGCCGAATAACCGGCCAAAACAATCTTCTTCAAATTCGGATATAGAGCCCTATCCGACAGTCGTGCAAGCAGTTCATCCACAACATCATACGAACTCATTGTCGTACCATTGGCATCACCGCCGCCACGCCAATCGTCGTGAGGAGTCCCCGGAACGGTAAGGTTTAGCGACCACGAGTCATTCCAAATTGCACGGCCATCCTTCTCAATATTGTATTTCTCCATAATCTGGGCACGAGGATACAAAGGTGCCACTACATATACATCGCCAAGAGCCTTTTGCAGTTGAAGCTGCGGTTTCGGAGCCTTAGTTCCGCCACCCCAGCCATGGATCATAATAACAACAAGTTCGCCCTTATCGCCCTCGTTCAACGGCTTGGTTGCAGTATAATAGACAGGAGCCTCCATCCCTTCGAGTGGATATATCTCCGCAATAGGTTCCGCCTTTGAGCCGCAACCCAACATCAATGCCAACAGTGGCAACAAAGCTAAAAATCGAAAAAACGAAATATTCTTCATATCAGTACTAATTATATAGGTTTCCGTTCGCAATAGACAAAGTTAAAAACTTATTTTTGTTTTCGCAAAAGATGGAGAGATAAAATTAGGGGCGATAAGATTGCTACGGGCAATAAGTTTATTATTCTACTTTTTTATACAATCTCTCATCTAAAAACAAAAAAGTTTTCCGTTTTAATCCTGCTTCGCAGGCTTTTGCTCCTCCTTGCAAAAGATAGCCTGCAAGCAGTCTCTCTCCATTGCTTCGTTCGTCGCTTCCGCTTTCCGCTCCAAACGAAAAACAAAAAAGTTTTCCGTTTTCCGCTTTCCGCTTTCCGTTTTTTATTATCTTTGTACCCTAACCTCTAAAAATTGGAGGTAATTAGAACAATTTTACCATGGAAGATATTAAGGAACTTGTAAGGCGTCTGGATACGCTGGGGAGGTGTCTTTGACATCGAACAGAGAAAAATAGACCTCCAAAATGAGGAGGAAAAGACACTCGAACCCGACTTTTGGGAGAATCCCGAAAAGGCGCAGGAGCAGTTGCGCAAGGTCGCTTCGATAAAGAGTTGGGTTGAGGGCTACGAGGAGGTACGCAAGGCGGTTGATGAGGTGGAGCTAATGCCAGAATTTATCACCGAGGGGCTTGCCTCCGAGGATGATGCCGAGAAGGCGTATATCAAAGCTGCAGACCTTGTCGAGAAGCTCGAACTTCGCAATATGCTCTCTGGTGAGGAGGACAAGATGGGTGCGATAGTCGATATCAACGCCGGAGCAGGTGGTACCGAGGCACTCGACTGGGCTTCGATGCTGCTCCGCATGTACACCCGTTGGTGCGAGGCTCACGGCTACAAAGTGAAGATGCTCGACTTCCAAGAGGGCGACGAGGTGGGCGTAAAGTCCTGCACAATGGAGGTTGAAGGCGACTTCGCCTACGGATATCTCAAAAGCGAAAACGGAGTGCATCGCTTAGTGCGTCTTTCGCCATTCAACGCCAACAACAAGCGACAGACAACCTTCGCTTCGGTGGCGGTTACACCTGCCGTAGATGACTCTATCGAGGTGGTTGTAAATCCAGCCAACATCGAGTGGGAAACCTTCCGTTCAAGCGGTGCAGGAGGTCAGAATGTAAATAAGGTAGAAACGGCTGCACGACTTCGCTACCACTTCAAAGACGAGCAGACGGGCGAGGAGATTTCATATGTGATTGAGAATCAGGAAACACGCTCGCAGTTGATGAATAAGGAGAATGCGATGCGCATTCTGCGCTCGAAGCTCTACCAATACGAATTGGAGAAGCGTCGTGCCACACAGCAGGCTATCGAGGCGGACAAGAAGAAGATTGAGTGGGGTTCGCAGATTCGCTCGTATGTGCTTGATGACAGGCGAGTTAAGGACCACCGCACTGGCTTCCAAACTACCGATTGCGATGGCGTACTCGATGGCGACTTAGATGGCTTTATTAAAGCGTACCTAATGGAGAATTAGAAACATTTACATATATTTGATATTAACCCCTAAAAATTCTATTACTATGAAAAAGTTATTATTCTTACTGTTTGCGCTGATTTGTATGTCAACAACGGCATCGGCGGCGAAAGTTATTTGCGGTGATGAGCGTACCGATGTATGGGTACCAATGTTAAGAGGCAAGAAGGTTTGTCTTTTGACCAACTACACCGCAACAATCAATGGAAAACATCTTATCGATGTAATGTTGGAGAAGGGAATCAACTTGGTTGCCATTGCCACACCGGAGCATGGTTTAAGTGGCAAGGCTTCAGCCGGAGCCAAGATTGCTTCGTCCACATACAAAGATACCGGTATTCCGGTGTGGTCGCTCTACGGAAAAACTCGCCGTATGACCCCTGAGCAGGCAGAGCAATTTGATGTTTTGGTGTTCGACATACAGGATGTAGGTGTTCGTTTCTTCACCTATTATGTTACAATGTTGTGGACCTTTGATGCCCTTGCCGAGAAGGGAAAGAGATTG
>SUZQ01000016.1 GCA_015059875.1 Rikenellaceae bacterium | reverse complement strand
ATTTGATTTGCTGGTCGGTCAATGCCGAAGGGGCAATGCCGCGAGTCTCAGGAAAACTCAAACCGTTGTAATAACCATGCTTTGCAGGATCAACATCGGTATAGTTGCCAGGTATATCCTGATGTGACGAGTAGAGCATCAAGCCTGCAATCTCATCGAGCGAGAGCTGCGAAGCCAAATCCTTGGCACGCTCTAATGACGACAGACGCCAATCCTCGTACTTGTCGAGTTTGCCGTTGCGGTTGAGGTCTTTGAAGGCAAAACCATCAACAGTCAAGATCTTTACGCCCGAATTTTGACTATATCCGAGTGTGCGACCTCCCTCTTGGGTAATCTCTATAAATGCGCCCTTATCGCACTTTGTCCACTTTGGCTGTGCTGTTACCGACGCAGCCAAAGCTACCAAAAAACAAAATATCGTTACTCTTCTCATTTCAAAAAACATTTTACTTTACTTCTTTGGTGCGTACTTCTCAACACGCCAATCCTTTATTACTCCACTCCAATTCAAACCGTAGGCGTAGTCGTAGACATTACCGTCGGCATCCTTGTAGCACTTGAGGTCGAATGGAACATCCTCCTTGTTCTCCTCTACGGTGCGCATATCCTTTGGCATCTGCACTGGGAGCAAACCCTGAGGCTCTGCCTTACCTGCGATAAGCTCCAAGAATGCCTGATTCTGCACCTCGAAACCGATAAGGATAGCGTCAGCCGACTTCTCAATCTCGTGGAAGCACATTGGACGCTCCGCCTGAATAGCCAAGATTACAGGCTTGTTGCCCATCACCTTGCGGGTTTCGAGAACGGTCTCCATCTCCACCTTGTTGTAGGTTATGATGGACTTACCACGATACGAACGGTTTGTGAAGTTCTCCTTTGGATCGCCACCTGCGATACTCTCCTTACGAGCATACTTTGCTGTGTAGTCGCCATACTGCAACGAAATAGGTACATAGCCCGTTCCTCCAGCTTGGATATCCCACTCGTAGTGACCACGACCTGTGGTTGGAGCCTTGATGAACACGAGTGCCACATCTGCATCAGCAGGATTCTCCACTACATCGAAGTACTTTTTAACGAGGTTGAGGCTTACACCATAATCCTCGTACGGCTTGCCCTTAACGGCATTTCCCCAACGGCTGTAGATGCCTGCCTGCATACGCTTTGGAACATAAACCTTCAAGCGATTGTTCAAAGGCAATGTCTTGTTGTGGTTCTTCAACATCACAACCGACTTAACCTGAGCTGCAAAACCCTCGTTCATAAAGTCAATGCAACCAACGGTTGCCTGGCTCTTTACTGGCTCAAGATAGGCGTTCTCGAATAGGCCTGTGCGGAAGATATTTTTCAAAAGACGCACTGCCGACTCCTCGAAACGAGCGCGAATAGCCTTCTCGCCATACTTCTGCTTACCCAACTCGTAAGCCTCGAGAATGTGCTTCGTGGTGTTTACGCCTCCATATTGGTCTACACCTACCATCAACACCTTCAAGTAACGCTCTGCGATAGGCATTGACTCCAATCCCCAAGGCTTACCAGTATTGCGGTGGAGGTCAGCATAGTCTCTTACGATACCCCAATCGGTGCAGATAACCCCCTTGTAGTTATACTTTGTACGGAGCAAATCTTTGATAATATAGTCGCTATATCCGTTTGCTACATTCTTGTCCGAAGGATCCACACCATACGAAATAGTGTAGTAAGGCATAACAGCCGAAGCCTGCTCTGTTCCGCCCTGAAGTTTGAATGCACCCTCGGTGAATGGGAGGAGGTGCTCCTCGAAATTCTTGCCTGGATATACGGCATATTTACCGAACGAGAAGTGTGCATCACGACCAGCCTCGCCTGTGCCACCACCTGGCCAGTGCTTAACCATTGCGTTTACACTATTCATACCCCACGCGCCCTCGCGTGCGTCTGCTCCTTTCGAGGTTTGGAAACCATCCGAATATGCACGAGCAATATCGGTAGCCAACTTCGAGCCTTCGCCGAAAGTTGCCATTACACGACGCCAGCGTGGCTCGGTTGCGAGGTCGATCTGTGGCGAGAGTGCGGTTGCCATACCCAAAGCACGATACTCGGTAGATGCCACCTCACCGAAACGAAGTGCTACAGCAGGATCGAAGGTTGCCGCCATACCGAGCAAGCCCGGCCATACCGAAATCTTACCTCCCGCACCTGCGTTGAACTCATCGTCTGCAATCAAGCCGTGACGAGGGTCTGACGAGTTGTTGGCAGGGATACCATGATCGAGACTTTCGCACAACGCCTGCACCTTGTTGTTCCACTCGGCAGCAACATAAGGGCTCTGAACCTTTGTAATAAGGATGTGGCGCACCTTGTCCTCAACGATAAACTTCAACTGCTGATCGGTCAAATCCTCTGGCGAAGCGTACGACTTGCTGAATGGTTTGCCGTTGTAAGAGCCTTTCTTCTTTCCCTCTTCGAGAGCTGGCAACTGCTGATGTGACGAGTAGAGCATCAAGCCTGCAATCTCCTCCAGCGAGAGCTGCGAAGCCAAATCCTTGGCGCGCTCCTCCGATGACAAACGCCAATCCTCGTACTTGTCGAGTTTGCCGTTGCGGTTGAGATCTTTGAACGCAAAACCATCAACGGTCAAAATCTTTATGCCCGAATTTTCGCTATAACCGAGGGTAAGACCTCCTTGTTGGGTAATTTCGGTAAAATCACCCTTATCGCACTTTGTCCACTTTGCCCCTGCTGATGCCGAAATAGACACTGCAATAGCTGCTGCAAATAAAAATACTTTTTTCATATAAGGTTAGTTTTTTGTTGTTACTTCTTCTTTGGTGCGTACCTCTCTGTTCGCCAATCCTTTATTACGCCACTCCAATTCAAACCGTAGGCGTAGTCGTAGACATTGCCGTCGGCATCCTTGTAGCACTTGAGGTCGAATGGAACATCCTCCTTGTTCTCCTCTACGGTGCGCATATCCTTTGGCATCTGCATAGGGAGCAGACCTTGTGGCTCTGCATTACCTGCGATAATCTCCATAAAGGCCTGATTCTGCACCTCGAAACCGATAAGGATAGCGTCAGCCGACTTCTCAATCTCGTGGAAACACATTGGACGCTCAGCCGCCACAGCCACTATAACAGGCTTTTTGCCCATCAACTTGCGGGTTTCAAGAACGGTCTCCATCTCAACCTTGTTATGGGTGATGACTTTCTTACCATAGTAGGAGCGATTTGTGAAGTTCTCCTTTGGATCGCCTCCTGCAATGCTCTGTTTGCGAGCATACTTTGCAGTGTAGTCGCCGTACTGCAACGAAATAGGAGTGTAGCCATTGCCCCCTGCCTCGATGTCTGTGATATGGTGACCACGGTCTACGGTTGGCCCTTGAATAAATACGAGGGCTACATCCGCATCAGCGGGGTTATCCACTACATCGAAATACTTTTTCACGAGGTTTAGGCTGATGCCGTAGCTCTCGTATGGTTCGCCATTGATGCGGTCGTACCACTGATTATATACGCCATTGTATGTGCGCTTTGGTACATATACTTTCAATTGTCCCTTGAGAGGGAGAGTCTGAGCGTGGTTCTTCAGCATGACAACCGATTTGAGCTGTGCTGCAAAGCCCTCGTTCATATACTCGACACAACCAACAGTCGCCTGACTCTTTGCTGGCTCAAGGTAGGAGTTTTCAAACAATCCTGTGCGGAATATGTTTAGAAGCAGACGCACTGCCGACTCCTCGAAACGAGCGCGAATAGCCTTCTCGCCATACTTCTGTTTACCCAACTCGTAAGCCTCGATAATGTGCTTTGTGGTGTTCACTCCTCCATATTGGTCTACGCCAGCCATCAATACCTTCAAATAACGCTCTGCGACGGGCATTGTTTCTAAGCCCCACGGCTTACCTGTGTTGCGATGAAGGTTCTTATACTCGTTAACAATTCCCCAATCGGTGCAGATAACACCCTTATAGTTATACTTTGTGCGAAGCAGATCCTTGATGATATAGTCACTATAGCCATTCGCTACATTTGCCCCCGATGGATCTACATCGTAAGAGATTGTATAGTATGGCATTACAGCCGAAGCCTGCTCTGTTCCACCCTGAAGCTTGAATGCTCCCTCAGTAAATGGGAGGAGATGCTCCTCGAAGTTCTTACCAGGGTATACGGCATATTTACCAAACGAGAAGTGAGCATCACGCCCTGCTTCGCCAGTACCGCCACCTGGCCAGTGTTTAACCATTGCGTTTACGCTATTCGTTCCCCACGCTCCTTCGAGAGCCTCTTTGCCCTTCGAGGTTTGGAAGCCATCCGAATAGGCGCGAGCGATATCTGTTGCCAACTTCGAGCCTTCGCCAAAGGTCATCATTGCGCGACGCCAACGAGGCTCGGTTGCGAGATCAATCTGTGGCGAAAGGGCAGTTGCAATACCCAAAGCGCGATACTCAATGGATGCCACCTCGCCGAAACGAAGTGCTACGGCAGGATCGAAAGTTGCCGCCATACCGAGCAAGCCTGGCCAAATCGAAATTTTACCACCTACACCTGCGGCAAACTCTTCGTCGGCAACAACTCCATGACGAGGGTCTGACGAGTTGTTGGCTGGAATACCGTGGTCGAGTCCCTCGCACAACGCCTGCACTTTGTTGTTCCACTGCGCTGAGATGTATGGGCTGTTTACCTTTGAGATAAGGATGTGGCGCACCTTATCTTCAACAAGGAACTTCAGCTGCTGATCGGTCAAGTCCGAAGGTGAAGCGTACGACTTGCTGAATGGTTTTCCTCTGTAGGTGCCTTTTTTTGCTTTTGCGTCGTAGGTTGGAATAAGCTGTGACGACGAGTAGAGCATCAATCCTGCAATCTCCTCCAAAGAGAGCTGCGAAGCCAAATCTTTGGCACGCTCCAATGATGGCAATCGCCAATCTTCGTACTTGTCGAGCTTGCCGTTGCGGTTGAGGTCTTTGAAAGCAAAACCGTCAACGGTCAAAATCTTTATGCCGGAATTTTGGCTATAACCGATAGTGCGACCTCCCTGTTGAGTAATCTCGATAAAGTCGCCTTTGTCTACCTTTTGATACTTTGTTTGCGCCGTGGCACTCCCCACAAACAATGCTACACTTAAAAGAGTTAATACGGTTCTCCTCATGGTTTTATAGTTTTAAGATTATCTTTCGTATGTCACAATAAATGCCTGCGGAAACTCCTTGCGCACCTCTTTGAGCTGAGCTTGAGCAGCCGACTTCTCGGCATAATTGCCGTAGCAATATTTATATTTGAGCGAGCCAGACCTCTCCAAAAGCCAAACCTTGCCTCTGTAACTCTTGAATCCGTCATGATTTGTCGAAATGCGCGTTGCACTCGCCATCAACTGAATGGTGTAGTGCTTGCCCGTAACACCAGCTTTACCCTTGCCCTTTGTCTGCTCTGTTATCTGTGCAGGGGTTTGCTCTTGTGGTGTAGGGGCGGATGTTGCTTGTGGCTGCTCGGATGAGGTTGCGCTATCAAGCAGCAACGAGCGACGAACATTCTCTACATATCTCTTTACCGCACGGAAAATCGCACCAGCAATCTCGTTTTGTCCCTTCTCCGAGGTGATATATTTCAACTCGGCGGGGTTAGACATAAAACCGATTTCGGTCAGTACGCTCGGCATATCGGTGGCGTACAACACCTTTAGCGGCTGGCGACGCACTCCGCGATTGTTGTAACCGAGCTTGACATACTCCTCCTGAATCAACCGTGCCATCATCTCGCTATACTCGCCGTATGTGAATTGCAAATTTTGAATGTATGCGCGAACAATGGTTGCAGTCTTAACATCGGACATATCAAGCAACTCGTCCTTGTTGTTGAGATAGAGGGTGTTTTCGTTTGCGCGCTGCTCCATCGTTGATTCGCCCATGATGAGTGTCTCGACGCCATGAACTGCACTATTGCGGTGAGCGTTGGAGTGAATCGAGATGAAGAGATCGCCTCCGTTACGGTGTGCAATATCGGCACGAGCTTGCAAATCGTCGGCAAGCACACTCGAAAACATCTTGTCGGTTGTGCGAGTATAGATGACCTTAACTTCTGGAAGCCCCTTCTCGATCAGTGCCCCCACTTTTAGCGCAACTTGCAGATTTATATCCTTTTCGGCAATACCGCCATAGCCTGCGCCTGGGAAGCGCGATCCTCCATGTCCTGCATCGATGACAATAACTTTTACACCTTGCGCAACATTTTCTGCTCCAAATCCGTTATGAGGGATTAGTAGTGCAAACGCAATGGCAAGCATAGTTAAAACACCGCGCATAGGTCGAAAGTTGGTCATAAAGTTTGCCATATAGAGTTTTTTTACTATCTTTACGCGCCGAAAAAACGCGTGCCTGTGCGTAGGGACAGGTTTTTCAGGCGTTTTTGCCGACTTGTCGGCAAAGGTACAAAAAAAATTGGAATTTTTGAAACATTTTAGACTGAAATATCTCGTTTTGCTGGTTATCGCTTTGGCGGTGGCTCACATTGCGCTTGTTTCGGCTACTCCGCGACCTCTCGCTGAGTATCCAACAACACAGGTGCGTGGGGGCGATTCGCTTGCACCACTTGCTGCACCTGCCGCAGGCGATAGTGCCGTGCAAAAGGAGACACGAAATAACCGTCGTAGTCGTCGCGCGAGGAGATTGAGCGATACATTGCCAGCTCCGTCGCAGCGAGATACGCTGGCGGCTGTCGATACTGTGGCTGTAAGACCTATTGCGCAGCGCGATACAGTGGCGCGCAAAAAGGCTGGCTCTCCAATCGAACAGATCATCACGGGAAAGAATACCGATTCGCTGTTCTACGATGTAAAGAACAAGCGTGTCTATATCTACAATCAGGGCGATGTGAAGTACGACAATATGGGACTTCAGGCCGATTTTATGCGTATAGATATGGATACGAAGGAGATATACGCATACGGAAAACCAGATTCGGTGGATGGTAAACTTCAGAATACCCACCCGGTATTCTCCGAAGGCGGCTCTTCGTATTCGATGGATACAATCACCTACAACTTCGGCTCGAAGAAGGCGTTTATCCAGGGCGTAGCTACACAGGAGGGTGATGGCTGGCTTGTCGGTGGACAGATTAAGAAGATGCCAGACAACTCCATCAATATTCGTCAAGGTAAGTATACCACCTGCGACCACACCGATCATCCGCACTTCTATCTTGCGATGACCAAAGCGAAGGTTATCCCAGGCAAGAAGATTATTACAGGCCCTGCATACCTCGTGATGGAGGATGTGCCAATCTACTTTGCTTGTATTCCTGAAGGATTCTTCCCGATAAATCTCGGACCAAAGTCGGGACTCTTGATGCCGTCGTACGGAGAGGATGCCTCGCGAGGCTTCTTTATTCGAGGCTTGGGATACTACTTTATCCTGAGCAAGCATATCGACCTTGCCATTACGGGAGGTTTCTATACGCTCGGCTCGTGGGAGGTGAGCGCATCGTCGCGTTATACCAAGCGTTACAAATATCGCGGAAATGTCAATTTTGACTTCTCGTCGGTAAAGACAGGTGATAAGGGCGAGGCCGACTATATCAAGCAGAACAACTTTAAGTTCACTTGGACGCACTCGCAGGATGCCAAAGCGAATCCAGGCTCAACATTCTCCGCCTCGGTGAACCTCTCGTCAAGTGGATACTCGAAGTATTCGGCAACAACGCTGAACGACATTCTTGCAACGCAGACTAACTCCTCAATCTCCTACTCGAAGAGTTGGGCTGGTACGCCGTTCTCGCTCTCGATGAACTTTGCCGTGTCGCAGAACTCGCAAACTCGACAACTCGCCATCACATTGCCTAACATCGTCTTTAATGTGGCGCGTGTATATCCGTTCAAGCGCAAGGATGCGGTGGGCAAGCAGCGATGGTATGAGAAGATTGGTTTGACCTACTCGGCAAAATTGACCAACTCGGTAACGACACCAGAAAAGGAGATCTTTACGATGCAGACCTTGAAGAATATGCGTAACGGAGTGGAGCATACGCTACCTATTTCGACATCGATAAACCTCTTCAAGTATATCAATGTTTCGCCATCGTTCAACTACTCGGAGCGTTGGTACTTTTCGCGACAGAATCAGCAGTGGAATCCTGAAACCAATCAGGTCGAGACGCTCGATCCTGAGTATGGATTCTACCGCATCTACAACTATAACGCCTCGATATCTGCGAATACAACCATCTACGGTATGTGGCAGATGAAGAGCAAGACGGCAAAGGTGCAGGCTGTGCGTCATACGCTGACTCCGCAAATAGGTTTCTCCTATGCGCCTGACTTCAGCAAGCAGAAGTATGGATACTACAAGACCGTGCAGACCGACTCGCTCGGTAGCTACAAGGTCTACTCGCCATACTCGAATCAGCCTTATGGTGTTCCTGGAGCAGGACAGCAGGCGAACTTGAACTTCTCGCTCTCGCAGTCGCTCGAGATGAAGGTGTTGAGCAAACGAGATACCTCGGGTGTGAAGAAGATTAAACTTATCGACGAGTTGCGTGTGAGTGGTTCGTACAACTTCCTCGCCGATTCGCTCGGTTTGTCGAATATCCCAATTTCGTTCCGTACGACCATTTATGGCAACTTCGGTATCAACCTCACCGTAACGCTCGATCCTTACGAGGTTACTCCGCAGGGTGTGCGTATCAATAAACTGATGATAAAACGAGGCTTGCTTGGTCGTGTTACAAGTACGGGATGGAGCTTTGGTTATACATTCAAGTCGCGAGAGAATAAGTCTACTCCTGCCGTGAATGATATCAATACCATACCTCCAGAGTACTTTAATCCCTTCTCCGATCCGTACGGATTGATGGATCCTACGCTGCGACGGCACTATATGGCAAGCTCCTATTACGACTTCTCGATACCGTGGAATATCGGCTTTAACTATGTCATCAGTTACGGTATCTCCTATGTCGATAATGGCACGACGGGATATAAGAAGAATGTGTCGCAAACCATCGGTTTCAATGGTAGCGTGAACCTAACGCCAAAGACGGGTATCTCGTTCACGACAGGTTTCGATATCCAGAATAGGAAACTGACCACAACCTCCATATCCATAACGCGCGATCTGCACTGTTGGCAGATGTCGTTTGTGTGGATACCATTCGGTACGCATAAGAGCTGGAGTTTTAATATCGGAGTTAAGGCGGCATCACTTGCTGACTTGAAGTACGATAAGAGTCAATCGATGTACGACAATCTCTTCTAACTTTGGTAAGGAGGGCGTAAACGGTACACCTTTTGTGCAAACATACTTATAACGAACAATAAAAACTATAGATATGACAAAGAAAACAGCAGAGAATCAGGTTGTTGAGGAGAAAGAGGGCTTTGTAGAGGGCGAGGGTTATCCTAATTGTGAGGGTGAGCCTTGTGCCAATATGGCAGATGAGGAGCAGCCGCAGACTGACACTGTGGCAGAGGAGAGTAACAACGAGGAGCAGACTACCGAGGAGGCTCCGAAGGTTGAGGAGGTAGATTGGAAAGATAGATATATTCGTCTGCAAGCGGAGTTCGACAACTTCCGTAAGCGCACTTTGCGCGAAAAGATGGCTCTTATCGAGTCGGGTGGTAGTGATGTTTGGAAGGCTGTTTTGCCTATTCTCGACGATATGGAGCGTGCAATTGCTGCGTCGGAGAAGAGTGAGGATATTGCAGCTTTGCGCGAGGGAGAGAAGCTTATCTACAACAAGTTTGTCGATATTATGCGACAGAAGGGGGTTGTAGAGATTGAGGCTCTTGATAAGGAGTTTGATGCCGATTTGCAGGAGGCTGTGGCGCGTTTTGCCGCAGGCGAGGAGAAGTCGGGAAAAGTTATAGATGTTGTACAACGCGGCTACAAGCAGGGCGAGCAGGTGTTGCGCTATGCAAAGGTTGTAGTTGGCGAATAAAACGGAAAACGGAAAGCTGAAAACGGAAAACGGAAAACGGAACCGACGATGCGGAGCGAGAGCAGAGGGTGCTTGCACACTATGCCGAGCCGCGAGGAGGAAAAGCCTGCGTAGCAGGGTTAAAACGGAAAACTAAAAAGCTAATGGCCACCGCTGCGATTAAGCCGAGTGCAGAGGCTGCTTGCAGACTATGTAGAGGCAGAGCAGTGAAGACTGAAAGTCAATGGCTAATAGCTAATGGCTAAAAAAAATATGGCAGAGAAGAGAGATTACTATGAGGTGTTGGGCGTTGAGAAGAATGCCAATGCCGATGAGATAAAAAAAGCGTACCGCAAGGCGGCTATCAAGTATCACCCCGATAAGAATCCAGGTGATAAGGAGGCTGAGGAGAAGTTCAAGGAGGCTGCCGAGGCGTACGATGTATTGTCGAACGAGGAGAAACGCGCTCGTTATGACCGCTTCGGTCACGCAGGAATGTCGGGTGCAGCAGGAGCAGGAGGCTTTGGCGGAGGCTTCGGTGGCGGAGGTTTCTCGATGGAGGATATCTTCTCGCAGTTTGGCGATATCTTCGGTGGTCACTTTGGAGGTGGCTTTGGTGGCGCGCGTGGCGGTGGTCGCTCGGTAAATCGTGGCTCGGATATTCGTGTTCGCATTAAACTGACACTTGCCGAGATTGCCAATGGTACAACCAAGAAGATAAAGGTCAATAAGTATATCGCCTGCGACAAGTGTGGCGGTAGCGGAGCAAAGGATTCGTCTTCGTTCTCAACCTGTTCGAATTGTGGCGGTTCGGGATATGTTGTGACTGTGCAGAACACCTTCTTTGGTCGTATGCAGTCGCAATCGGTATGCCCACACTGTCAAGGCGAGGGTAAGGTTATTACTGCCAAGTGCGATAAGTGTGGCGGTGAGGGCTGTGTTCGCGATTCGGAAGTTATCGAAATTCAGGTGCCAGCAGGCGTTGGCGAGGGTATGGCTTTGACCGTTTCGGGCAAGGGCAATGCTGCGCGTCGCGGTGGTATCAATGGCGATTTGATTGTCGTTATTGAGGAGGAGCGTAATCCTGAACTTATGCGCGATGGCAACAATCTTATTCACAATCTCAATATTACGGTTACTACGGCAATACTCGGAGGAGAGGTTGAAGTTCCGACTATCGAGGGTAAGGCAAAGATTAAGATTGCCCCAGGTATACACGCTGGAAAGGTGTTGCGTCTGCGCGGTAAGGGCTTGCCTGATGTGAACGGCTATGGTCGTGGTGATATTATGGTTGTAGTGGATATCACTATCCCAACATCGCTCACCTCGGAGGAGAAGGATCTGGTTAAGAAACTTGCAGATAAACCTCACTTCAAGGAGGCGGAGAGTGTCGAGAACCAGAATATATTTGAGCGAATGAAAAACTTCTTTCGATAAGTGAGTAGTGAGTAGTTGAAAAAGATAATTCTCAACTCTTAATTCTCAATTTTCAATTTTCAATTAAAAAGCTAATGGCCAATGGCTAATAGCTAAAAGCCAAAAAGAGTATGGGACTCTTCACGCCAGTAAAGAAACACGCCAATAAGTTTCGCTATATTCCGCGATACTACGATCCTGAGAAGGAGCGTCGCGAGCAGCGTCGTCGTGAGCTGCACGGAACCTCATCCGAGCAGGATGGTGCGGAGTATCAGCCAGGGCAGTATATTCGCACCCAACGCGAGGCGAGGCGAGTAGCGAAGAGTAGCAACGATGGTGGACGAAAGATGCCGTCAATGATCTTTTTGATGCTATTTGCGGTGTTGATAATCATCGTATATATGCTCTATCCGCGCATTGTAGATGCCTTCACTTCGGCACGAACAATACCAGAGGAGCGTGCGCGACAGGAGATTGAGGAGTTCAACCCATACGCACCAATTACGATAGTACCAAACGATTATAAAGAGGAGTAGAGAGGTGGCAGATTGCATTAAGTTACTACCCGAAATTGTGGCCAATCAGATTAAGGCGGGCGAGGTTGTCGAGTCCCCTTCATCGGTGGTAAAGGAGATGATGGAGAACGCCATAGATGCGGGCGCAAGCGAGGTTACTGTGAACTTCGTGAATGGCGGTCGCGACCTTGTGCAGATCATCGACAATGGTCGCGGTATGTCGCCAATGGATGCCCGAATGGCATTCGAGTGCCACGCCACGAGCAAGATTGCCTCGTTGGATGATATCTACGCTCTGCACACCTTTGGTTTTCGTGGTGAGGCGTTATCCTCCATTGCAGCGGTTTCCCAGGTGGAGTTGATTACTCGTCAGGCAGATTGCGAGGTGGGTACACAAACTATTATAAATGGTGGCGAATTTATCTCGCAAACCCCGACGGCAGCACCTGTCGGCTCGCAGTTCTTGGTGCGAAATCTCTTCTATAACACCCCTGCACGCCGTAAATTTGTAAATGGCAAGGAGTCGTCGCTCTCGTCGGAGATAAAGCGCGAGTTTCGTCGCGTGGCGCTATGCCATCCAGAGGTGGCGTGTACGCTTCTGAATAATAGCGCACCAATATACTCGCTACCAGAGTCATCGCTTGTTGAGCGAATTATCGGCATTATGGGTAATGCGACAAGACGCAACCTCTTGGAGGTGGATGTCGAGACCTCGATAGCGACGGTTAAGGGCTATGTTGGTCGCCCCGAAACAGCCCGTAACAACTCCAGCGAGCAGTATATGTTCGTGAATGGGCGATTTTTCCGTTCTCCATATCTCAATAAGGCGGTTACGAAGGCTTACGAGAAGTTGATACCAGAGAAGGGGTATCCGTCGTTCTTCCTCTATATAACGGTTGATGCCGAGCGAGTGGATGTGAATGTTCACGCTCAAAAGACAGAGGTTAAGTTTGCCGATAATGAGGCTATATGGCAGATTTTGAATGCTGCCGTGCGCGAGACTCTCGCCAAGAATGGAGCAATGCCGCTTATCGATTTCGAGGCGGAGGAGTTGGTTGATATCCCTGTGGCAACAACGGGTGTCAGCTATGCCGAGCCTCGTGCTACGACAAAAGATAACTACAATCCATTCGCCGAGAACTACACTTCGGAGAGGAGTTCTACATCTTCGCCTTCGAAGGATGAGTGGAGTGCAATTCCGCAAATCTCTGCGGAGTTTGATTTGGCTTCGACAATCGATTTCGGCTCGGTGGGTAGGGCTAAGGATGCTGATTTTGACTATTTAGAGTCGGGCGAGGGCGAAACGCAATCGCTCGAATTTGAGATTGAGAGTCACGAGGAGCCTTCGAGCATCGCGCTCTGCGGAGGTCGCTACGCTGTGGCAACTTTTGCGACAAAGACTCTTATTGTAGACTTGGCGCGAGCGCGCGAGCGATTGCTCTTCAACCACTATGTAGCGTCGTTGCAGAGTGGACACGCGGTGTCGCAACAGCTCCTATTCCCTGAACTTCTCACACTTACCGAAGAGGAGTTTGATTTGATGGAGGAGTATGCAGTAGATTTTGCATCGCTCGGCTTTGATATTAAGGCGCAGGGTGGCAATACGATAGAGGTATTCGGTGTGCCAGCAGATGTGCGTACCGAACAGCTCGACAAGGCTATTTACGATTTGTTGCAGAGTTTGAAGTATCCGCAATCGGCGGTCGAGTTGCGTCGAAACTCTTTGGCGCAGGCTCTTGCCCATAGCGAATCTTTGGGAGTGGTAAACTTTACCAAAGAGGATGCCGAGCGATTGACGATGCAGATACTTGCATCGGCGGAGAGCTATACTTACGCGGGAAAACGAATTATTTCGGCTCTTTCATTGTCGGAAATTAAGAAAATGTTTGAATAATAAGATATGAATCCATACTTCAAGACACCCCCAGTGGTGCAAAATCTGATTATTGCCAACTGCGTAATCTACTTGGCAATGGCTCTTATTCCGGCAATCAACGGATTGTTTTCGGAGTATCTGCAACTATTTTGGGTAGGGGCGCCATATTTTCATAGCTACCAATTTGTGAGCTATATGTTCCTTCATGGTGGTTTCGGACATCTCTTCTCGAATATGTTTGCATTGTGGATGTTTGGACGAACCTTAGAGTACGAACTTGGCTCGAAGAGATTCCTTATATACTATATGGTATGCGGAATAGGAGCAGCTCTGTTCCAGATGTTGGTGGCATGGCTCACGGGCGATATCTACTTCCGCGTAGTTGGAGCTTCGGGTGCAGTGATGGGTTTGTTGCTCGCCTTTGGAGTTATGCATCCAAACAATATGATATACATCATACCTCTGCCATTCCCAATTAAGGCGAAGTGGTTTGTTCTGGGATATGCCGTATTGGAGATTGCTCTTGGTTGGTCGGGTGCGCAGACAGGTGTGGCTCACTTCGCCCATGTTGGTGGTATGTTGTGGGGATTGATTCTCCTCTATTGGTGGCGTAAGAATCGTAAGATATTCTTCTAAACAACTATGGCTGACTACTACACAAATGGTATAGGCAGACGCAAGAAGCGCACGAGAAGTACGCGCAGCGGTAAAAGCATTGCTATGTTTTTGCTGGATGCTGTGGTAACGGTTGTAATGTCGTTGCTGATACTATGCACCTTCGTAGTGATTATCTGTCAATATATATCGCCAGAAAAGAGTGGTATCCTATCTGTTATAGCCATTGGAGCTCCGATAATATATCTGCTCGATATTGTAGTGATGTTCTATTGGATTGTGCGCTGGCGATGGTATCGTGCTGTTATGATGATAGTAACGGTTGTAGCAGGTCTTTTCTATCTCTCTCGATACTATAAAATAGATATTAGTCGTCATTATGAAACATCCTATGTAGAGCGACGCTACCATAAAGTAATGACATACAATGTTCGTGATGGCAGAGGCGCGGAGATTCCCTCCTATATTGCAGCGCATAACCCCGATATATTGTGCTTGCAAGAGATAAGTGTAGCAAGCGATAGTTGGCAGACAATCTCCGAAAATTATGCTACAACAGAGAGCGTCGGCACCGCTTCGGGGTGTCAGATTTTGACCAAGCATCGCATCGTGCATAGTGGCGAGATTCCGAACCTGTTGCGTCTGAATGGAGTGTGGGCAGATCTGAAGATTAAAAATGATACGGTAAGGGTGGTAAATCTCCATCTTAAATCGACCTCGATACGCCCAGAGGATACGCAATTCTTGGAGAAGCACGAGTATATCCTCGACAAGGATCGCGAGGATAAATTCCGCAGTATAATCTCTCGCCTTGCGGACAATAATTGCAAGCGAGCTGTGCAAGCGGATGCGGTAGCTGAGTTTTTGGAGGGGACACCCTACACTGTAATTGTGTGTGGCGACTTTAACGATGTTCCACTCTCCTACACCTATAATAAGATTGTAAAGAATCTCACAGATACATTCTCGAAGTGTGCGCAGGGTTTTGAGTACACTTACGACACCCGCTACGGATTGTTGCGTATTGACAACATCTTTGTGTCGCCATCGGTTGAGGTGGTTTCGTACGAGGTGGACGATGAGGTGAAACTTTCGGATCACTTCCCTGTAATTTCGAGAATCAAATTTGAAATCAAAAGATAATAGAATATGATAGTAGATTCAATTAAAAACGCAGAGTTGTACTACTCGTTGTCGCCTCGTATCAAGCAGGCGTTCGATTGGCTTGCCAAGACGAATGTATCGGCATTGGAGGCTGGCCGCCACGATATTGATGGCGATAACCTCTTTGTAAATGTGATGGATGTCGAATTGAAACCGCGTGAGGCTGCAGCACTTGAGGTACATGACCGCTACATCGACATTCAGATTATGGTTGGCGAAACGGAGGAGTATGGTTGGAGCGAGCGTTGCGACTGCCACTCGCCGCGCGAGGAGTTTAACCGTGAGCGCGATGTGCAGTTCTTTACGGATGTGCCACAGATGTTCTTCTCGTTGAATGAACGACAGTTTGCAATCTTCTTCCCTGAGGATGCTCACGCTCCGATGTTGGGAGAGGGAGCAGTGCGTAAGTTGATATTTAAGCTGCTTATTTAATCCGTTTCAGACGAGATGTTAAAGACGAAGGATAATACTCTTTCGTCTTTTTTTGTATTTCTACAAAAAGTTTGTATATTTGTAGGGTGAAGGACTATGTTTAACCATTTTAGATAATTGCACTATGAAAAAGGGTTTGGTTGTAACTGCATTAGTAGTTGTAGTAGCACTTGTTGTGGGCTACTTTGTTGCCAATCGCGCTCCAAAATCGGATCTGCCTCTCAATGATGCAGTGGTGGAGGTTTTTAATGAGGGAGGTTGTATGGCTTGCCACTCGGCAAATCCCGATCTTCCGTTCTATTTTGACCTGCCTATCGCAGGCGACATCGTAATGAAGGATGTCAATGAAGGCTATCGCGCTTTCGATATGGAGCCGATGATGAAGAGTCTGACATCGGGCGAGGGGACTTTGAGTCCAGTAGATGTGGCAAAGGTCGAGAAGGTGGCTTTGGATAAGCGTATGCCTATGGCAAAGTATTTCCTTGTGCATTGGGGAAGCCAGATGACTAATGCTAAGCGCGATATTGTGCTTGAGTGGGCTGAGGCGTACCGCATTGCTCACTATAATGACGGACTTGCAGGTGCGCGCGCTGGCGAGCCTATCCGTCCAATCGACTTGTCGTTGCCTGTTAATGAGGCGAAGGCTGAGTTGGGCTTCTTGCTCTTCCACGATACTCGCCTCTCTGTTGATAACACTATCTCGTGTGCATCGTGCCACGGCTTGAACACTGCTGGTGTTGATAACAAGCAGTACTCGGAGGGCGTTGGCGGACAGTTCGGCGGTGTTAATGCACCTACCGTATACAATGCTGTATACAACTTCGTACAGTTTTGGGATGGTCGTGCTACAACTCTTGCCGATCAGGCTGCGGGACCTCCGGTAAACCCTGTTGAGATGGCTTCGCCAAACTTTGACGAGATTATCGCAAAACTCAAGCGCGACCGTAAGATGGTAAAGGCGTTCAATGCGCTCTACCCAGAGGGTATTACCCAAGCAACCATCACCGACGCTATCGAGCAGTTCGAGCGAACTCTCATCACCCCTAATTCGCGTTTCGATAAGTACCTTCGAGGCGATGATTCGGCTATTACTGCCGAGGAGTTGGCTGGCTACAATCTCTTCAAGGAGTATAGCTGCGCTACCTGCCATGTCGGAAAGAATCTTGGTGGTGAGTCGTACGAGTTGATGGGCTTGCGTAAGCACTACTTTGCAGATCGCGGCTTAGAGCTTACCGAGGAGGATAATGGCCGCTTCAAACAGACAAAATTGGAGCGTGACCGTCACCGTTTCAAGGTGCCAGGACTTCGCAATGTGACTCTCACTGCACCATACTATCACGATGGAACTCGCGCAACTCTCAAGGAGGCAGTATGCGATATGGGAACCTATCAGTCGGGCGTTGCACTTACTGATGAAGAGGAGGATTTGATCTTGGCATTCCTCAATACCCTTACGGGAGAGTATCAGGGTAAATTGCTCACAAATGACAACCTTAAATAAAAACCGATGCAGGAGGCGAAGATTATGAGAAGAGTTTTTCTGTCTATTGTAGCTCTCGTGGCGGTATTTGCCGTTTCGGCGCAGCGCGCTCATACAGTTATCGTCCCTCGTCCAATGGAGGTAACCGCTGTTAAGGGTGCGTATACGCTCGGAGCAAAGAGTGTCATAGCAGTTGCTGACGACTCGTTGGTGCGTCCTGCGGAGCTATTTGCCAGCTATGTAGCAAGAGATTTGGGTGCAGTACTTGATGTTGAGCAGCAGAAGAAGGGTGCTATTACTCTTTCGCTCGATAGCGCACTCGGCAAGGAGGAGTATACTCTTGACATAACATCCAAGGGTGTGACTGTTGTCGGTGGTACACCACAAGCGGTATTCTATGGCTTGCAGAGTTTGCGTCAGATGGTTGCCGCAGGCGAGGTAACCAAGAAGGGTGTGAAGTTGGAGGGCGTAGCCATTAAGGATAAGCCATTGGTTGGTCATCGTGGAGCGATGCTCGATGTTGGTCGCCACTTCTTTACTGTTGCCGAGGTTAAGCGATTTATCGATATCGCTGCTATGCACAAGATGAATATCTTTCATTGGCATTTGACCGAGGATCAAGGCTGGCGTATTGAGATTAAGAAGTATCCAAACCTTACCAAGATTGGCTCTATGCGTAAGCAGACTGTAGTAGGTCGCAATAGTATCTCTAAGACTTTTGACGGAACACCGCACGGAGGTTACTATACACAGAAGGAGATTCGCGAGATTGTGGCTTATGCAGCAGAGCGTTATATCGAGGTTGTACCTGAAATTGATATGCCCGGACATATGGTTGCAGCATTGGCTTCGTATCCAGAGCTTGGTTGCCGCAACGAGAAGTTCGAGGTGCGTACCCGTTGGGGAATTAGCAAGGATGTTCTTTGTGTAGGTAAGGAGAGTACTTTCGACTTTATCGAGGGCGTGTTGGAGGAGGTTGTTTCTCTCTTCCCATCGAAGTATATCCACATCGGTGGCGACGAGTGCCCTCGCGTTCGTTGGAAGGAGTGTCCTCACTGCCAGCAGCGTATCCAGCAGGAGGGTTTGAAGGATGAGAACGAGTTGCAGAGCTACTTTATGCACCGCGTTGAGAAGTTCCTTGCAAAGCATAATCGCCGAATCGTCGGTTGGGACGAGATTATCTATGGCGGAATTAACAAGAGTGCAACGATTATGTTGTGGAACGATAAAAACCGTTCAAAGGTTGTTTCGCTCGGCAATGATGTAATCCTCACTCCGAAGTACTTCTGCTATATGGACTACTATCAAACAAAACGCCCATTCTGCAACAAGGAGGGATTGTTGTTCCGTGACAATCGTATTTTGACTCTCCGCAAGGCGTATAGCCTCAATCCATACGAGGGGTTGCAACCATCGGAGTATGGTCGTATCAAGGGCGTGCAGGCAAACTTGTGGACAGAGTATGTCGCTGATTTCAACCGCTTGCAGATTAAGTTGCTGCCTCGTTTGGCTGCAACTGCTGAGGCTGGTTGGACAATCGGCAAGAAGGATTTTGACGACTTTGCGCATCGAATGGAGCATCTCCGCCGTTTCTACGATAAGGAGGGACTTCTCTATGCTACATATTTCTTCGATGGTGTAGACGAGGTGGAGTAATTCTCAATAACTAACAATCAAGAGGAAGCTGTCTAACAAGGTGATTTCTGCGTTATGCTTGCCCTCAAAATGCTCATTTACGCCGAGTAAACTCCGCTTTTTCGGGCTTCGCAAGCCTTGAAATCCCTCTTGTTATACAACTTCTGACAAAATTGGGAGTGTCTAAAAAATTGTTAGACACTCCCTTTTTATGGATAAAATTTGGCGGTTTGCACTATCATTGCTAACTTTGTGTTATGGATTTCAAACTTGTATCGGACTATGCACCTATGGGTGATCAGCCTCAAGCTATTGAGAAGTTGGTTGCCCATCTTCGTCAGGGCGTACCCGCCGCAACGCTACTTGGTGTTACGGGTTCGGGTAAGACCTTTACGATGGCAAATGTTATTGCGCAACTCAATCGTCCGGTGCTGATTTTGAGCCACAACAAGACTCTTGCAGCACAGTTGTACAGCGAGTTTAAGAGCTTCTTTCCTGAAAACGCAGTCGAATATTTTGTTTCGTATTACGACTACTATCAGCCCGAAGCGTATATTCCTTCGACAGATACATACATCGAGAAAGATCTCGCCATAAATTCTGAGATTGACCGTATGCGCCTCAGCGCAACCTTCTCGCTCTTGTCGGGACGACGCGATGTTATCGTGGTATCGAGTGTGTCGTGCATCTATGGTATCGGCAACCCTGCTGACTTTCACAGTACGATGATTCAGCTCAAGGTGGGCGATGTTATGGCGATGAAACACTTGATGTATCGCCTTGTGGAGATTCTCTATACTCGTGTTGATGGCGATTTGGAGGCTTCGACATTTCGAGTTAAGGGGGATAGCATAACGGTGCGCTCCTCGGTGGGCAACCACTGCTATCGCATAACATTTTTCGATGATGAGATTGAGGAGATTTCGCTTATAGATGGCGAAACGGGGCAACGACTCGACAGCTTGGAGCAGGTAAATCTCTATCCTGCAAACCTCTTTGTGCCGAGCAAAGCGCGAGTTGAGCAGGCGGTGTTGAGTATTGAGGCAGACCTTGAAAAGCAGATTGAGTTCTTCGAGCGCGAGGGACGCGAGGTGGAGGCGAAGCGCATTGAGCAGCGCGTGAACTACGACCTTGAGATGATTAAGGAGTTAGGCTACTGTTCGGGCATTGAGAACTACTCCCGATACTTTGATGGTCGCGCTCCAGGTATGCGCCCATTCTGCCTGCTTGATTACTTCCCAGAGGATGCTCTGTTTATAATTGACGAGAGCCATGTGACTGTTCCGCAGGTGCGCGGAATGTTTGGTGGAGATCGCTCACGCAAGGAGAATTTGGTGGAGTATGGATTCCGTCTGCCAGCAGCACGCGACAATCGCCCATTGCGATTTGATGAGTTCGAGGGGATGTTGGGGCAGACTATGTATGTGAGTGCCACCCCCGATTCTTACGAGCTTAGACGCAGTGAGGAGAGTGTTATAGAGCAGTTTATTCGCCCTACGGGCATTGTCGATCCCGCATTGAAGGTGTGCGATTCGACGCGCCAGATAGATAGATTGATGGAGGATATCGAGGCGTGTGTTGCACGAGGTGAGAAGATGATTGTAACGACCATCTCGAAGAGAATGTGCGAGGAGATGGCTGCCTATCTTGAGAAGATGGGGGTTCGAAGCCGATATATACACTCCGATCTCGACACCTTCGAGCGTGTGAAGATTATCGAGGATATGCACGCCGATCTGTTCGATGTTCTCTGTGGAGTAAATCTGTTGCGCGAGGGTATCGACTTGCCAGAGGTATCGCAAGTGTCAATTTTCGATGCTGACAAGAATGGATATCTGCGAAACTACACGGCAATGACGCAGGTGGCAGGTCGTGCAGCTCGTCACGCGCAGGGTAGGGTGGTGTTGTATGGAACAACCTGTACGGATGCGATGCGTCGCACGGTGGAGGATAGCAATCGTCGTCGTGAGCGACAGATACGATACAATATCGAGCATCAGATAATGCCGAGTCAGGCAAAACGAAATGCCGCACAACCGAGCCCTCTGCTTGGTAACAATGCAGACGAGGGGGTTGCTATTGCTGCCGATACAAGAGCTGTGTATGACACTTTCGGAGCTACCAATGTCGGTGTGGTTGCCGACACAGAGGCTAATTACGATATAGGAACGAACCTCGATTCGTTGATTGAGAAGGTGCGCAGCGATATGGAGCGAGCAGCCAAGTCGTTGGACTTTATCGCAGCGGCGCGCTACCGCGACAGAATGTACGAGTTGCAGCAGATAAAGCAAGATATGTTAGAGAATAGTAAAGTATAGCTGTAATATATAATAGTAGAGGCGTGTTCCGAATTATGGAACACGCCTCTGTTGTAGATATGCTCGAAATGGACTATTTGCCCAAACCCATCTGGTCAATCAACGCCTTAGTCTGTGGCTTGTGACCACGGAAATCGACATAGAGCTTCATCGGATGCTCCTGACCGCCCGACTGGAGCAACTTGCGGAATTTCGCAGCAGTAGCCTTGTCGAAGATGCCCTTCTCGGTAAAGAGCGAGAATCCGTCGGCAGCCAAAACCTCTGCCCACTTGTAGCCGTAATATCCTGCGGCATAACCACCTGAGAAGAGGTGACCGAAGGTTGGCGACATTGCCGTTCCCTCCACTACAGGGAGAATCTGCGAAGGTGCCATTGCCTTCTGCTCGAACTCGATGATGCATCCCTCGTAAGGGGCTTTGATTGTGTGCCAAGCCATATCGGTCATACCGAACGACAACTGGCGAACATTCGCGTATGCTGCAAGGTAGTTCTTTGCTGCAATGAGTTTCTCGATCAACTCAGCAGGCATAGTCTCGCCTGTCTGGTAGTGCTTTGCCCAGAGGTCAAGGTACTCCTTCTCGTAAGCCCAATTCTCAAGAATCTGCGAAGGTAACTCCACGAAATCACGGAATACACTTGTTCCATTCAACGAACCATATTTACCCTTTGCTACCATTCCGTGACAAGCGTGTCCAAACTCGTGGAGGAAGGTTGTGAACTCATCGAAAGTGAGCAATGATGGAGTGCTTTCGGTTGGCTTTGTGAAGTTCATCACAAGCGATACGAGTGGGCGGATATCTCCCTCAGCACCACGGAACTCTGTCATCCACGCTCCTGCACGCTTCGAATCGCGTGGGAAGAAGTCGAGGTAGAGAACAGCCAAATGCTCACCAGTAGACTCCGAAACCTCGTATACGGTAACATCCTCGTGGTACTTTGCTACGCCCTCAGCAGGTTTGAACTCCAAACCGTAGAGCTTGTTTGCAAGCATAAATACAGCCTGCTTTGCCGACTCAAGCTCGAAGTAAGGCTTTACTGCCTCGTCGCTTACAGCGTACTTCTCGTTCTTGTACTTCTCGCTGTAATATGCCCAATCCCAAGGCTGAATATCGCCCTCGAAACCGAGTGAGTGAGCGTACTCGTTGATAGTCTGATAATCCTTGTCGGCATACTCCTTGGTCTGTGTGAGCAACTCGTTGAGGAACGAATTTACGGTCTCGGTCTTCTCTGCCATGCGGTTGTCAAGGACATAATCAGCATAGCACTCGTAGCCGAGCAGGTTTGCAATCTTGAGGCGCAAAGCGGTAATCTTGCGGATGTTCTCGGTGTTGTCGTACTGACCTCCGATAGCGCAAGTGCTGCGAGCCTTGTACAACTTCTCCTTCAAATCGCGCTGCGAAGAGTAGGTGACGAATGGAACATAGCTTGGGGCCTTCAGAGTTACTGTCCAACCCTTCTGCCCGCGAGCCTTTGCCTCCATTGCCAACCCCTCCTTAACGAAGTTTGGCAACTCCTCCACCTGCTTTGCCGAGGTGATGTTGAGCGAGAAGGCGTTGTTTGCAGCCAAAGAGTTCTGACCGAACTGCAAGGTGAGCTGCGAAAGCTCTGAAGAGTACTGACGATACAACTCTTTGTCTGCGTCGTTGAGGTTTGCACCGCTGCGCACGAAGCTCTTGTAGGTGTTTTCGAGGAGCTTCTTATCCTCCTTCGAGAGGAACAAGCCAGGGTTGTCATTAACAGCCTTTACGCGCTTGAACAGCTCAGGATTGAGCGATACATCGTTGCCGAGTTCGGTCAATTTAGGCTGAATGCGCATAGCTATCTCCTGCATCTCTGGCGAAGTGTGACACTCCAAAAGGTTGAAGAATACCGACGAGATACGGTCGAGCAACTCTCCCTGCTTCTCAAGAGCGAGGATGGTGTTATTGAATGAAGGCTTTGCTGGATTGTTGATGATGGCGTCTACCTCTGCACGGCTTACGGCAATAGCAGTCTCGAATGCTGGCTCGTAATCCGAAATCTTGATTTTGTCGAATGGTGGTGTTGCGTGAGGGGTTTCCCACTCTGCCAACAAAGGGTTGTTGGTGTCAATCTCTGGTAGCTGCACCTTTGGCATATCGTCGCCTGCGCAAGCACAGAGAAGTGCTGATACTGACATAATTAAAAAAAGTTTTTTCATAAAATTATACATTAATTGGTTTCTGCATTGTCTTGGTACTTCTTGCGGTGTTCCACCGCATTTACAACTCTACCCACCCCTAAATCCCCTCCGAGGAGGGGACTTGGTCGCAGAACATGGTTCTGCTCCGAGTGCTGTTGGTTGTGTTTTTAGAAATCTTTATACATTAATTGGTTTCTGCATTATTCAAATTTTCATCTTCTTCGGTTGGCTCTGGCTCTACCCACAAGCCTCTCGCCTTGAGCAGTGGCTCGCGGCTTGGCTCTGCCCCGCGAAACTCGCGGTAGAGCGACATTCCATCTCTCTTGCCTCCGCTTGACAACAACTTGCGGAACGCCTGTGCAGTGCGGCGATTGAAGATATCGCCCGTCTCGGCAAATGCTGCGAAGGCATCCTTGTCGAGTACCTCTGCCCAAGTGTAGAAGTAGTAGCCCGACGAGTAGCCTCCTGCGAAGATGTGCGCAAAGTATGGCAAGTGGTAACGAGGCTCAATCTGGCTAATCATACCGCGCTTCTCGTAGAGTGCGTTGTACTCGAAACTCTCGACATCGAATTTTTCGTACTTCGTGAGCGAGTGAATATCCAAATCGACAAGTGCGGCAGCGAGCAACTCGGTTGTCATAAAGCCCTGATTGAATTGTGCGCTACGGCGAATCTTGCTGATGGTGGTATTGGAAATTACCGAGTTGTTGCGGTGGTGTACTGCATAGGTCTTGAGCAGCTCCTCCTCCAATGCCCAATTCTCCATAATCTGCGATGGAAGCTCTACGAAATCGCCCTCGACATCGAGTAAACCGTTGTACGGTACATCCGAGAAGAGGAAGTGCAGGGCGTGTCCAAACTCGTGGAAAAGGGTTGTGACTTCATCAATCGAGAGTAGTGCTGGAGCGTCATCCGATGGGCGGGTAAAGTTGCAAACGATACTTGCAACGGGCGCAATGCGCTTGCCATCACGGTCATAGCTTGGACGACGGAAGTATCCGCACCACGCACCCTGCGACTTGCTTGCGCGAGGGTGGAAGTCGAAGTAGAGTATTCCGAGGTGCGAGCCATCGTTGTCGAGTACCTCATAGGCTGAAGCCTCGTTGTGATACAACGGAACAACCACAGGGCGAAAGGTCAAGCCGTAGAGTCTGTTTGCGAGGTTGAAGGCACCTTGACGCACATTGTCGAGTGCGAAGTATGGCGAAGTCATCTCCTCGTTGAGGTTGTACTTCTGCTTGCGTACCTTTTCGGCATAGTACCACCAATCCCACGACTCGAACTTGTCATCAGCCTTTGTGTGATCTCTCTTAAACATCGCCTCCATATCGGCAAGCTCCTCTTTAGCTCGCTCTACCGCTGGAGCGAAGATATCCTCAAGCAGAGCATATACAGCTTTAGGCGAGCCAGCCATCTGCTCCGAGATAACATAGTCGGAGTAGGATTTGTAGCCCAAAAGGTTCGCCTTCTCGATGCGCAGACGCACCATATCGTTTATAATCTCCTTGTTGTCGTACTCGTTATCGTTGCTGCAACGGTTGAGATATGCTTTGTAAATCTGTTCGCGCAGCTTGCGGTTTGACGAGTGAGTGAGGAATGGGAGCAGACTCGGCTTGTGGAGCGTGAAGATGTACTTACCCTCTTTGCCGCGCTCCTTTGCGCGCTCGGCAGCAGCATCGCGCACCGCCTTTGGCAGGTGGCTCGACTCCTTGGCTGTAAGCTCCAACTCGAAGTTGTTTGTCTCGGCGAGGATGTTGTTGTCAAACTTTACCGAGAGGAGCGACAACTCCTCGTTTATCGCCTTCAAACGCTCCTTCTGCTCAGAGTTGAGCAACGCTCCCTGACGCACAGCATTTTTGTACATCTTCTCGGTGAGGCGAATCTGCTCGGCGGTAAGGTCGGTGCTATTGCGCTTATCGTAGATAACCTTTATGCGCTGGAACAGCTCCTCATTCATCGAGATGGCGTCGTAGTGTGATGCGAGTTGTGGCATCAACTCCTCTTGTAGCTCCTGCATATCCTCGTTATTCATTGCGGCACACATCATACCGAAGATATCCGAGATATTTGCGAGCAACATACCCGAACGGTCGAGTTCGAGAATTGTATTGTCGAATGTCGGCTCCTCTTTGTTGGCGAGGATTGTAGCAACCTCGTCGTTGTGGAGCGACATTGCAAACTTGAACGCCTCCTTGTAGTGCTTTGGCTCTATGCGGTCAAACGGAGGAACACCGTATGGGGTATCCCACTCGGCGAGCAGAGGATTCTCGCTCTTTTGAATCTGCTTGGTGCAGAAAGAGGTGTTAAGTCCAATCATAAATAACGATAATACAAATAGTATGCGTTTCATTTCAATAAAAATTATTACTTTTGCTACGCAAAGATAGAAAAAAATCATAAGCAATGCAACTATTCTACGCCGCGGACTTTACCGCACCCGAATATATGCTCTCCGAGGAGGAGTCGCGCCACGCCGTTAAGGTGTTGCGTTTGAGCGAGGGCGATACCCTCCATATCACCGATGGAAGAGGCTCGCTCTACCGTTGCGAGGTGGTGTCGGCACACCAGAAACACTGCCTTGTGCGTGTGGTTGAGCACTTTGAGGAGTTTGAAAAATTGCCCTATCGCTTGACGATGGCGGTAGCTCCAACCAAGAATATCGACCGCTACGAGTGGTTTTTGGAGAAGGCGACCGAGATTGGCGTTGCGGAGTTTGTACCTCTTGTGAGCGAACATAGCGAGCGCAAGGTTATCAAGGCAGAACGCGAGGGGAAGGTCATTACCGCTGCCGTAAAGCAATCTTTGAAGGCGTATCACCCTGTGTTGGCGGAGATTACGCCATTCGACAAGGTGGTGTGCAAAAATTTTGCAGGGCGCAAATTTATCGCTCACTGCAACGATGCCGTAAAGGAGAAAAAGTATCTCGCTTCGACTCTGCGCAAGGGCGAGGATGCACTGATTTTGATAGGCCCTGAGGGCGATTTCTCGCCTGAGGAGGTGCAGTTAGCGGTTGCAAACGGCTTCGAGGAGATAACCCTCGGTACGCAGCGTTTCCGCACCGAGACAGCAGCTGTCGTAGCGGTAGATATGGTTTCGATAGTGAATAATTTGTAATGTTTACCCCGAAAATGTTGCTGAAACTCTTTACAACATTCTTCAAAATAGGTCTTTTCAGTTTTGGCGGAGGCTTTGCGATGATACCGCTTATTCAGCGCGAAGTTATCGAACGCCACAAGTGGATCAATAGCAAAGATTTTGTCGATATGCTCGTCTTGGCACAATCGACACCCGGCCCTATTGCCGTAAATACGGCGGTCTTTGTCGGCTACAAAACGGCAGGCATAGCGGGTGCTGTGGCGGCAACATTCGGCACGGTGCTGCCATCGTTTATTGTAATTTTGTTGCTTGCGTTGTTTTTTGCCGAGGTGCGCGAAAATCGCTATGTCGATGCTGCGTTCCGAGCAATGCGACCTGCGGTTGTGGCTCTGATTGTCGCACCATTGATGGGGCTTGTCAAGGGTATGAAGTGGTACCTTATCGCCATATCGGCGGCGGTGGCATTACTCGTGTGGTACTTCGGTTTTTCGCCAATGTACCTTATTGCTGGCGGTGTTGCCGTAGGTATAGCCATGGCGATATATAACGGCAGAAAGGGGGTGCAGCGATGATCTACTTGCAGTTGTTTCTCTCCTATTTGAAGATTGGCTTCTTCGGCTTTGGCGGCGGATATGCGATGTTGTCGCTTATCCAAAACGAGATTGTCGAGCAGCGAGGTTGGATTACCGCCACGCAGTTTGCCGATATTGTAGCTGTGTCGCAGATTACACCCGGACCAATCGCCATCAACTCGGCAACCTATATCGGCTATACCGTAGCGGGTGTGGGAGGCTCTGTGGTTGCGACCTTTGCGGTCTGCTTGCCATCGCTGACGCTGATGCTGTTCTTGACGAGATTCTTCCTTCGCCACCGCGAAAACCGCTATATTCAGATCGTTGTCAAGGCGGTAACGCCGATTGTTGTCGGAATGATTGCTTCGGCGGCGTTGTTGATGATGTTCCCTCGCACGGGTGCAAACGAGAACTTTACCGATGTGTGGTCGTGGGTGCTATTTGCTGCCTGTATGTACGGCTCCTATCGCAAAGTTAATCCGATATTGATGATTATCCTCTCGGCAGTTGCGGGCGTAGTTATTTACGCCCTTGTACCGATGATGTGCTGAAAATAAAAATAGAAGAAACCCAACCAATTTATGACAAATACCAACCCAAACGACATTCTAATCAAAGAGGTAAAATCGAAGCGAGCGTTGTATCGCTTTGTGCAGTTCGGAATAGACCTCTACAAGGAGAACCCCTACTATTGTCCGCCGATACTTTTCGATGAGATAAACACCTTCAACCCGAAAGGCAATCCCGCACTCGAAGTGTGTGAGTATGTGATATATATGGCGTATCGCAACGGTGAGATTGTCGGGCGAATAGTAGGAATTATAAACCACCGTGCCAACGAGGCTTGGGGCGTTAAGAAGTGCCGCTTCGGGTGGTTCGACTTCGTAGATGACTACGATGTTTTCAAGTCGCTTATCGATGCCGTTGCTGAGTGGGGTAGGGAGAGAGGTATGACCTGCCTGAATGGCCCTGTCGGCTTTACCGACTTCGACCACCAAGGTCTGTTGATTGAGGGTTTCGACTACAATGCCCCTATGGCGAGTCTATATACGCATCCCTACTATATGACGCACTACGAGCGATATGGCTTATGCAAGGAGGCAGATTGGATTGAGTATCAGATTACCCCGCCAACAGAGGCTCCAGAGCGTATGAGGCGTATTGTGCAACTTGTAGAAAATCGCTACGGGCTACATGTTGTCAAGGTTAAAAATTCGAGAGAGTTGAAGAAGAGATACGGTTATAGCTATTTCGATGTTCTCGACTCGGCATATCAGAAGTTGTATAACTATCAACCGATGACACCGCGCCAAAAACAGTACTACTGCAAGATGTACTTCCCGATACTCAACTTCGATTTTGTGACGATGGTTGCCAACGAGAAAGATGAGATTATTGCCGTGGGTTTGGGTATGCCATCGCTCTCGAAGGCGTTGCGTAAGTGCCGAGGTCGTATGTTCCCGTTCGGGTGGTATCATCTTATCAAGGCGTTGAAGGCGAGGAAGATGACAGATTTCGATCTATTGCTTATTGCTGTGCGCCCCGACTATCAGGATAAGGGAGTCACTGCCCTTATCTTTAACGAGATGACGCCACACTTCGCAAAATATGGTATTCAACGAGTTGAAACAACCGCTATTCTCGAAACCAACCATAAGAGCCTTGCCAACTTTGCAGAGTTTGACCATATACAGCACAAACGCCGCAGGGCCTTTGCTAAAACTATATAGCTCTTGTTATACAACTTCTTGGAAAGGTGTATTAAAATATAGGTAGCAACAGGGTTAGCACGCCAAAGAGAACTCCTGCGGCGATAAGAACAAGAAAGATTGTTCCCAAACAGCCGAACGAGTATCCCAAACAACCATACTTTGGCTCTGCGCCTGCGGGTAGAGGGTTTGATATAAGGGCAGCTATAAGTCCGACAAGCGGCGTGAATAGTACCGATATAATAAATGTCCAACCAAAACCGATATTTCTGCGACTACCCAAGAGTCCCACCAACACATCGAGCAACAGATGTCCCGACAACAATCCGAAAGTTAAAATTGAAAACATAATTATTTTTAGCTTTTAGCCCTTGGCCATTAGCCCTTGGCTTTTTAGTTGAAAGTTCTTTAATTCTCTAACGCGACATTCGGTAGAATGTACCGAATGGCAGTTCTTTGCCGGCACGGTCGGTGAAGAATAGCTCGCCGAACTCCTCCTTTGCAGGTGCGCCAAACATCTGATGCACAAGCGTTCGGGCGATGGTCGAAGATAGGCCCATCGAGTAGAGATTCAGCACCAAGAAGCCATCTTCGGCAAGTAACTCGGCGCACGCCTCCAACATCTCGGCAATATTCTGCTCCAACACCCACTTCTCGCCATTCGCACCGCGACCATAAGCTGGAGGGTCCAAAATTATGCCATCGTAGCGGTTGCCGCGGCGGACTTCACGCTGTACAAACTTCAGCGCATCCTCTACTATCCAACGAATATCCTTCAAGCCACTCGACTCCATATTCTCGCGCGACCAAGTGACAACCTGCTTCACCGAATCGACATGGGTAACCTCCGCACCCGCCGCCGCGGCAGCAAGCGTAGCTCCACCCGTGTAAGCGAAGAGGTTTAATACCTTCGGCTTTCCTTCGTGGGAAGGCTTTTCGATTTTTGCGCGGCAAGTGTCGTATATAAAGTTCCAATTTGCCGCCTGCTCAGGGAAGATGCCGATATGTTTGAATGCTGTGCAGGCGAGTCGCATTGTAAGGTGCATCGCCTTGTAGTCGTAGCGGATATTCCAACGATCCTTCATCTGAGGTTTGTTGCGCCACTCGCCACGCTCCTCGCTACGGTCGGTGCGGAGAAACGAGGCATCTGCCAAGCGTTGCCACTCGCGCTCGTCGAGCGACTTGCGCCATACGGCTTGCGGCTCAGGGCGACGCAGAGTGTAGCGACCAAATCGCTCCAACTTCTCCCCCTCGCCCGAATCGATAAGTTCGTAATCCTTAAAGTTTGGTGTTAAGTTCATACCTTGTTATTGGCTTTTAGCCATTAGCCATTAGCTTTTTTAGTTTTAATTCTCAATTCTCAATTCTCAATTCTCAATTTGAAAGTGATGAGTCTATCACTTTCATCTGGCACTCTTTGCAGTCGAAGCAGAGGCGATACCTCTTTCTTCCGCGCGCGAGGAATAGCTCGCCCTTCAAGCGCGGATTCTCTTTTAGGCATTCGCCAATTTCGCGACGGATGCAGTAGGAGGTCTGCATTACACACTCTCCAGCGGTGGTGTCACGGCAATCTAAACCGCGCTCCATTGCAACCACCCCGTGGTCGCGATAGAACTCTTCGGCAAGGCGATTTGTAACATTATCCTGTGGTACAAGTGAGTCGATAGGGTAGACCGCTTCGCTATTTTCGGCAAAAGGTCGCTTCTCGATTGCCGAGTAACGCTCCTTTCGCACTGCGACAAGTCGCTCCAACACTTCACGGCGCAAAGCCCCAATAACCGACATCGGAGCAAAACGCAAATTCTCAATCGTGATATTACGCACCTCAAATATAGTATCTCCCGAACGCGAAAGCTGTCGGTGCAGAGCCTCCTCGCCCTTTGCCTTGTCGCGAGCCTCCTCGGTTGCGCACTCAACAACCGCTGTAGCCGATACGCCCTCCTCGTCGGTGGCGGTAAGGAGTATCCTATTCTCCTCGAACTTCAGCGCGAGGTCAGTGCAGATGGTGCGTTTGATGCGACTGCGCTCCACGGCTTGAGCGAATAGGCGGTTGTAGTTGCGGAATAGCTCTGTGCCTACTGTGACACCGTCGTAGCGGTTGAGTTGCACTCGCTCGCCATCTACGCCTACCACATTCGTTCCAATCAGTGTGCCATCGGAGATAAAGCATACGCCATCGCCCGTTGCGAGGCGGTGTTTGGTGTTGAGTACGATTCCGCGCCTATCGGCTCTTGCAACTTTGCCGATGCGCTCGCCCATCGCCTTTGGAGTATCGAACGAGGCTACACCTCGACATTTTCCGTCGAAGAAGTACTCCGAGCCACCGCGCGTAAAGCTCTTTGAGGCATCGGGAGTAAACTCAACGCTGCTATCTCCTATGGAGCTGCGCCGCACCCCTTTGCGCTTCGCTATTTCGCGGTCAAGAAGTCCGCGATAGAGTGTTACGATATTGCGGATGTAGGTGCGGTCTTTCAATCTGCCCTCAATCTTGAACGAGGAGACACCTGCGTCAATCATCTCGCCCAAACGGGCTGAGAGGTCGAGGTCGCAAACCGAAAGTAGGTGCTTACCCTCTATAATTATATCGCCTTTATCGTTGCAGAGGTCGTACTCCAAGCGGCACGGCTGGCTGCACTCGCCGCGATTGCCACTGCGCTCCGATGTCGAGCGCGAGAGGAAACATCGACCACTATAACCCACGCAAATCGCTCCGTGAACAAACGCCTCCAGCTCTATTGTGGTGTGTTGGCGAATGTTGCGAATCTCCTCCAACGATAGATTTCGCTCCACAATAGCTCGCTCGAAGCCTACCTGTTCGAAGAATGCGACCTTTTCGGGCGAGGTGCAGGAGGTCTGTGTTGAGGCGTGGAGAGGCAGAGGTAGTCCCATTCGGCAATAAGCCATATCCTGTATGATGAAGGCATCCACGCCTGCATCCACAAGGGCAAGAGCTTGCTGTCGTGCAATCTCCAACTCGTTGTCATACAAGATGGTGTTAAGTGTGGCGTAGACCTTTACGCCATAGAGATGGGCGTACTCTATAACTCGCGCAATATCATCTATGGAGTTTGTGGCTGCGTGACGCGCACCAAACTTTCCAGCTCCAATATATATGGCATCAGCACCGCAGTCGATAGCATCTACTGCTGCGTCGTAGTTCTTTGCCGGAGCAAGAAGTTCAATATCTCTTATGTCGCTCTTTGTATTGCGCATTCTTGCGCAAAGTTAGGGAAATTCGGCGGATAAAATGCGATTTGGTATAGCTTTTTTGCGACTGCACCATAAACCCCTGATTTATAGTTCAATATTTTTTCATGAATTTTTGCAGTAAGGTAAATATTTATTACCTTTGCAAGGTTTTAATATTACACACATGAAAAAATTTTACTACCTAATTGCAGCAGCGCTTCTCTTGTGCATTGCAGGCTGTACTACAGACATCGTTGAGACTCCTATTCAGGGCGTTCCGTCTACGACTAAATTGGTTGTGGATATCGCCAATCCTCAAACTAAAGTTGCTCTTGGCGACAAGAATGAGGAGGGTAAATACTACGTGTATTGGAGCGAGGGCGATAAGATTTCGGTAAATGGATATATCTCCGAGGAGGCTGTTATCAATTCCGAAAATGCTGGCTCTGCACAATTTGTTTTTTTGAACACCATACTCAACTATCCGTACAATATTCTCTATCCGGCGTCGGAGAGTAATACTGTGCTGTTTAACGAGCGTCAAAACTATGTCGAAGGCTCGTTTGAGGTGGGCTCTACCCCTATGTATGGTCGCGTGACAAGCAGCAGCGAGAGCATTAAACTTGCTCACTTGAGTGGTGTGCTTAAGTTCTCTATCAAGGGCGAAAACAGTACAACCATTCTCGATAAGATGGTTATTACTGCAGAGGAGGGGGCAATCGCAGGAGAGTTCTCGATGGATTTTGCCAATGGCACAATTTCGCCAGCAGATTCGGCAGTTCCGACTATGGAGTACTCGTTTGGCAAGGGCTTGCAACTCTCGGCAAGTGAGGCAAAAGAGTTCTTCGTTGTGTTGCCTTGCGGAGAGTTTGGATTGTGTAATATAAAACTGTATACAACAGAGGGGGATGTGATGTTCTTGCGATTCAGAACATCAGGTACTTCGGCTGTAAAGGCTGGTGTTGTTCGAGAGTTTGCGGAGGTGACTTTCAAGCATGGTGCGCAGTGTGCGCTCACCCCGTTTGAGAGTGATGAAGATAAACTGATTATCGATGAAACTGCCTATGGCGTACAACCATCAACTATTGATGACGATTGGCTTGTTATCAACGATGCGCGCGAATTGATATGGCTCTGCCAGAATGAGCCTATTGTTGGTGGTGTGGAGTATACGAAGATTCGTATCGGTGCTGACATCGATATGGGTATCTATGAATCCATCCTTATGCCTGCGATGAAACTTGCAGATGGTGTTGAGATTGATGGAAACGGCAAGAGCATTACGGGCTTGAATATGAACGAGGAGGCTTCGAGTATCTTCGGCGATATCAACAATGCCAATATTCACGATTTGACACTCAATAACTGCTCCGTAAATACAACTTTGCAGACAGGTGCTGCTATCCTTGTGGGTATGGCAACAGAGGGTTTGACCGTTAGTAATGTGGTATTTAACAACTGTTCGGTAATAGCTCCGCGCAAGATCGGTTTGGTTGCTGGAGCACTCCATACGGGAACATTCGATATATCGGGCGTAACTGCAAATGGCGGTCTTGTTGAGACCTCGTTTGTGTCGGGCAAGTCGGGCTTGGCAGGTGGATTGGTTGGATGCATTGCAAAGGATGGCGATGGCGCAACAACCTCTGCTGCAACATTTACAAATTGTACCACTTCGGCAATCGTGCGATCGTATATGGAGGCTACTAACTACTTCTACGGTAAGATGGTTGGTCAGTTGGGTGGTTACAATGGCGACGAAAAGTTGTACTTTGTAAATTGTAGCGGCGCAGATGCAACGGTTGTTGCTCTCTACGACCAAGGAACCAAGAATGCCGAGACGGCGCGTCTTTCGTTTGCGGAGGCTTACCGTGCCGATTTCTGCGAGACAACTCTTACCGCAGCAACCGATAACCTACTTGGTGGCGAGCGCTATTGCCGTGGCGAAGTATATTTCGATGGCAAACGCTTTGTATCGGATTGGGATGGTGTTCGCGCAGCAACAATGCTGACCGAGACGGTAGATGGCATTACGCGATATCTCGTATATTCTCCATACGACTTGGCAAAGGCTCAAGCTGCAAAATTCTCTGCAACAAAGGCTTTGGTGTTCAAGACCGATGTTGATATGGGTGGACACAAGTTCAACCCGATTGAGTATGTAATCAACCTCGATGGAGAGAATCACGAACTCCACAACCTCAAAGTTGATATCGTTCACAATGCTGCAAAGAACTATGGCGCGGGATTTATAGTATATGCCAACAATCAGGCTGTTCACAAGGATTTGACATTTGTGGGGGCAGATATCACTTGTAACCACGATGCAACGATTCCTGCTCCTGCCTATGGCAATACCGAGGATGGAGGTGCTGGAAATGCTTATGCAGGAGTTCTTGTTTCGCGTTCGTGGCGTACGGCAATCAAGGATGCTGATGGTAATACAACGGGCTATACCGACTATAATGTGTCGAATGTCCATGTTCGCAACAGTAAGGTGCGCGGCGTTAGCAAGGTTGGCGGACTTATCGGTGCTTGTCGCGGTCAAGTCTACATCAACAACTGCTCGGTGGATAATAGCATAATCGAGAACTACGATCCAAAGGTTGTGAACTACTATACAATGCAGAAGAGCCTCGCAAGTGGCAGCTATATGGTTGAGGGTTTGCAGTGGTGGTACACCGCAGGCGAGTGTGGAGGTCTTATTGGCTTCTTGGAGGCTCACTATGCTGAGATTACCGACTGCTCTGTTACAAACACCCAGATTAATTGTACGGGACAAGAGAACAAAGAGGTGTATGCGAATGTTTGGAAAGCTGCCGACTATGTAGCGGGAGCGTTTACCAATGGTGCAAGCCTATTTGGCAGTGCAAAAACTCATATTGCAGGTCGCCATGTCAATCAGTTTATTGGCGATGTGCGTTCGCGCAGATCAGAGACTCAGGCAAATAATGGTACGGGCGAGTATACAATGAAGGTGTTGAACTATACCGTGTCGGGCAATACCTATAATGGAGTTGCCGCTGAAGGCGCAAACGAGTATAACCACAACTATGCATCAGGCAAGTATTGTGAGATTGCGGGATGTATATACTATACAGGTGTGGATATTAATTTGATTCTCATGTCGTCGCATGTTAGTGAGTGTGCAGGTAACTTCACATTTAGTGCAAAGGGTGGAGCAGAAACAACACTTACCGAGGCAATCGGAAAGGGTGGTAATATGGATTGGTATGGTGGTGATGGCTCGATTAATTTGATGGGACAAAAGAGCTATTATCCAGAAGCTCCTGCAAACTAATATAGCTGTTATACCCAAAAAAAAGCTGTCTAACAAGGTGATTTCTGCGTTACGCTTGCCCTCAAAATGCTCATTTACGCCGAGTAAACTCCGCTTTTTCGGGCTTCGCAAGCCTTGAAATCCCTCTTGTTATACAACTTCTGACAAAAAAACTGCTCCGAATGCTCGGAGCAGTTTTTTTATTGTCATTGTCTGCGCGGACTATTTTGTAACCAACTCAACAATATAATCAATTCCTGAAGGTACTTCGTCGAAGTGGAGAGTTGTTCCCGTTGCGTTCTGCGAGAACTTAACCTTTGACTTTGAGCCATAGACCAAAGCCTTAGTAACCTTGCATGAGAGTGGCAACTGCAACTCCTTCGCCTTGAGGTCGAAGATGTGAACAAATAGGCGGTTACCCTTGCGAGTTGTTACGCCCCACTCCTGTGCAGGGATATCGCCTGCGGTAGTGCCGTAAACGGTTTCGCCATTTGCGCGCAGCCACTCGCCCATCTCCTTCAAGCGAGCAAGAGCAGTTGCTGGGAGTTCGCCATTTGGCTGAGGGCCGATATTGAGCAGAAGATTAGCACCCTTACCCGAAATGCTAACAAGGTAGCGGATAAGATACTCAGTACTCTTGTAGTTTTGGTCAGCAACCTTGTAACCCCACATTCCATTCATTGTCTGGCAAGTCTCAAGCGGAAGTCTGTCACTCACGGTCTGCCCCTTTGAGAAACCCGCCTTGTTCTCGCCAGGGAGGTCGCGCTCGAAGATTTGGAAATCCTCGCCCTCGATAGCTGGGAGGTGGTGGTTGTTGCCGATAAGACACTCTGGCTTGACAGCGTGTATCAATTCGTATTGCTCTTGAATGCGCCAATTTACGCTACGGCGATCCCACATTCCGTCGAACCACAAAGCATCAACATCATATTTGGTAAGCAACTCTGTGAGCTGATTATTCATAAACTTGAAATAACTCTCGTAGCCCCCCTCGAACTTATCCTTATCGGTAACCTTGTTGCTCGACTTGCTTGGGAAGTAGTCGGAACGCCCCCAGTCAGCGTGCGAGTAGTAGAGGTGGAAAGCCAACCCCTGCTTCTTGCACTCTTTCGACAGAGCCTTCAATACATCTTTCCCGTAAGGTGTTGCATCTACGATATCGTAGTCCGAATAGGCTGTATTCCACATCGAGAAGCCGTCGTGATGGCGCGAGGTGAAGCAGATATACTTTGCACCTGCATCCTTGAACGCCTTCACCCAAGCCTTTGCGTCGAAGCGGTGAGGGTAGAACGCATCGGCAGCCTTCTTGTACTCTTGGTGCGAGAGTTTACCTTTACTTAGATACCACTCGCCCTGAGCGAACATACTGTACAATCCCCAATGGAGAAAAATTCCGAATTTGCTATCTGCAAACTCCTGTCGCGCCTTCAGATTGCCTTCAGATGGCTGATAACTTTTCTGTGCAAAAGAGGTTGCAGAGATGGCAAGCAATAGTGCCAAAGAGATAAGTTTTTTCATCTTTTTTTAGGTTTTGTTTAACGCAAAATTAATAAACTTTATTTTTTCGTGCAAATTATCACTCTTTTTTTATAATTTTGCACGATGTAAATAGATCAAGTAGGAAATTAGGTTAAAAACAGATACAAAAATGCTTACACTACAACAATTACGCGGCGATAAGGAGTTGGCAATTAAGCGACTCGCAAAGAAGGGTGTTGATGCAGCACCGATTATCGCAAAGATTGAGGAGTTGGACGATGCTCGTAAGGCATTACAGGTTGAGTTGGATAACTGCCTTGCAGAGCAGAACAAGGCTGCCAAGGAGATTGGTATGCTTATGGGACAAGGCAAGCGCGAGGAGGCCGAGGAGCGCAAGCAGCAGGTTGCCGCTTTGAAGGCTAAGTCGGCTGAGCTATCAGCAAAGCATGAGGAGGCTTCGGCTGCATTGCAGGCGCAGATAGTTCTTCTGCCAAACTTCCCTGCCGATATCGTTCCAGAGGGTATGACTGCGGAGGAGAACCTCGTTGTGAAGATTGACGAGAACTACTCCGAGTTGCCTGAAAACCCACTTCCACACTGGGAGTTGGCGAAGAAGTACGACATCATCGACTTCGACCTTGGCGTAAAATTGACTGGCGCAGGTTTCCCTGTATATAAAGGTAAGGGTGCAAGATTGCAGCGCGCACTTATCAACTACTTCCTCGACTACAATACAGCTGCTGGCTATCAGGAGGTTGAGCCACCAGTAATGGTTAACGAGGCTTCGGGCTTCGGTACAGGACAGTTGCCAGATAAGGAGGGACAGATGTACCACGCTACGGCTGACAACTTCTACCTTGTACCAACTGCCGAAGTGCCAGTTACAAATATCTACCGCGATGTGATTCTCGATGAGAAGGAGTTTCCAGTGAAGATGACCGCCTACACCCCTTGCTTCCGTCGTGAGGCTGGCTCGTATGGTAAGGATGTGCGCGGTTTGAATCGTCTGCACCAGTTCGACAAGGTCGAAATCGTGCAGTTGGCACTGCCTGAGAACTCTTACGAGGCTCTTGATGGTATGGTTGCCCATGTTGAGGGCTTGGTTAAGTCGCTCGGCTTGCCATATCGTATCTTGCGCCTTTGCGGTGGCGATATGTCCTTTACTTCGGCTCTCACCTACGACTTCGAGGTCTATTCGGAGGCTCAGAAGCGTTGGTTGGAGGTATCGTCTGTATCGAACTTCGAGTCGTTCCAGGCTAACCGCTTGAAGCTCCGCTATAAGGACGCAAATAAAAAGACCAAGTTGGCTCACACGCTCAACGGCTCATCGTTGGCATTGCCTCGTATCGTAGCAGCGTTGTTGGAGAATAACCAGACCCCAGAGGGTATTCGCATCCCTGAGGTGCTTGTGCCTTACACAGGTTTCGATATGATTGACTAAAAATCGTTCTGATTTTTCCTAAACAAGATGGGTGTCCTTTTCGATACCCATCTTGTTGCTTTTAGTCATTTTGTTACTACTCCAATCCTAAAAAGGCTCTCAATCCAACCTTATTAAGATGTTTAATTAAAGAGGCGGATATAGTTAGTGGAGGAGAATAGGAGCCCCGTTCCTCATATAAATCTATTATTTCCACGCCCCTATCCTGTGATTCAATCTCAAACGCTATTATGCGAGGTGTTGTAGAGTGTTTGTAGATAATAGATATCAATTTTCCCCCATTCAAGGTTAGATAAGTGGTTTCGCCCTTGGAGTTTAGAAAACGATAATACCTGCACGATGAATCGGTGCTGCATTCGGCAAAGAATAGGATATCCTCAGAACTATGGTGCAATAGCTCGAAAGTCGGCTTCATATCTACTGCTCCATTTGTATATACGGCGTAGAACATTTTGGCTCAAGTTTCATATCCATCAGCACCAAGTGGCAGAGTAAAAAAAGAAAGCGTGGTGCTGAAAACTTATCTTGGCAAACGAGGTTGTAGGAAACCCAAACGAGCAATATAAGCAACAACTCCACGCCATACCAAGTGGTATGACGCAACAAAATACTTGCCTATTCTCTCGTTTTTGAAACTTCCTACATTTCGTTTGCGAGAATAAACTTACACTTTCTGCGTAATTATGTCTGCAACCAAAGTGATTGCACTACAAATGTAGAAATTTATTTTTGATTGAGCAAAATTTCTTTCGTTTCGCCTCTTTCGTCTCTCCTCTTTTTGCTATCTTTGCAACAAGAAAAGCCAATGACTAATGGCTAATAGCTAATCGCCCAAAGCGTTAAATATTGGGTAAAACAGAAAAATTTATAACAAAGTGTTGCATTTAGGAAAAAATTTCCTACCTTTGCACCGCATTATTGCAATTAAGTACTTAATTAACAAAAAACACATTCAAGATGAAAAAGGGAATTCATCCAGAGAATTATCGTTTAGTGGCATTCAAGGATATGTCGAATGATCACGTGTTTTTGTGCAGGTCCGCCGTTTCGACAAAAGAGACCATCGAGGTGAACGGCGAAACCTATCCCGTGTATAAGATGGAAATCTCCAACACATCGCACCCATTCTACACTGGTAAGATGAAGTTGGTTGATACCGCCGGTCGTGTGGATAAGTTTATGAGCCGTTACGCAAAGCGCTACGATAAGAAGAAGTAATTTTTGCTCTTCTATGGAAAAAGATAGACACTCGGTTGAGTGTCTATCTTTTTTGGGTAATGATGCCAAAAGTGGCGCTTTTTAGATAATAAAAGATGGGCGAGAAACGGAGTATTTCTCGCCCTATTTTTTGCTTGCCTTTCCCTGATTACTTTGCAGAAAAAGATACCATTTCACAAAG
>SUZQ01000015.1 GCA_015059875.1 Rikenellaceae bacterium | reverse complement strand
GAATTTGAAGAATTATGAAAAAGATATTTTTGAGCTATTCTGCTCCAGAGGTTGAAATTTACGAGGTAGCTGCCGAGCGCGGCTACGGCGATAGTGTTCTCTTGCCAGGCTTCGGCACGGAGGATGATGAACTTGTATACTAATTTTTACGACTCTTGATATTGGGGTGGTTGTCAGTTTTGGCAACCACCTTTTTTGTTGATTGATGGGACGAATGAGACCAATAAGACTAATGGGGCAAATAAGACCAATGGGCATTTTTTAATTTCCCTAATCTCCCTAATCTCCCTAATCTCCCCAATGCCCCTAACCACCCCTAACTACCTCTAACCTCCTCTAACACCCCTATAGAACTGATAAATCCGTAAAAAAGGTAGTGTCTAACAATTTTTTAGACACTACCTTTTTTGTTAGGCAGATTCTTTCTATTACTTTGTATAGGCAAACTTATACCCCTCAATCTTCTTCCACGCGCCGCGTGTGAAGTCGGGAACAGCAACGGGTGCTGAGCCGTGAGCGATTGATATTGAGCTTAGTGCCGCAGGACAGCTCCACTCCGCCAAGTCGTAGACATCCATATCAAGCGGCAAGCCGTGACGCAAGCAATATACCAAGCGGTAATCCATGATGAAGTCCATACCTCCGTGACCACCAACCTTCTTGGCTACCTCTCCAACCTCCTTGATAATCGGGTGTTTGTACTGCTCCAACAACGCATCGCGCTCCTCCTCCGACATAAACGGATGGGCGCGCAGGCTTGTAGGGCTAACCCCCTCTGGAACATCGTTGCCAATACGGAATGCCTGAATAGGGTACTTTGTTGCATAGCCCTTTGTGCCAACCAACGCATAGTCGCGCGAGTATGGGCGTGGTGTAACAATATTGTGGTGCAACTGTATAACCTTTCCGTTCTCGGTGCGGATGAGGGTTGTTGTCTGGTCGCCATTCTGGAAATCGTCAAGCTTCTCGCCGTGTGCCGAGGCGTAGATATCTGGCCCCATAACAGCCTTTGTATCCATAGCCACCAAGGTCTTGAAGCGGTCTCCGCGGTGGATATCCAGCACCAAGCACAATGGGCCGAGTCCGTGCGTAGGATAGGCATCGCCACGGAATTTGCGCAGATGATCCACACGCCAAGTGCGGTCTGTACGGCGCATCGAGTGGTCGAGGCTGTGGATATATGCACCCTCGGTGTGGAGAATCTCGCCAAATAATCCCTGCTGTGCCATATTGAGAGCCGTCAGCTCAAAGAAGTCGTAGATGCAGTTTTCGAGCATCATACAGTGCTTGCGAGTGCGCTCCGAGGTATCGATAATCTGCCACAACTCCTCCATTGTGAAGGCTGCGGGAACTTCGACAGCCACATGTTTTCCACACTCCATTGCGTAGAGAGCCATCTCGACATGGCTTGCCCAAGGAGTTGCCACATATACAAGGTCAATATCGTCGCGCTTGCACAGCTCTTTCCAAGCCTCCTCTGAGCCGGTATACTCCGCAGCACGCGGGCGACCTGCCGCTTCGAGGTATCCCTGCGCTCTATCAAGGAACTCCTGTTTCAAGTCGCAAAGGGCAACAATCTTTGTTCCCTCAATCTGCGCCCAACGCTTCGGCCCGCCCTTTCCACGCGAGCCAAGACCAATGAAACCTACGCGCACGGTGTCGAGTGGCTCGGCAGCAAATTGCAACATATCCTGCTGACCAGCAGGGCGTTCAGGAGTATGGCAGATAATTGTGCCATTGACCATCTTGTATGGCTTTGGTTCGCCACACGACATAAAACCAACAACCGCAACCAAAGCGATTGCCAAATATACAAATCTCTTCATTATAGTAGTGTTATAAGTAAAACTATCGCTGTAATAGCCAAAACAACGCCCACCGCCACGCGAATAGCCAACATCTTGCAACCGCGAGGCATACGAATGCCACAATATGGGCAACGCTCCATACTTACGGGGATTGGCAATCCGCACTCAGGGCAGATTACCGTAGGCTCATTGTTCGGATTGATATCTTTTGCACTTGCTGCCATAACTATCTACTGAATTTTAACTGTTATACTCCACAAAGGTAGTGAATTTATTGCAAAATCTGTAATAGGTCAAGGGGCTTATCGACAATAAAGTCAGCTCCGCGCTCCTCCAACTCCTCACGGGCGCGAAATCCCCACGAGCAACCCACCGAGCGAACACCGCCATTTTTTGCCGCCTCGATATCGATTCCCGAATCGCCAATCATAAAGGTTGTTTCGGCTATTGCACCACACTCCTCCATAATCAACTCGATAAGTGCAGCGTCGGGCTTCAGCGGAAAGCCCTCGCGGTTGCCATATACCGCCTTAAACTCGATTTCGGGGAAGATATTGGCGATAAGTCGCTTTGTCCCCTCGTCAAACTTATTCGAAGCCACCGCCATTGTCCAGCCCTGCTGTTGTAGCTGCTGCAACACTTCACGGATACCCTCGTATGGATGGGTGTAGCAGTCGATGTGGTCGATGTAGTAGGCGAGAAAGTCGCGTCGTGCCTCGCTGACATATTCGGGTGTTCGCAGATGTTCGGGCAGAGCGCGCTCTACCAGACGCAAAATGCCGTTGCCAACCATCTTGCGATACTCGTCACGGGTGTGTGAGCCGAGTCCTCGCAGTCCGAGCATATAATTACACGCCTCGGCAAGGTCGCCAATCGTGTCGAGCAGCGTACCATCGAGGTCAAAAATTGCAAGTTTGTTCCTCTGTTTTGTCATAGCGGAACAAAGATAGCAAAAATTGTTGAGAGTTGATAATTCCGTTTATTTTTTGTCGTTTGTGCATTTCTTCAAAAATAGTGATTAACTTTGCAGATATGTTTACGAAGGAGGAGGTTATAGAGTTGTGTAGTGAGGCTATTCGGCACTCTGTTAGGGAGAATATAGGTCGTACCCCGACAGATATCGCTCTTGATCGTCGCATCGAACAGGCTTCGATGGTTGCTACACTTGTGAAAAATCTGCAAAAGGCTCGTACAAAATTACCCTCTTTCTATAGTGCCGAGGCGGTTATCCCAACTCTTGCCTACGAGCAGTCATCGAGCGAGGAGTGTGCTCTGCGCAAGCGATTGAGTGGCAGGAGCATTCTCGATTTGACCTGCGGATTGGGCGTGGATGCATTTGCTCTGTCGAAGAGTTTTGAGCGAGTTGTAACAATCGAGCGCAACGAGGCTTTGGCGGCTATTGCTCGCGAGAATTTCAAACGACTCGGAGCTGACAACATCGAGGTTGTATGCTCCTCTGCCGAGGATTTCGTTGCCTCTTGTACCGAACATTTCGACTGGTGCTTCTCCGATCCCGACCGCCGTGGCGCAAAGGGCGAAAAGCTCGTCTGCTTGGAGGATTGTTCGCCAAATGTGGTGGCGTTAATGGCCGATTTGAGGCGCATTGCCGATAGAATCTGTATTAAATGTTCTCCACTTTTTGACCTCGATGAGGCCTTCCGACTCTTTGGAAATTGCTCGGTGGAGTGTGTATCACTCGGTGGCGAGGCGAAGGAGGTAAATATCTACCTTGACGGCTCGGAGCAGCAGCATCTATCTGCTGTAGCCGTCGGAGTGGGCGAGTTTTCGTGCAGCGTAGAGGAGCGCAATGGGGCGCGCTGGAGCGTAGTACCGAACGACTTTGCACACTACCGTTATATCACTCTGCCCGATGTGTCGCTGCAACACGCACGAATGGTTGCGGTGGCATTCGATGGCAAGTGCGATGTCTGGTCGAACAATGGTGTAGCCCTCTCGGAACAACGCCCTGAAGGAGTTTTGGGGCGTGTATTCGAGATTGAGGCAATATACGAAATTGATAGCGCGTTTAAGCGATTGATGCGTGGTCGTAAGGCGGAGATATATCGCCGCGACTTCCCGATGGCGAATGGCGAGATATGCAAACGCTTCCGTTGCTCGGAGGGGGGAACGGAGAGGTGGTGTTTCACTCGCATAGGAACGAGGTCGGTGGCGATTAAAATGGATAAAATAAAATAGAATGAGAGTAGTAGTTGTTGGAAGTGGTAATGTTGCCGAATCTTTGGCGCAAGCAATTGCCGAGGCGGATGGCTTGGAGTTGGTGCAGGTGTACGCGCGCAACGAGGAGCGAGGTCGCAAGGTCGCAGAGTTGGCAAAATCCGAGTGGAGCAACACTTCGCTTGCCGAGGCTGATTTATACCTTATTTCAGTGAGTGACAATGCAGTAGCGGAGTGTGCAAAAAAGTTGCATACCCCTGAAAATGCTGTTGTTGCACACACTGCGGGTTGTTGTCCGATAGATTCCCTTGCACCGCATACGCATCGTGCCGTATTCTATCCGTTTCAGACCTTTTCGATAGGTCGCAAGGTCGATTTTACGAAGGGTTACATCTTCTTGGAGGGGGCAACTGACCACGCCTTAGGTGTTGTTGAGGAGGTGGCGCATCGCCTAACCTCGAAGGTCGAAATGGCTGATAGCGCACGCCGTGCCGTAATTCATCTTTCGGGAGTTTTCGCCTGCAACTTCGCCAATGCAATGTACGCCAATGCTGCCGAGGTGTTGGCGAGTGCTGGACTCCCATTCGATATTGTCGCTCCCGTAATCGAGGAGACGGCAAAAAAGGCGGTGGAGGTGTTAAACCCCGCTGCAACACAGACAGGCCCTGCTCGTCGCGGCGATACGCAAACTCTTGACCGTCATCGCGCGATGTTGGCTGAGCGACCACGAACACAAGAGATTTATGACAAAATAAGTGAAGATATATGCGAGAGAACAAAAATTTCAAAGAGTTGTTAGCCGATGTTGAGGCAATCGTATTCGATGTGGATGGCGTAATGACCGATGGAGGTATTATGCCGTTGGCAGATGGCGATTTCATCCGCAAGTATAACGCCAAAGATGGCTACGCATTGGGATATGCCGTGAAGCACGGTCTTAATATCGGAGTTATTTCGGGCGGCTTCGGCAAGACTTTGGAGAGTAGAATGAATCGCCTCGGCATCGTACATAGATACCTCGGATGCATGGATAAGATTGCCGCCATTGACGATTTTATCGAAAAGACGGGCGTGAAGCGCGAAAATATCGTCTATATGGGCGACGATATTCCCGATTTGGAGGTGTTGCGCTATGTGGGTATTCCGGTAGCTCCTGCTGACGCTTGCAGTGAGGTTCTAGAGGCTGCAATATATATCTCCGAGCATAATGGTGGTGCTGGTGCCGTGCGCGACATTATCGAGCAGGTGATGCGCGTCAAAGGGACTTGGGCATTGGACTCAAAGGGCGTTATTGCCGACGACTCAAAGGAGGTTGCTTCACGATAGGGGATGCAGGAGATTGAACGCAAATATCTCGTTGCCGACGAGTCGTGGCGCGCGGAGGTCGGTCGTTCTATGCGTATTGCGCAGGGTTATCTGTGCAGCCGCAAACTGACGGCTCGTGTGCGTATATGCGATGATAGAGGTATCCTCACCTTCAAGGGCAAGAGCCGCGACGGGGGATTGAGTCGCTTCGAGTTTGAGCGCGAAATTCCGCGCCGTGTAGCGGAGCATCTGCTCTGCCGCTGTGATGGTGTTGTGGATAAGGTGCGACACCTTGTAGAGGTGGACGGACACACCTTCGAGGTGGATGAATTTCGAGGCGAGAATGAGGGACTTATCGTTGCCGAAGTGGAGCTATCGAGCGTAACGGAGAGGGTGACTCTACCATCGTGGATAGGCGACGAGGTTACGGGCGAGAGGTGTTTCTACAACTCATTTCTCTCAAAACACCCGTTCAAAAGTTGGAAAAAGAGGTAGTAAAAAAGGTTGCTCAACAAGTTTGTTGAACAACCCCATACCATTTTCGCGGTGTGAATTACAGTGCGCGGAGCAGATCGCAAGGGGCTACGGCCTCCTGCTCAGGCGAGATTCCGCGCTCTTGCAGTGCGCGTTGCATAACAGGGAAGCGCACCATAAAGTGCTCGTTTATCTTCATTGGCGGACATAATTCGATACCCTGATCCTTGTAAATAAGCCAAACAAGCTCCGAACAGTAGACCTCCTCGTTGTCAAAACTGAACATCAGGTCGTACCATCGTCCTAACCACTTCTCTTTGTTGATCGGCTGTGTGAGTTGCTGCTCAGGGCGTTTAATAATATACTTTCCACCTACAGACCTCTTGATAAATCGCTCTATCGGAAGAATACGCACCGTAGTGTCCGCCTCCATAATCTGCACCCCCTCATCTGTATTTACCGCAATACCGCAGTGGCTCCAAATGGAGAGCATTCCGAGCTTTATGAACTTTGATTGAAACGAAGTAGTTTCAATAAATACAATGTCGCCCTCGCGCAAGGCGGTTAAATCGCCACCTCTGCGACACGAAGCACACATCAAAACAATCAATATAAGCACTATCTTTTTCATAGTTTTCCGTTTTCAGTTTTCCGTTTATTTGCCCCACTCGTAACGCTCGCCCGACAATCCCAACATTGCCGTTACACGCTCGGTAACACTCTGACACACCGCCTCAATATCCTGCGGCAACGAGTAGAACGACGGCGTTGCTGGAAGAATCACCGCACCCGCCTCGGTCAGCGCGGTCATATTGCGGAGGTGGATAAGCGAATACGGCGTTTCGCGTACCACGAAAATCAATCTTCTGCGCTCTTTCAGCATCACATCGGCAGCTCGTTCGATCAGCGTTTGCGACACGCCCGACGCAACTCTGCCAACCGTTCCAACGCTTGATGGCACTACTACCATTGCATCCCATTGCGCCGAGCCACTTGCAGGCGATGCGAACATATTGTCGTTGCCGTACTCCTCGAATTTTGGCGATTGAGGCATCCTCTCCCCCTCGTGTGCTACAACAGCACGGGCATTCGAGCTGTAGATGACAGCCACGCGCTCCACCTCCTCGCTTGTAGCGAGCTTTTCGAGGAGCTGTCGTGCATATATTGCACCACTTGCGGCAGTTATGGCGACTATAATCTTCATTATAACTCTATTGCTTTACATTTAAGACCAAGTTCAGCAATGCGCTTCAGTGTTTTAGGAAGTGTATAGCTCATATTTGCAAACGACTTCTCGCTATCGTGAAATAGGATTATCGAACCAGCTTTGATGTGCGGAAGCACACCTCGCAGACACATCTCGCCCGAAAGTTTGCGGTTGTAATCACGCGACACGATACTCCACATTACCACCTTGTATCGTTGCGCTACGGCATGCAGTTGCGATGGCGTAATACGGGCATAAGGCGGACGAAAGAGGTTGCTATGCACAACGCTTGCCGCAAAGTCGATATCCTCCAAATAGTGTTCGAGCGACATTCCAATACCCTTCTGGTGTGAATAGGTGTGGTTGCCTACGCGGTGCCCCTCGGCGAGAATCTTCTCGTAGAGATCGGGATACATCTCTACATTTTTCCCCAATACAAAGAAGGTCGCCTTGGCGTTATATCGCCTCAGGGTTGATAGTATCCACTCCGTAATACCCGGTGTAGGCCCATCATCGAAGGTGAGATAGACACCCTGCTCGTCCTCGATTTGCCAAATCAAATCGGGAAACATTCGGCGTATAAATTTTGGTGGTGTTATCTTCATAATCTTCGTTGCTTTAACCCTCCGCAAATATAGCTATTTTCCTGCAAAAATTTTGCTATTGCACAAAATATGCATAACTTTACGACATAAATAACTGCAAATATGAAGCGTCTTATCAATACTTTGGTTGCTATAACAACTCTTCTTTCTGCCTTTTCGTGCGATAGTTTCCGTTCACTAACGGGGGCAAAAAAGACAGCGCAAGGCTCTCCCTATGAGGTGCTTGTCGTGTGCGATGGTCGCGAATGGGAATCGCCACTCGGCGAGGAGTTGCGTACGGTGCTTGGGGCTCCAGTGGAGATGCTCAACCAAACAGAGCCAATGTTTGATATTGTGCGCATTACAGCGCGCGATTTCAAACACCTTCTGCCATCATACCGCAACATTCTTAAGGTTCTTTGCTCGCCCGAAGTGAAAGAGAGTGCGATACTCGCACAGTACGATGTGGTCGCCTCTCCGCAGATTGTCCTCACTTTCCAAGGCCCTTCGGAGGCAGCAATGGTGGAGTATCTCAAGAAGAATGGCGGAAGTCTGTTGCAGGTGCTTGAGATTGCCGAGCGCAACCGCACCGCCGAAATCGCTAAAAAGCAGGGGGCAAAAGCAATAGAGAAGATTATCCGCGAGGAGTTTGAGATTGAGATGGCCGTTCCGAATGGCTACCTCTTCCGTGCTGAGAGCGATGATTTTGTTTGGGTATCGAACGAATATCCCGTTGCGAGTCAAGGATTTTTTATCTACACTCACCCGTTCAACGGCAAGGCAAGCGTCACTACGGAGGCACTTGTCAAGGCACGAAACGACTTTGCAAAACGCATCCCTGGCCCATCCGACGGTTCGTATATGACCACCGTGAAGCGCATTCCAAATGTTGAGGATGATGGATATGTCGATTTTATGCCGCAGCGCAAAGTCGTGAAGATTAACGGCAGAGAGTGGATTGAGTTGCGAGGATTTTGGGATGTCGATGGAGATTTTATGGGTGGGCCATTTGTCAGCTACACCACACTCGATGAGCGCGAGGGCGAATTGCTGACCATCGACTGCTATGTCTACTCGCCAAAGTATGGCAAGCGCAACTTTTTGCGTCCACTCGAACACCTCATCTATGGGGTGAAGTTCCCAACCAAGAAAGATTAATTTAAGACAGGATAAAAAATGAGAAGATTACTAACCCTTATTTTGTCGCTCTGCTGCATTTCGGCAGTTGCGTTGGCGCAGACCGAGAGTCCGCTACCAAAGATGTTTGCTCATCGTGGATGTTGGAGCAAGATTGTACCCGAAAACTCTATTCCTGCCGTTGGTCGTGCTGCTCGTCACGGCTATATGGGCATCGAGTTGGATGTGAAGATGACGAAGGATGGCAAGATGGTGATTATGCACGATAAGTGGCTCAATCGTACCTGCCGCAATGCGTCGGACTACTCGAAATTGACCGAGAAGGTGCGCGTCAGCGATGTCACTTTCAAGGAGTTGCGCGAGAATTATGTCTTGGCATCGTCAAATCCGGAGTATCGCACCCAAGTGCCTACTTTGAAGGAGATTCTGTTGGAGTGCAAGAGGCACAATATCGTGCCTATGCTCCACTCGAAATATGTCGAGTCGTACCGTTTGGCTCAGAAGATTATGGGCGATAACTGGATTTGCTTCACAGGAAATATCGAGGGAATGAAGGAGTGTCGCACATTCTCCAAGTGTTTGATTCTCTACGGTATACGACCACACAACGCCGACCACGCATTCGAGCTATTACCACAGCTCGGTGGTAAGGTTGGCGTATCGTCAATGCAGCGCGAGGCCCTTACCCGCGAGCGCATCAAGAGGTTCCGCGAACTGGGTTACGAGGTGCAGCAGTCAGTCTATCGCGCTCCACGCGAGGTGTTTGCTCTGCGCGATGGTACTACGATGATTCTCTCCGACTTCTCACTTATGCCCGATCCAAACAACAACCCTGCAAAGGTTGTAACCGTTGATCCGCAGGAGTTGGCACAGGGACAGACACTCGCGTTTAGTGCCGACAAGAGGGTGAAGGATGGTGGCGTAGCTATCGATATCGAGTTTGAGGGGGCAATAGAGGTTGAGTTGGGAAAAAATAGATACTACACCCTCTACAGCAACGGTGCGGTGCAGCACGACAGAGTTGGTACTCGCTTTATCAGCGAGAAGGGCTATGTTAAGTTGCACGCCATTGATGCGAGCAAGATTAAGGCGGCGAAGGTCTATTTCTACGAGTTCTAAACCCTAATAAATAGAGATTCCATAAACAAACAAAAATAGATGAGTGGCAGCGAGAATATCTCTGCCAAAAGAGGCCATTTAAGAGAGCTATGCAGAAAAAAGTCTTTTTGAGCTATTCTTCGCACGACGCAGCTGCTGCTATGGAGGTTTGCAGAGCGTTAGAGTCGATGGGCATTGCGTGTTGGATAGCTCCGCGTGACATCCCAGGTGGTGCAGACTATGGTGATATTATAGACAAAGCGATTATTGGCTGTGGGGCATTTGTACTAATCTTTTCTTCTCACTCAAACGCTTCACAATGGGTGCGTGGCGAGGTAAATCTTGCCTTTACGGAGAATAAGCCAATTGTGCCGTATCGTCTTGATGATGCTCCGCTGACTGGTGCAATGCGTTTGATTCTAAATCAGATGCACTGGCTTGATGCGCACTCCGACTCCAATTGTAAGGAGTTGGCGACAACCATCAAGCGAATGCTCAATATAACAGATACAGCAGATTCGACCGAGAATACAACACCTCCAACCCCAAATCGAAGTGGTGCGCCAAAGCGTCGAAAGGGGGTGCGTAGCATCTTGTGGATATTGGCTATACTTATCGTTGTGGGGCTGCTTGGTGGTGGCTATTGGCTCTCGCAACGCGGTAAGGGTGTACAGTCGGAGGAGAAGAGTGTAGAGGTCGATTCGGTTGCATTGGCACAAGCGAAGAATGACTCGTTGGCGCGTGCAGAGGCAGCGCGCGCAGAGGCGGCTCTCGTAGAGGAGCGTCGTCGGAAGCGCGAGGCGGCAGAAAGAGCAGAGGAGGAGCGCATCCGCAAGGCAAAGCAGGCGGAGGAGCGAGCAGCTCGTGAGCGCGATTCGTTGCAGCGAGTTTTGCGGGAGAGAGAGCGTGTAGCAGCCGAGCGCGAGCGCATTCAGCGCGAGTTGGATAGCTTGGAGAGGGTGCGAGCCGAGCAGGAACTTATAGCAAAGCAGACAGCCGAGCGTTTAGAGCGCGAAAGGGCGGAGCGAGAGGCCGCAGAAAAGGCGGAGCGAGAGAGGCAGGAACGCCTTGCGCGAGAGAAGCAAGAGCAGGAGCGTTTAGCGCGTGAGAAGCAGGAGCAGGAGCGTTTAGCGCGCGAGAAGGCTGAGCGCGAGGCAACCGAGAAGGCAGCGCGCGAGGCGGCTGAAAAAGCGGCGCGTGAAGCGGCAGAGAGGGAGAAGGTGGCTCAGGCGGCACGCAAGATATACAAGGTGGGCGACTTTTACCGTGACAATGAGGGGCGCGAGGGTATTGTTTTCCGCGTGGATAGCACAGGCGAACACGGAACAATCATCTCGCTGGACGAGCCAGCTACCAAAATGGAGTGGGTTGTATTGAAGGATGATGATGTACTTGTCGCTATCGGAGCATCGAATCGCAGTAACGGAGCGTCGAATCAGCGACAGGCGATGATGCAGCCGAGATACGCATATCACTATCCAGCCTTTGTTTGGTGTATGACGCGACAAGGTGGAGGGTGGTACTTGCCAGCAATTGAGGAGTTGGAGCTGCTTGCAAATGATAGTAAGCTACTTCGCACCGTTAATGCCGCAATAAAGGCGAATGGCGGAAAACCGTTAAGCAACAATGGTTATTGGTCATCGAGCGAGGTTTCGGTGCGCAAAGCGCACAGCATCTATATCAACGATAACACGGGCAACTATTCGAGCGAAGAGGGCAAGTGGGTTCGCAACTATGTGCGCGCCGTATATCGTTTCTAATTAGTCTCAAAAGGCAAAAAGAGAGTAGGGGAGGGCGTTTTGTTTCCCTCCCCTACTCTTTTTTGGAACAATCCACTATAGGGTTGTCTTTATTGAGCGTTGCCTACTCGTAGATACGAGCCTGACGGATAACTTTACCCTCCTGCTCGATGAAGTAGCGACGCGACTTGAGCAAGTTTCGCGACTGCAAAACCATCGTCTTGGTCTCGGAGATAATTCCGAGGAACAACATTCCTGCGCGCGAATTGGACTCGCCATCGGTGATACGCGCCAACTCCTCCTTTGTCGCCTGAGCAAGTCGCTCGAAGAGGTTGTCACGCATTGTAAGCACCTCGTCAATGGTCGAAAAGTCGTTCGAGGTGAACATATATATAATGCGCGAATATATCTCGTTCACATCGGCATTTATCGACATCAGACTGTCCGACTGCAAGTGGCTCAATCCCGTATGGTTATTGTCGATATGCTCGAACGAAGGGCGAGTGATATGCACCAACGCCTTGGTCATTTCGTTTAGATAGTCGAGAATCTGCACATAGTAGAGCGAGAGATTCAAATCCGAGCCGTAGGTGCTACGCAAGGTGGATGCAATCGAGTACTTCAAGCGACGATTCTCCTCGTACATCTCGGAAGCCTCGGCGGTAAGCTCCTTCAACGCCTTACGGTTCTCCTTCATCAACGCCACGATTGTGCGGTTGTAGATGCGTGTCGATGCCTTAATGGTCTCGGAAACAGTGGTCATCGTGTTGTTCACAAGATTCTCGCGCACGATAGCATCATCCCTCTTCTTCTCATCCTTCTTTTTCTTTGTCATAAAGTTGCTGTGGATGAACATATAGAGGCAGAGCAATGTAATCACTCCGAACGCCCAAACGCCGCCCCACATCAACAGCAGACCGAGAATAAAGGCGATAATGAAGCCACCGAAACCTGTTACAAACCATCCCATAACTACGGTAAATACGCCCGTAATACGATATACGGCACTCTCGCGTCCCCACGCCTTATCAGCCAACGACGAGCCCATTGCCACCATAAAGCAGACATAGGTGGTCGAGAGAGGCAACTTCAACGAAGTACCGAGCGCGATGAGCAACGATGCCGTTGTGAGGTTTACGGTTGAACGAATCATATCGTAAGGGGCTCCGCTATGCTCAACATCGGCCCACTCAAAACGCTTCTCAACAAACCTCTTTACAGGCTCTGGAGTAACTTTATCGAAGAAACGCGATGTATTTACTGCTGCACGAACCAACGCACGCGAAAATATCGACGAAGAGAACTGCTGATCGCCACTACCATCTGCCGACGAGAGCGACAACTCGGTCTGCGACACATTCATCGCCTTACGCGAAGTCCAGAGCGTGATAACCATTATAATACCCGAAATCACAATGTAGATGGTATTCGAAGCCGACGACGGCTCTGCCAATGCTGACATTATGAGCGATTCGTTGCCTCCCGCAGCCTTTGTTACAGTAAATGCCTCCAAACCCGCGATAGGTACACCGATAAAGTTCACGAGGTCATTACCTGCAAATGCCAAAGCCAACGAGAAAGTTCCTGCGAGGATTGTTATACGCAAGATGTTCACGCGGAAGAGCTGCAAGAAGAAGAGCAGAAGCGAGCAGAATACCCACGAAATAAGCAATGCGAGGAGCAGATGCTCATCAACCCATCCCACGAATGCAGTCCCTGCAAGCTGCGATTTCAACCCCTTGAAGAGGGCGAAATAGAGAATTGCAGTGAGAGATATTCCGCACCAAACCGAACCCAAACGGCGCAACATCTTCATATAGCGGAACGAGAAGAGAAGTCGCGAAAGCCACATCACAATTGTACCCGATGTGAAGGCGAGAATTACCGAGAGGAGAATTGCCGAAACAATACCCATCGCCTTCGTGGTGTTGATGTAGTTACCCAACTCTAAGTACGAGACATTTGGATCTGCACCAATCTTGAAGAGAGCGACAGCGATTGCCGAGCCGAGCAGACAGAAGATGAGCGACACGGTAGTCGATGTTGGCAATCCGAGCGAGTTGTAGAGGTCGAGCAGGATGACATTCGCAAACATCACACTGACATACAACATCATAACCTCTTTGAATGTAAAGAGTCCCGGATGGAACATTCCGTGACGCGCCACATCCATCATACCACTCGATGTCAAGGCTCCCACAAGAATACCCACCGATGCCACGATGAGAATCGTCTTAAATGATGCAGCCTTAGAGCCGAGAGCCGAGTTGAGGAAGTTCACCGCATCGTTTGTAACTCCGACATAGAGTCCCGAAACGGCAAGAATCGCAAGGATAGCGACCATTACATAGTAGATTTCTTCCATATGTATAGAGTTTTCAGATTAAATCAATCTTCACAAAGGTAAAAGTATTTGCACTAATCGCCAATAGCTACAATCAAATTTAACAATTATTTAACATTGCCCCGCTGCTCCATTTACAACAGAGAGATGGCGTAAACAGACACCATCTCCCTTGTAAAACTGCGTGTAAGATCGTTAGAAACGCTTGAGAATAGCGTATATCTCGAATGCAAAGCCTGCAATAACGAGAATCGGAGCAAGCGTTATTCTGCGCCACGAGAATATCTCGTAGTGGAACTCCTCTGGAGTAGCCTTACCGCCACCCGACATCAGCACAAAACCCAAAACAATTACCACCGCACCCACAAGCAATAGGATGTAGTTGCGCATTGTGAGAGGCATCGCGCCATCATTTTTATCGCCCACGCTGTTGAACTTTGCGACTATCGTATTCCAAAACTTTTTCATATTAGCAGAGATATATTTTATTCGACTTCATATTTACAAAACGATTTACCACAGGCAGCGTACACACCACTGCAACAACAATACCTATGGTTATCATCGCTGCGGCAAAGATTGCCAGCACCTCCCACTTCGGGAGTATTCCGATGCCCGGAATCGTGGTATTCAAGGCGTAGAGCGAAGCTCCGAGCAACAATGCTGCGATGACTCCCGCCAAGAAACCCTGCAACGCGCTGCGACCAACGAAAGGTCGCATTATAAACCACTTTGTTGCGCCCACGACTTTCAGGGTACTTATAAGCTCTCGCTGCGAATACACCGCAAGGCGCACGGTGTTGTTCAACAGCACGAACGACACCACAAGAAGCGCACCTCCAAAGATGAGCATTATCAACTGCATAGTGTCGAGTGTCGAGTGCATATCTGCAATAAAGCTCTGCGGATAGCTCACAAAATCAACACCCTCGATTTTGCGCGCCTCCTCGGCAAACTTTTCGAGCTGCTCCTTGTTTGACGACAGAGCCGATAGCGTCACATCGTAGGAGTCGGGCAGCGGATTATCGCCCAAAACACCCTTTATGTCGATGTTGAAAACGCGCTGAAACTCCTCGTCGGCAGCCTTATCCTCCTTCGATACGAACTTCAACGAAGCGACCATATCGCTCTCGGCAAGGCGCACAGCAACGGTGTCGCGCTCCGCCTCGGAGAGGTTATCTTTCAACTCCACAATCATCGTTACGCTCTCGCGCATACGCTTCGTCGTGGAGAAGAGGTTTGCCATAATAAAGCCTATCGCGCCGAGCAGGAACAGCACGAGAGTCATACTTACAGTTGAAGTGGCGTAGGAGAATCGCACCCTACGCGATATCTTTCTTCTTTGAGCAGCAGCCATAGTATCTGTAAAAAATCGTTATTGCAAGTGCGAAGATAATCAAAATTGAGCAAATAAGTGTTATACTCTCTGCCAAACCCCAATTTGGAGCGCGAAAACGCCACTCAACCTTATGAGTACCTTCGGGGAGTACCATTGCTCGGAGCAGATAGTCGGCACGGAATGAGTCGCATGGCTCGCCATCGAGGTATGCCTGCCAACCCTTATCGTAGTATATCTCGGAAAATACCGCCACGCCCGTACCTCCTGTGAGAGTATACTCGTAGACGAGGCGATTTGGTCTATACTCTTTGAGTTCTATAACTCCACTACCCTCGATTTGAGGTCGTGGAGCCCCCGCCTCCGCTATCGCAGTAGTCTTGAGATTCGTAATGCTCAACGCCGCCAACTCCAACTCGGCACTATCAACAATCTCCACACTCTGCACAAACCAAGCTGCACCATTTGCCGTTGTGCGCTCCACAACAGAGCCGTCGCGATTGATGATATACTTCGTGTTGAGCATATCCAAAACCGCCCCGTTACCATCGTTGAGGTAGTAATCTATCAAATCCTGATAACGCCCCATCTTTGCACCGTGATAGCCTCCGACAGAGCGATGGAACATCGAAGTTGTAGCGTCGTTGAATGGCGAAACAGAGAGGTTAAACACTCTGTATCCAAGCTCTTTATCCTCCATAATCTGTTTGTCGGCAGCGGTAGGGTAAATCTCGGTATTGCGTTTTGCCACGAACGAGTCATAAGGGAGATAGCGCAGGTTTACGGGGAGAATATCCACCACAATCAACACCGCCAACGCACCTAAAATCCACACTCGCCACCTCTCGTTGAGGCGCAAAGCTGCAAAAATAAGGGCTGCCGCTACGGCAATAAAGAGGAGTGAACGCCACGCATCCGATGCGAGAATCTCGGCACGCTCGACGGCCATAGCGTCGGCAGTGCGATAGCCGAGTTCGGAGTGCAAACCTCGCGCGATATACTCTTCTCCGCCCTCCATTCCTTGCAACATATATTGGAACTGCTGACTCATCATTGCGCCATCCTCCTCGCGTCCGAAGTCGAACATCGACGAGCCTCCGACGGCAAAAATCAGGCAAATACCAGCCGTAACTCCTGCGGCTGCGGCAACGGCACGAGCGAGGAGTTTTTTGTCGCTCCATTTTTGGTAGAGCTGCCACAACGCAACGCCCGCCAAGAGAGGAACACACCACTCCAAAACCACCAATGCTGTCGATACTGCACGGAATTTATTGTAGAGAGGAAGATAGTTGAAGCACAACTCCGTAAACCACATTGCGTGGTAGCCCCACGACATCAGCAGAGCCAGCACCATCGCTCCAAGTAGCCACCAACGGTCACGCGCTGAAACAAGTATCAACCCCAACAGAGCCAAGAAAATCACCACGGCACCGAGATAGGTTGGGCCTGCGGTGTAGGGTTGCTCGCCCCAATAGGTCGGCAACTGTTGTGCTACGCGCCTATCCACGCCAACCTCGTTGAGAGTTTTTGCCACTGCGCCATCGCTTGAGAATGTCGCTCCCGAATCGCCACCCATAAAGTCGGGAATAAGCATATTCCAACTCTCTGCGACTCCGTAACTCCACGCTGTAGCGTAGTCGATATCAAGACCTTTGCGCTCACCCTCGGCTACGAGTGCGCTACCTCCACGAGTAGTGTCGGAGGTGTGCTGCATTGTGTAGTATAGCGGAGCAAAGTTCGCTCCGAGCGACAATATTGCTGCCCCCGCCAACACTGCGGTGCGCTTCGCAAAATCTTTGTATCGCTTCTCCTTTACGGCATATACCAACTCCGAAATATAGAGCATTGCCGCTGCCAAGACGAAGTAGTATGTAATCTGCGGATGGTTTGCTCCCGCCTCAAGCGCAGCAAAAAGTGCAGTCAAAGCACCTCCGAGCCACATATTTTTGCGCAGCGTATAGTGAATCGCGCCAAGCATCGCTGGAGCGTAGACCAACGCCCACATCTTTGTTATGTGTCCTGCTCCGATTATCAGGAAGAAGTAGGTCGAGAGTCCATAAGCGAGAGCCACAATTACGCCTACCCACGCCGACATCCCCATCATCAACACCGCCACAAATGCCGCCAACATCGCAAAAAAGAGCATCGACGCAGGAGCTGCAAAGAGTGACTGCACCCAATCAGCGGTGCGCTTGATGATTTGGGCAGGGTATTTTATGTTAATTTGGTAGGCAGGCATACCCGAAAACATTGCGCCTGTCCACTGCGGATCTTCGTCGAACTCGGCACGGCACTCGCGGATATCACGGCTCATTCCGTCGAATTGGCGGATGTCGTGTTGAGGAAGTACACGCCCCTCCAACTGAGGTGCAAAACCGATTATCGAAACCACCCCAAAGAGCAAAATAGCAATGGTATAGGGTAGTGCTTTAAGCACTATTTTTTTGAAATTTTCCATAAACAACTCTCAAATAACGCTCAAAGTTAGAAAAAAATTCGCTTTTTTGGGCAAATCTATCGAAAATTCACTATCTTTGTTCGGATATAGGACTTTTTATGACAACAACACTTGACGAAATTCGTCGTCCGATAGAGGATGATATCAAGCGATTTGAGGAGTTTGTTCGCAAAAATTTCAGCGAGACAAAGGGGACTCTTATCGGTGATATGCTTGAGTATGTCCTCTCTTCACGAGGCAAGGGCTTGCGCCCCGTAGTTGTTATGCTCGCCGCAGGGGCAACCTCAACTACTGGCAACTTTGGAATGCGGACAATGTTAGCAGCGATGTTGGTCGAGATGATTCATGTGGCTTCGCTTATTCACGACGATGTTATTGATGAGTCGAATCTGCGTCGAGGTCGCGCCTCGGTAAATGCTCGCTGGCAGTCGCGCAATGCCGTTATTATCGGTGACTATATCCTTGCGCGCAATATGAACATCGGCTTGCAAAGTGGTCAATATGACCTGCTTACGCATATCATAGGCGCAATGTCGTCACTCTGCGAGGGCGAGCTTATTCAGAGCGACCACGCCTCGAAGATGGACACCTCGCGCGAAAATTACCTCGACATCATCTACAAAAAGACCGCCTCGTTGTTCGAGGTGTGTGGCTCGGTGGGAGCAATCTCGGTGGGAGCACCACGCGAGAAGGTTCGAGCTATGGGTACATTCGGCAATATGCTTGGTATGGCATTCCAAATCGTAGACGATATTCTCGATTTTGTACCAAACAACAACACTGGAAAGCCCGCTGCAAACGATTTGCGTGAGCGAAAGATAACGCTGCCGCTGATTGAGGTTTTGGAGCGTGTATCGGAGGAGGAGAAGGCGGAGATTATGCACCACTTGCCACTCTGCGCCGAGAGCGAGGAGAGTGTTGCCTACATTCAGGGCAAGGTCGAGGAGTATAAGGGCGTAGAGCTTGCTCGCGAGACAGTGCAGGCGTACCTGCAACGCGCAATGTCGGCTCTGTCGGTGTGCGACGACACGCCTTATCGCGCCTCGTTGCTTGCTTTGTGTGAGTATGTTGTGGAACGAGATAGATAACGGAAAACGGAAAGCGGAAAACGGAAAACGGAAAACGGAAAGCGGAAAACTTTTTAATTAGAGAGTAGTGAGGAGTTAAAAACTTAAAGCGCACCCTTACTAGCCGTTAATAGCCTTTAATAACCCTTAATTAGGTTGCGCCTTGACCACGCTCGGAGTTCGGAAAACTAAAAACTCTCGTCTTTCGTCTAAAGAAAGATACAACTTTTTTAACCAATAAAAACTAAAATTTTATGTCACAAAAACAAAATTCGAATGTGCCGGCAATCATCGTGTGCATCTTGCTCTTCGGTATGATTTCGTTCGTCACAAACTTGGCATCGCCAATGGGTGATATCCTTAAGAATCAGTTTCAGGTAGCTAACTGGATGGGTACTCTCGGTGTATTGTGCAACTTTATCGCGTACGCTATTATGGGTATCCCTGCAGGTAATCTCTTGCAGAAGAAGGGCTACAAGTTCACTGCTCTTGCTGCCGTAGCCGTTGGTTTCACCGGCGTTGGTATTCAGACCATTGCAGGACTTTTGGAGGGCAACCTCGCATTCGGAATCTACTTGCTCGGTGCTTTCGTAGCAGGATTCTCGATGTGTATGCTCAACATCGTTGTAAACCCAATGCTCAACAAGCTCGGTGGCGGTGGTAACCGTGGTAACCAGCTCGTACAGGTGGGTGGCTCGTTCAACTCGTTGATGGGTACAGCCGTAATCTTCCTTACAGGAGTGTTCGTTCCAAGCCTTGTTGATGCAAAAATCAGTCAGGTATTCCCATTGATGTACATTGCACTCGCAATCTTCGCTGTTGCATTTGTGGTTATCCTCTTGACCAAGATTCCTGAGAATCCAGTTGTAGCAGCAAAGGCAGAGGAGAAGTCGCAGTATGGCCCAATGTCGTTCCGTCACTTCGTACTCGGAGCTGTTGCAATCTTCATCTATGTAGGTGTTGAGGTTGGTATTCCAAATGTATTGCAGAAGTGGTTGCAGAATGGCGGTCTTAATGTTACTGGCGATGCTGCAACAGCTATCGCAGGAACAGTTACCGCTACATATTGGTTGCTTATGCTCGTAGGTCGTCTTTTGGGTGCTGCACTCGGAGCAAAGGTCTCGGCTAAGAATATGCTTCTTGCCGTTTCGGGCGTAGGCTTGGTACTTGTTTTGGGCGCAATGTTCTTGCCTCATGTTGGTGTTAGCCTCCCTGTGTTCAAGGGTACTGCAGGCTTTGGCTTGGCAGAGGTTCCTGTAAATGCAGCATTGCTCGTACTCTGCGGTCTTTGCACTTCGGTTATGTGGGGCGGTATCTTCAACCTCGCAGTTGAGGGACTCGGCAAGTACACCGAGAAGGGTGCTGGTATCTTTATGGCAATGGTTTGCGGTGGAGGAATCCTTCCTTTCGTTCAGAACGCAGTTGTAGACTGGACAAGCAGCTACCTTACAAGCTACTGGGTAATCGTTGCAGGTCTTGCATTCTTGCTCTACTACGCATTGGTTGGCTGCAAGAATGTAAACAAGGATATCCCAACCGAGTAATTTTGATTTTTCGGGCTTCGCAAGCCTTGAAATCCCTCTTGTTATACAACTTCTGACAAAATTGGGAGTGTCTAAAAAACTTGTTAGACACTCCCTTTTCGTATGCTCCAAGCCCACTCCGCTACCACAAAAAAAGAGATTAGCAGAATCTCCGCTAATCTCAAGACCTCTATCTGTTAGGCTTTTCCCGTTAGAACTCCGAAGTGAAGTGGAACTTAATATCGGGGAACTTCTCCTGCGCGAGAGCCAACGCATAGCTTGTATCTGCAAGGAAAACATCGCGTCCGTGCTTATCTTTTGCCATATTGGCGTGCTTTCGACGCTTGAAATCCTCCAACTGCTCGGTGTTGCTGCTCTCGATCCAGCAAGCCTTGTGTATCGAGATTGGCTCCCAACGACACTTTGCTCCATACTCATGCTCCAAGCGGTACTGAATAACCTCGAACTGCAACTGTCCAACCGTACCGATAATCTTGCGACCATTGAGCGACGAGGTGAACAACTGTGCCACACCCTCATCCATCAGCTGATCAACACCCTTTGCCAACTGCTTGAACTTCATCGGGTCAGCATTCTCGATGTAGCGGAACAGCTCTGGCGAGAAGGATGGAATACCCGTAAATTTCAACTTTTCACCTTCGGTGAAGGTGTCGCCGATTTTGAAGTTTCCTGCATCGTGCAAACCCACGATATCGCCTGGATAGGCGAAGTCGATAATCGACTTCTTCTCCGCCATAAATGCCGTAGGCGAGGAGAACTTCATCTGCTTGCCACTTGCGGCGTGGAGATAGTTCTTGTTTCTCTCGAAAACACCCGAACATATCTTCATAAAGGCGATACGGTCGCGGTGGTTTGGATCCATATTGGCGTGAATCTTAAAGATGAAACCTGTCATCTTCTCCTCCTGTGGCTCAATCTGTCGTGTTTCGGTAGTCGAAGGGCGAGGCGATGGAGCGATGCGGATGAAGCACTCCAACAACTCGCGTACACCAAAGTTGTTTACTGCCGAGCCGAAGAATACTGGAGCGAGCTTACCTGCGAGGTACGCCTCCTTGTCGAACTCGTCGTAGACACCTTCGACCAACTCTACATCATCGCGCAACTGCTGAGCGTAGCGGTCACCGATAAGCGAATCGAGTTCGGAAGATGTAATATCGTTAATCTCTACGGTAGATGCATTAGCGGTCTGTCGCTCGTCTGATGTAAAGAGCGATATATTATGCTCGTAGAGGTTGTAGACTCCCTTGAATGAAGGGCCGCTTGAGATTGGAAAGGCAAGAGGTCGCACACGAATCTGCAACTCGCGCTCCACCTCGTCGAGTAGGTCGAACGGATCTTTGCAAGGGCGATCCAACTTGTTTATAAAGACCATTACAGGGGTGTTGCGCATACGGCAGACATCCATCAATCGGCGAGTCTGCGTCTCGACACCCTTTGCACCATCGATAACGATAATTACCGAGTCTACGGCTGTCAGTGTGCGGTAGGTATCCTCAGCAAAGTCCTCGTGACCTGGGGTATCGAGGATGTTGATTTTAACACCCTTGTAGTCGAAACCCATTACCGAGGTAGCAACCGAGATTCCGCGCTGACGCTCAATCTCCATAAAGTCGGAGGTAGCACCCTTCTTAATCTTATTACTTTTTACCGCACCAGCGATGTGGATAGCACCACCAAAGAGGAGTAACTTCTCGGTCAAAGTGGTCTTTCCGGCGTCAGGGTGGGCAATCACTGCAAATGTCCTTCTTCTTGCAATCTCTTCGTTAAGAGTCATAGTCTATTTCTTGGCTTTTAATTTTTGCGGGTGCAAAAATAAGAATTATTTTTCGATGCACCAAAAGAGCGATAATCAACTCCCCAATTTTGGAAAAATAGTTAAAATGCGACAAAATACGGAGTGTGTCCAAAAATTTTTTGGACACACTCCACTTTTGTCAAAAGTTGTATAATAAGAGGGTTATGGGGCGGGAAGGACTCTACTTGCTAAATTGCATCAACCAATCGAGTCGCTCCTTCGAGAAAGCCTCACGGCAGACAGCCTCACGAGTGCGCTCCTCAACGATATCCTCACGAAGAGTTCCACCTGCATCGCGCACCTGATCGCCAAACGAATCGAGCGTAAGAGCTACTGCGTGAATATCGGTAATGCCCTTAACCGAGAGCACTGGAGTCTTTGCCACATTCAAAGCACTTATCGTGTTATCAGGATCGGCCGCCACACTCATTCCTCCTGCAAACAGATCGCTATAATCCGAGAGCATACGCCAAACACCGCCGCCACCAGCAGGCTCGTTGCCATCCGAATAACCGACAATATATATACGGGAGGCGTCGATATTCGGCTTCTTGTTAATAAAGGAGTCTATCAATGACCTCAAACACTCCGACATTGTTACATCCTTCGAATTTTGCTTTCTCTCATCCCACGCATGGTCAACGGAACACTGCGGAGCCAGCATCACCGCCTTTACATTGTTGGTCGAGAGATAGTGCCAAATACGAATCATCGCCTCTTGATTAATCTGCGACTTGTTATCCGAGCCATTTGCATACTGACCGTGCAGAACAACAACCAGAGCGTGCTTACCTGTCTGAGAGGTCTGGATTGTTGTCTCCTGATATGGCAGTGTTACACCCTCGAAAGAGTGGGTACCAGCCTTGAAATGCTGCTCAACGGTTGTTGGAATTTGTGGTGTATCGGTACTATTTGGCGAACATTGTACGGAGAATATCGCGACCACAAGCGCGAGAACTAAAAATCTAAATTTCGTATTCATATAAGCAAAGTTTTAAGTTGTTCCTCTGTCTTATAAGATACGAAGCCTAAAAAAAGGTTAAAAAATGGTTACTATTTTTTTGCGGGGTATCTCTACGGCCCTACGGTAAAACTGCGCGAACCAATATTCAACATCGCCACCAACTCGGCCATCGAAGCGTTGTAACTCATTGCAATATAGGGCGGAAGCGAAAAGTCCGAACGACACTCACGAATATAGTTGTGAAACTGCTCTGGCATAACACTCGACATATCCATCAACAGATGGGCGTGGTGTATCGCCAACGGAATCTCCTGAAGATTCGGAAAGAGTATTGGTGCGTGAGATGTATCGGAGGAGATATGTATATTTATCAGTAGCGTATTGCCATCCTGCGTTCCCGTTGCGCGCAGATCGCGGGCTGCACTTCGCAATATATCGTAGTTTGTGTCGGAGGCCTCGCCATCGGTAACATTAAAGACAAGCGGAGGGAAACTCTCCCGATTCTCCTCCTTGCTACACCACTCCGAAACGAGGTCGGTCACGCAATCAATCATCTTACACATAGGCGTTGCACCGTGCGCCGTAGGCTTCACCCACATCGTCACCTCCTCATTTATCATACGCTCAACGCCAAATATCGTCTTATATCTCTCCGAGTAGGTCATTCGCGGAACATTGCGCTCTGCCAATGCCGTTACAGAGTGAAATGCAATCTTCTCGCCCAAAAGTGAGTAGACTCTGTCGCCCGAATAGCCGATTAAGGCTATGTCGTAATAGTGGCGATACTCGCCATCACGATGCGAACGCATTATCAGTTCATCGATCAACCGTCCCGTAACCATAGAGACCACATCGGACTTCGACAACTCGCACTCCTTCAACATCATACGACCACCCATTGAACACGACTGGTCGATGGCTATAACTATTGCCGCGCGATGGCGGCGCGTAATCTCCTGCGTATACATAATTGGCTCAACTTTATTCCTCTACTCTTTAACTTGTACGATTTCTCCATCTCGGCGTATCTCAAACACCCCATCCTCACGGACAATTCGCGTAACCCCATTGCGGAACGGCTTTATACCTGTGCCACGACCACAAGTTATTACAACTTCGCCCGAAGCATCTATAAAGTGCCATACATCGCCAACCTTTACCAAAGCCAACCCCTCACTAAAATCGAAGGCAATATCGTAGAGTGGTTGTATCACAAATCTACCACTCAGCGCATAACCCCAATAGCCGTTATAATACTCAAGCGTAAGCTCCTCAGCCCGACAGTTCGATACTGCTGGATGCTCCAGCAGACTCTTCAACTGCGGCAGAGCCATCTGCTGCGAGCGCAGTAGTTTTGCTATGCGATAGTGGCGAACATCGCCTCGCTCGGCAAATAGGTTTTCGATGCGCGACAACATCATATCCTCCCCCTTTATGGCACGATGTGGCGAGATAAGCAGATTATCACAACCCGCTACGCTCAATCCGAGCGTTTCGTCGAGCGAGAGGGCAGCCAAAGCGGTGGCGATAAGTGCAATCGGATAGTCGTCGATATCTCTTCCAAACTCGCCACTCTCGCGCAATGGGTGCTGGTATTGGCGTGTTCCAGTCTCCACACAATCAGCCCTTGTGAAACCCTCCAAATAGACCGCATCAAAGTCTATCAAGCGTAGCCCCTCGTTTGTGACGATGATATTTTCGGGCTTGATATCGCCGTGCGCCCAACGCTCATTGAGGTGCGACAGGGCAAACTCCTCAAACATCCGCGATAACGCCAACATCTTGGCTGGTTTGTGGCACACCTCTTCGATTTTCGCCTGCAACGAAACTCCCTCTTGCCAATCGCACAAGACCACATCTGCCAAACAACACTCCGTATCGCTCGCATTTACGAGCAACTCCTGCGGATAGTAGTTGTCGCCATAAATTGCCCTCAGATTGCGGTTTGAGCGCATATAGACACGCATCGCCATCTTCCGCCCCTCGTACATCACCTCGAATACAATCACCGAGTTGCCAATCGAACAGCGCAGCCTGTTACCCTCTTCATCATCGTAGATTGGCTCTATATTGCGCGTGTGAAGCACCTTCGACATAACATCAAGGTGCTTAACAGCTATAATATATTGTGCAACAGCGGCGATCATAGCGATATAAGTTTCATGGTAGGAGAGATGGGAGTAGTGTTACTCAATATAGTATGAGCCACCTTCACGGCGGCTCATACTATATTTAATAGTAAAACTCTACTCTGCTAACTGCTTAGCGACCTCGTTAAGTGTATTGTTTACCTCGGCGAGATAGCCTCTCCAATCGAGAGATGCATCGTTGATATTGAGAGCGTGCATCTCTACGAGTTTAGCCTCAAGTGGCTGCAAAGCCTCAGCCTTATCAGCATACTTTGCACGAAGTGTGCGAACCTTCTCCGAGAACTCAACGCCATCAATCAAACGCTCGAAACGAACCGACGAGCGAGCATCAGGATAGACGATAAATGTATCGCCCGAAGCCCAATAGCGGAAGCGCGAGTCGTACTCTGGACGCGCCGGCCACGAATTGTAGGCCCAACGCAACATTCCGTCGTAGTCGTGTGCAATGCCGTAAACGCAGAGCAACTCCGACTCAAACGGCTGCGAGTTGGTGAATGCGTTAGGGAAGAGGGTGCTGCAACATACATAGAATGTCGAAACATCGCCCTCGGCACGGCGTTTAGCAATCTCCTCTGGCAACATCAACGAGTGACGCTGACCAACGCATACATCGTGCATCATATCGGCAAAATTCTTGTACGAATCGTGGTTGTCCGCCATAGCAAAGCCGATCTCTGGAGCATACTTCTTAATTAGGCGAGCTGCCTCTGCAATATCCTTTGGAGCGCGCTCGTCAATAGCCATATTGGTAATCTCCAACCACCCCTTCTCGCGGAGGTGAGCAGCGAAATCAACGAGGAATGGAGCCCACATCTCCTCGAACTGCGGAGTTCCAGGAATTGCCTTAACTCTCATATTTCGACCATCCTTGCCGGTGCGCATATCCTTGTAATCCACAAAGCACTCGCCCCATGGAAGCATCGAGTAGCAGTTGATCTGCTTCTTGATTCCGACCTCCATCATAAACTCAATCCACTTATCGAAGATGGTGTAGTCGTACTTCCACTCGTTGTCGTAGCGATACCAATAGATCATTGGCTCGTAGTCGTCGAAGCACTGATAACGCCAAGGATCGCGGTTGAGCGTAGCCGTAATAACCTTCTGACCTGCATCTGCCAACATCTTCATCAACGGACGCATAACCTCGAAATGCTCCTCGCTCCACAACTCGACCTCAGCCTCACGAGCCACTGCCGAAGGGTGCTGCCAGAAGTCGAGATGGTAAGCCCACTCGCTTGGCTGTGCCAAAACCTGATTTACAACCTCAACCTCCAATGGGAGAGTTACAGAGCCGCAACCGCAGTGCGAAACTTTAACCTCTGCCTTGTATACACCAGCCTTTGCATCTTGTGGGATAGCAACGGTAATCCAAATTGGACGCACGGTGTTTGCCTCAACATCCATTGCTTCGAGGTTGTCGAGCATATCTGCCTGCAAAATTGCAGGGTGACCATTCGAGCGAGCGCAACGGCAGTTGCGATCCGACTTATCCGCCAAAGTGTAGCGCACAAAACGAGCCTCGGCAATCGACGAAGGGAGCTTTGCGTCTGCCGACTTGAAGTCGGAAATCTCGCACTCTACGCTCTTCAAATCCTTAGCTGTCCAGAGAACAACCTGTGCCGAAACCTTCTCGCCGCGCCAACCCTTTGTGCTGTAGCAGCAAGTGGTATTTTGTGGAACTAAGCTGCGCGAATATACGAGGTCGGGAGTACCCCAAGCCACATTCACACCCTCGACACCATTCCAAGCAGCCTTTGCCTCCTCGGTAAGCGGGGTTGGATCGGCTGCCTCCTTAAATGTCTCAACAGATTTACAGGTACAACCCGAAAGGGCAACAACTGCAAAAACTGAAATAAGTGATAAGATCTTTTTCATAATACTTTTTGTTTGGTTAATTTTCGCAAAGGTAGTGATATTTAACAACTTTTACAATAGATAGAGAACTAAAAAGGTGGCTGCCACTCCTGACAACCACCAAAAAATCACTTATTAAACTACTTTTAGTACACCAACTCATCATCCTCCGTGCCGAAACCTGGCAAGAGAACGCTATCGCCGTAGCCGCGCTCGGCAGCTACCTCATAAATTTCAACCTCTGGAGCAGAATAGCTCAAAAATATCTTTTTCATAATTTTTCAAATTCTTTTTGTTTAACTCTCCGCCATTGTGAGAGTGTTAGGCTCTCACAATGACGGTTTGTTATACATTCGCTAAAAAGTTAAACCATTCTGTTCTATTACCATGGAAGAGTTGGTGCTGCAGTCAGGGGCTGACAGCCGTCGGCTTCAGTTCCCTGCATACCTCGGTAGATAAACTCGCTGAAGTTATCCGCAGTAATATTCTTCCAATCTGGAAGTGTTGTCTCGTCGCCATTTGCGTCAGTACCAGTTACACAGTTTACAGCAACTCTACCTCCGAGGTAGCAGTCGCGAACAACAGCGGTACGGGCAGTAGACTTGCCAACAGCCTCTATGCGGGTCGAACCGGCAATCATGCCTGTTACGGCTGCATACTTGGTGTCGGTTGGAGTCTTTTCAGGATAAACCAAAATATCGCCATACTGCTTGCAATTCTCAACTATACCCTGACCAGCGCCATAACCAATGATACCACCAATGCTCGAATTTGCTGTACCATAATCGCCAGTAAAGGTGATGTTTCCGGTGTTGATAGCGTTTTTCAGATTGCCATTGTGTGCACCGCATACACCTCCGATTGTTGTAGCAAAAGTATTTGTTGAGCCAGGAGTACCAACTGTAACGAGGATATTACCGGTGTTGATATAACCACCGTTCTCGCCAGCACAGTTTGTTGCGAGAGTACTTGAATTGTAGCTGAATACACCGCCAAGGAGAAGCTGATAGTTGCCCGCCTTTGTGTTAGCGTGCATATAGATATCGCCAGTGTTTTTGAGTTTGTCGCAATAACCTGCCTTAACCCAAGCCAAACAACCACCTACGCGGATATTTGCCGCACTTTCGACTCCCTTCTCAAGAGTGATATCGCCATTATTTACGCAGTTAAAGTGGGTGTGAGTAGCGTCCTCGCCAGCAGGCTGACCTCCTGCAATACCGCCGAGGTAGATTCCCTTATACGAGCCACCGCCCTTCTTTACGGTAAGGTTTCCGTTGTTGGTAAGGTTGGTGTAGTTGCCGTGTGCAGTATCGTTCTGTCCGACAATACCACCCAAACTGAGAACATTTGCCATCTTTGTAGATGCAGTTACCGAGATATCTCCGTTGTTGGTGATATCGGTTGCAGTGATTTGAGACTTAACATTACCAAAACCACCACCTACATAAGTTCCGTTGGTAGAGTTACCCGAATCGGTTGTGATAGCTCCATTGTTTGTGATATTGCTGAACGAAGCGGTTTTCTCGGCAGGGATATAAGCTGCTATACCTCCTGCGAAGATGGTACCAGAAGTGGAGGTCTCGGCTTTCGCATTGAGAGGCATACTGTTAGTAATATTCGAGAACTCGCACGCACTTGGGCAATATCCAACAACACCGCCCAAGAATACATTACCTTTCATCGTGCTGAGGTTTATGGTCATAGAGTTATCTCCCGATGCCAAAACATCGATATCCGATATCTTACCGTTACCTCTTGCCTCGCCAGCAACGCCACCAATGCAACGCCACTGTGGACCAGATGCGTTGTTAGAGTCAATCTTGAAATTACCAGATACACTACCTCGCGTACCGGCTGCATTCTTGGTAATCTCGCCCTGAACAAATATTCCGACCAAACCACCGACATCCAAATGTACAGATGTATCAGTTCCGGTGTGCTGGACGGTGATATTACCCTTCTGTGTAGGGTTGTAGAGGAGAGTTTTACCATCTTTATTAGCACCTATGGTGGTTGCACTTACAATTCCGCCAATTGCAGTATCAACGCCTGCGGTAGAGTTTTGAACAAGGATATCGCCCTCATTTACACAGTCGGTAGCTACAACCGTTCCGTAGTATGTATTGTTGGTTGCATAGACTAACTGACCTGCAATACCCGCTACACCCAACATCTCAGTGACATTGGTGTTTTTGAGAGTAATATCACCGCTGTTGGTACAACTGTTAAGGGTTGCTGTTATATTATTCGCGCTATCGAGAATACAAGCCATAATACCACCATACCAAAGGTGCTTTGGGTTGAATGTCTGCTTGTTTTCAAGAGTCAAAACTCCAGTGTTCTGACAGCTATCGAGAGTCATATCGTAGGCGATACTTGCTACGATACCAGCAAACATAAAGCGGTTAGAGGCACCTGTGGCTGTGATATCTCCGTTATTTACAACATTCTCGAACTTGTTGTTCTTCTTCGAGCCGTTGTGGCCGATAATACCTCCAATATATGTGTTGTTCGACAACTCGTCCATGGTCACATCGGCAGTGATGTCGCCATCGTTTGTAAAGCCCGAAACGGTAAGTTCTTCTCCTGCCAAGTATCCCGACAAGCTACCGATATAGATGTTTGAATCCTTTATCTTGTTTGCAAAGTTCAAGGCACCGCTGTTGCTAACATTCGATACCGAGAGGCTGGATTTACCGCTTACATATCCTGTAAGGCCACCAGTGTAGAATACACCCTTGCTGTAGATATTCTTGCTGGTGTACAACTCGCCCTTGTTCGAGCAGTTTATGAGCGAGAAGAGTGATGTTTCGTCATTCGAGCCAACGATATGGGCGATAAGACCTCCGATATACATTGTGCCAGATGCTCCATCGGTTACCGAACGGGTGAAACCAATCTTACCGTTGTTGTGGCAGTTGGTCATTGTAAGGTCGGTAGCAGGCTGAGTGAAGATACCTCCCAACTTTACATGTGCTACTGCGCTCACGGCATTCACATCGATATTTCCGTTGTTTGTACAGTTCTCAAGCTTTACATCGTAGTAATCTTTTTCGGTGTCGCGAGTGTAACCGAACATACCTCCAATATGGGTGTAGTAAATAGTCTTACCTACGGTTGGAATAACATCCTCACCGCCCTCTTCGCCAAAGATAATATCACCGTTGTTTGAACAGTTGGTTACAGTGAAGGTTGGATTAACGGTGTTGAAACCTGCATCAATCGAACCCGCAATACCTGTGAATGTGCTGAACGAATTACCCTGAATATTTGCAGCAAGAACCATCTTACCGTGATTGTGGCAGTCGTCCATGTGAAGTGCTGCATCCACAAAACCGATAAGACCTCCGATGCTGGTGCGGTCAATATCCTTGGTAATATTGATTGTACCATAGTTGTACGACTTCTCCATCTTGCCAGCAGGGTTCTCGAGTGTTGCTGCCAAACCTCCGACACGGAGAATGTAATCGTTGAGAATATCCTCAGTCATCTCACCGACAATGGTGATATTTACGCGGTTGGTGTTCTTGCTAAACTCGCAACCATTAACCTTTCCTACAAGACCTCCGACTGCTACGCCACTTGGAGCTGCCTGATGGTAGATGAGCGATCCCGAAGCCGAGCAATTTACCACTGCACCATTGTTGATGATGTTTGCAAGAGCTCCAGTATGCAAATTGTTGCCCAACTCGATAGCTACATCTGTCAAATTGAGGTCGTAAACCTTAGCCTCGCAAGTGCCGAAGAGTGGTGCGCTCAAACCCTTGATGCTCTTGGTGTTTCCGTTCAAAGTATGAATGAAGCCGTCGATTGGTGTCCACTCAACACCTGTCATATCGATGTCGGCCATCAACTTAGCCTCGGTACGAGGTGCGAATACTGGGGCAATCTTTGCGAACTTCTGCAAGTCAGCAACGGTGTAGATCTCGAATACACCCTCCTCGGTAGCCTCCGAGCTGTTCTCTGCGAATGTGAACTCTGCGAACTCACGAACAGTGCCAGCCTTGAAAGCCTTCTCGCCATAGGTCGAGAACTTCACAACCATAGACTTGCTGTCGGTAGTGGTGAGGGTTGCAGTGATTGCGCCATACGAGCCAGCAGGAACTGCTACATAGATATCAGTAGCCTCGTCAGCCTTGAGTGCCAAGCCCTCGCCAAACGAAACCTCAATCTGATTTGTGGTCGAGCCCTCCTTCTCTACGAGAGTACCATTCGAGCAACGAATGTAGAATGTTCCAGCCAAACCATCGGTGTGCGATGTGATGACCATCTTCGAGAGTACCTCGTTGTTCAAACCCTTAACGCTGAAACGAAGCGCGCCTGCAAGGTGCTTGAGCTGGATAGGTACAAGCTCCTCACCCTCGCCCAATGTAGCCTCCTTTGCGTAACCGTACATAGGAGCAACGCCGTTGTCGAACGAGCCCTCTACATAGTTCTGCTTTGCAGCAAAGGTAACAGGGTAGAGTGGTACTTCCACCTCTACATCCTTCTTAACCTCGACCTCATTGCCTGTCTCAGGATCAATCTCCTTGACGGTCTGCTTCTGAGTCTCGGTGATGATGTAGGCATCCTCACTTGGAGCTGGATAGACGATGTTGTAAGGGTAGACAACCTCTCCGTCGAATGAGAAAGTTGCTGCTGCGCTACCATCGTCGCTGTCGCCAAGAGGTGCAGATGCAACTCCATTGATAGCGATGGCATCACCCTTGCTCCAATAGAGTGGGTATACGCCCTCTACCTTCTCGCCGAGCTGAGTACGCGACTGCTCCAACGAGATAGTAACAGCTGTTGAACCGTTGCCGTTGTCAATCTTTACAGCAAGGTCCTCAGTTGTGTCGGTTGTACAGCCAACGACTGCCAACGCAACAACTGCCAAGAGAAATTTGAATAAGTTTTTCATCTTGTTTTTGTTTAATTTGTTAATAGTTTAGAAGTTATGTTTTAGTTAATTTGTTGTTTCCTTTTTTGTAGGGGTTCTGGGGGCTCTGGGGGTTCTGGGGAGTTAATTGAGAATTGAGAATTAAGAATTAACTACTCACTACTCGTTACTCACTACCTAAAGGGTTTCCTGCTCTAACTCTCTAAAACTCAATGTATTGAACCTCAAAATCCCCCCCCCGAAAAATCAGAGAGGGAATTTGTATTCAATAATAACTTTAACTAATGCAAATATATACAAAAAAAATCTGAAATACAAACGCTTTTTGTATTTTAGTTTGGATTTTTATCTTCGATAATTTAGAAGATTATGGTACTGGGTCGTACCCAGAGCCACCCCATGGGTGGCAGCGGGCGATGCGTTTGGCTGCGAGCCAACCTCCCTTGAAGATGCCGTATTTGCGAATCGCCTCTATTGCATACTGCGAGCAGGTGGGTGTATAGCGGCATGCGGGGGGCGTAAGCGGAGAGATGCACTTTTGGTAGAAGCGAATCAGTCCGATGAATGGTAACGCCACAATGCGTCGGCTGCTACTTACAAAGCCCCTCCAAAATTCGTTTTGTGGCATTTTCGATGGTTTTATAGTCGAGAACCTCCTTCGAGGAGTAGATAAGTGCCACCTGCAAGTGACGCACATCCCCGCTTGCGAGCAGAGTCTGCTTGTTCAGGCGATATGCTTCGCGCATACGACGGCGCACTTTATTGCGCTTGTTGGCGCGTTTTAGGAACTTTTTTGGTGTGGAGAAGAGAATCTCCGCCTCCATCTTCTCTGCCGATTCGGCATAGACCACATAGCGCAACGGATAGACAAAACCCCCACGCCCCTCGGTAAAGAGACGACGAATAGCTCCGAACGAGCGAAGTTTCTCCGACTTAGGAAGTCTGTTGTCCATAGGTGCGACTATTGTGTGGGTGGGCTATCGCTTTCCGCGTCCCTTCTTTTGCAGACGGCTCTGCTGTGTGCGCAGGAACTCCTCGTTGCGCTCATCAACAACAAATGTAACATCCTCAACCTCCTTGCCTTTGCGGATATTCTGAATGTAGATATCAACCGCCTTGGCAAGTGATGGTGCTACTGGAGTAGGGGCGTTGGCCTTGACGCGAATACCATTCTCAACGGCGAGTTTCAGCGTACCCTCTCCGAAGGTTGCGATGGCAGGCATCTCCTCCGCAGGCATCTTCTCGCAGATGCTCTTGACATCCCAAGGCGAGTAGAGCAGTACCATATCGTACTCCTTTAGTTTCTCGGCGGTGATGTCAGTTGCTACCGTGCGAGCCAAGATGATTGGGGTATGGTTGATGTTGAGTCGTGCGAGAGCCTCTGGAATTTCAGGTTTGTGCGGCTCGCTCAGTGAGAGCAACATCTTCTCTGCTTTGTTCTTCACAACCAACTCGATAAGTCCCTGGAACGAGCCATCGGCAAACGAAATCTTACGCTTGCGATAGACGATATACTTTTGCAGGTAGAGCGCGATGCTCTCTGTCGAGCAGATATACTTCATCGTCTCGGGTACGGTGATACGGGCATCTTCGCAGATGTGGAAGAAGCTATCGATGGTGGTACGCGAAGTGAAGATCACTGCCGTATGATCGAGAATATTTATTCGCTGACTGCGAAACTCTTTAGGTGTTACGCCAACAACCTTAATAAGTGGGTTGTACTCCACTTCCACGCCGAGTCGTTTCGACAACTCGTAGAATGGGGATTTCTCAATGATTGGTGGTGCAGGTTGTGCAACAAGGATTTTACTTATACTATTATTCATACTTTCTTCTCTCTGTTTTGGGGCCTATCCGCGCACTATCGGAGCAAGCAGCAACGACAGCGGGAAGATTTCCAGGGCGCAAAGATACAAAATCCAATGGAAAATAGAAAATCTTTGCGCTCGAAAGAGTAAAAAAGTCTCTTTAATAAACAAAATAAGCGATACCGAACATATTGCAACAGAGATATAAAGGGCAATTTTCGCCACAACTCCCTCGGAAAGCAGCATAAGAATCAGCATTGGGGAGAGTAGAATTATTGTGGTGCTGAAGTGGAGTTGTTTGATTTGCCATATAGCGTTGCATGCGTCGTGTCGTTCGCTTGCGACTCCTGCCGCGTAGAGCATTATGAGTTCGAGTAGTATGGTTATGCATATTCCGCATAAGGCAACACCTCCGATGCCCCAACTCGGCAGTGCGCCCAATTGAGAAAATAGCCCCTCCGCGCCCTCTAAAATGGATAGACGCATAGCGCATAGAGAGAGGAATAATATGCCGATAATAGAGGTGTATATCTCAATATTTTTAATTTCTGATGAATATATATGCGTATCGGAGGAGCTAAATTTTCCATTTACCGATAATATAATAAGGTGGCGAACGATATCCGAGCCTTTGATCAGCACAAAAATCGAGGCCATAGCTACGATGCCCGCGGCGATTTGATACAGCACACCAAGCGAGGCGATGTTTGACAACTTTGCATCAAACCCCTGTTCGGCAAGACGACTCGCTGCACCAAACAACTCCTCAGCGGATATTATATTAGACAACTCCTCCATCTTGTTTATGCCTTTTTGAGCGTTACGCGGAATCGTGTTCCCTTTCCTAATTCAGACTCCACAACGGCGATGCGACCTTTGTGGTACTCCTCAACAATACGGCGCGACAGCGACAGACCGAGTCCCCAGCCGCGAGTCTTGGTGGTGAATCCAGGCTCGAAGATGCGCTTCCACTTCGATTTCGGAATACCCTTACCCGTATCGGCAACCTCCACCCAAGCATATTTGGCATCCGAGCCGATGGTCACTACAATCGAGCCGTGTCCCTGCAATGCGTCGAGAGCGTTCTTCATCAAGTTTTCGACAACCCACTCAAAGAGGGCAACATTCACTCGTGCCTTTACCGTATCGGTGGCAAATCCATTGTAGTCGAGCGTTACATTTCTCGGTATGCGCTTGCGGAAGTACATTACCGAGCCTCCGACAACCTCGTTCAGTGACTCCACCGTTAGCGGAGTCTCAGAGCCAATCTTCGAGAAGCGATCTACAATCTTCATCAAATGCGTCAAATCCTTCTGCATCTCATCTACCGCCATCTGATCGACATTCTGCTCGCGCAGGTACTCAATCCAACCGAGCAACGAGGAGGTTGGTGTTCCGAGTTGGTGGGCTGTCTCCTTTGCGAGTCCCACCCAAATACGGCTCTGCTCGCTCTGTTTCAACGAACGGAACGCCACAAATACCACCAATACAAAGACTACAATTATGAGTATCTGTATGTATGGGAAGATGTAGAGCGTCTGTAGTGTGAGCGAGTGGCCATAAAATATAATATGGTTGTGGGCATCTGTCCACCAAAACTTAACCACAATCGGGGTGTTGTCCTTCGCCATCTTGTCGAGTAGGCGATGGAGTCGCTCAGGAGATGATATTACCTCAGGCGGGATAAGGTGGTGCGAGATTACACGCAGATTCTCGTCGGTAATGATAAACGGAATGTTGTTGCGGTTGTTGATGATGCTTGCCACCAACGGATCGTTGATGTAGTCGCCCATAGCGTCGCGGTTTACGCGCTCCATTGCTGCAGCCCACAACTCCACATCGTGCTTCTCCTTGTGGTGCAGAGCCTCCGCCATACGGTTTGTGAGAAGAAGGGATACGCTGATAAATATCGTGGCAAGAACCAATACCACGACTCTACCATTCTCCAAAACCTTATTCTTCAGCCGTAATAGCATATTGCTGGGACTACTTGCGTTGTGTGTTCTGCTTGGTTGTTATGCGCTCGTACTCTGCCCTGTCCGCGAGAATCTTGCGAGCCTCCTGTACCTCCTCGTCATCGCGCAATGAGTTGGCAATAACTCCCGCTGCGTAGGCGTAACGCAAAACGATATTTTGGTTTATCTGCTCGACAATCTCCTTGCGGAAGGTCTTGAGATTGCTCAACTTATCATCGCGCAACCCCTTATCAATGGCGTTGAGAGCCTCTTCAAGCGAGGTGTTGCGCTCCTTTGCGAGCGACTTGCGCAACTTTTCGAGTGCTGTGCGCGACTCCGACTTGTAAGGTATATCGCGCCCCTCCACCATCTTTACGAAGTCGGCATAATCCTCATCCGTAATCGAGAAGTTCTTTACATCTATCGGCTTCGAGCCGTTGCGCTTGATGTAGTCATCGCCAAAATCCTCGATAATGCCCATCAGGTAGAGCGTTACGGCAAACGAACTGATGTACTTTGGTGCAATCTTCTTGTCGGGCATAATACCGCCACCATCGTAGACCTTGCGACCACGCTTTGTCGAAAACTCCTTTATGAGCGAGTCGGCAACAACCTCTGCGCGACCATCTTTGGAGTAGTTCACCGCCTGAATGCAACGCCCCGAAGGGATGTAGTACTTTCCAACCGTAATCTTTGCGTAGGCGTTGTAGCCAAGAGGAGCTGTACCCTGCACCAAACCCTTTCCGAAGCTGCGCTGACCAATCAAAACTCCTCTGTCGAGGTCTTGAATTGCTCCGGCAACAATCTCGGCTGCCGAGGCACTGTTGCCGTTTATCAGCACGGCAAGCGGCGTGTCGGGCAAGAGAGGTTCATACTCGGTGTAGAGTTTGTGTGACTTGTCGCCACGACCTCGCGTTTCGACCACCATCGTTCCCTTAGGAACAAAGAGCGACAACACATTTACTGCCGATTGCAAAACACCTCCTCCGTTATTGCGGTAGTCGAGAATTAGCGATTTGAGTTCGCCCTCCGATTGCAGGTGCAGAATCGCTGCGCGCATATCGTCATAGCACTTGTCGGTAAAGTCGGCATGGCGAATATAACCGACACCCTCGGCAACATAACCCGCGTAGGTGATGCTTGGAATAACGATGCGGCGACGACGAATCTTTATCTCCTCGCGCTCGCCCGTCATCAGTCTCTCGATGGTAACCTTGACCGTTGTGTTTGGCTCTCCGCGTAGACGCTTGCTTATATCGCCAACCTCCTTGCCGCCCATATCCTCGCCATTGATTGCGACGATCTTGTCGCCAATCTTCAGACCGCACTCGTCGGCAGGCGAGCCCTTGTATGGCTCGGCAATGATTACATAGTCGCCCTTCTTGCGAATCAGCGCACCGATTCCGCCATAGCGACCTGTCGTCATCGCCTCGAAGTCGGGCATCTCCTCCTCCGAGATAAAGTCAGTGTAGGGATCTAACTTTGAGGTGATCCCCTTAGCACCATTTTTCATCATCTCGTCGGCATCGACCTTCTCGACATATTTTGTGGAGATGGCGTGCATAAGATTGACCATAATCTCCATATTGCGCCCCAGGCCAAAGTCGTTGCGAGTGGCGAAAATACCACCTGCAACAATCGCCACCAACGCCACCGAAAGTAGTGTGTATTTTACAATTTTGCGCTTCATCTTCTTAAATCTCTCCCGCCTCTCTACGGTGTTTGTTTGTAATAAATCGCTCGGCATCGAATGCAAGGCGCACAGCAATGCTGCGCAGACCTTGAACCTCAATTTGAGAGCCGTTTTGACGCACTGTAACCTCATCTTCGTAGAGGCTTGTCAATCGGCGCAAACCCTTTGCACGATAGACTAACTCGGTTTCGCTCTCTCGCACCAGCTGCAATCCCGATACCTCGGCTGCCATTGTGAACTCCTCGCGGTCGGTTGCAATATTGCCCGTGAAGGCTCTTTTGGCAAAGCCGAAATATGGATATGTTGCAGCCAACACTATTGTTGCAACGACCATACCCCAACCTCTCCAAGTGGAGAAGAGCAACTCCCAACGCTGCGCGAAGGTTACGACCGAATGCTCCGAGTAGTGCATCAGTGCCATCAATGCCACATACAAAACGATTAGTGTGATAAAATATTTTACACTTCTCAAAAGGTACTTCTTCATAGTTCTTCTTTTTTGCTTTTAGCCATTAGCCATTAGCTTTCTCTTAGTTGAAAGTTATAAAAATTATAAACTCTTTAATTGTCAATTCTTAATTCGTCAATTGTCAATTCTTGCAGACCCCCTCCGCTTCGCTCGTCCCCCTAACTTAGGGGGACAAATTGCATAGCGTTGTTGCTACACTACACTAATTGTTGTGCTTCTATTTCCTCCCCTAAGTTAGGGGAGGTGCCCGTCAGGGCGGTGGGGTCTGTTGATTTTCTTCTTTTTTGCTTTTAGCCATTAGCCATTGGCTCTCTCTTAGTTGAAAGTTATAAAAATTATAAACTCTTTAATTGTCAATTGTCAATTCGTCAATTGTCAATTGAAAGTATTTCAGAGGCAATACTTTCCATCAGCCATTTCGGGGTTGAGGTTGCGCCGCAGATGCCAACGCTCTCTGCACCCTTGAACCACTCTGCCTGCAACTCACTCGCCTCCTCGATATTGTACGATCGCTCGTTTGCCCGATGACAGATATTGTATAAAACCTTGCCGTTGCTCGATTTGCGACCGCAGACAAAGATTATTACATCGTGCTGCAATGCAAATTTGCGCAGATGCGCCTCGCGAGATGATACACGACGGCAGATGGTGTCATCGGCAGTAAGCATCTCCTTTTGCGGGAGTCTCGAACGCATAATCTCGGCAAAGGCGTGAAACTTATCCACGCTCTGCGTAGTCTGCGAAAGAAAGTATACTGGATGCGTGAAATCTATCTGCTCCAAATCCTCCTCGCTCTCCACTACTATCGCCTTTTCATCCACCTGTCCCGTCAATCCGACAACCTCAGCATGTCCGCGCTTGCCCAAAATAACCACCGTACCTCCGACCTCGCTCATCTTGCGATACGCCTCCTTCACTTTGCGCTGTAACGCTGCAACTACGGGACAGGTGGCATCAATTATCTCTATGCCATACTCTTTGGCGAGAGCGTATGTGTGTGGTGGCTCGCCGTGTGCGCGAATCAACATTCGCTTGCCAGCAATCGAGGGAATCTCCTCGTGCGAGATGGTGCGCAGTCCCAAAGCTTCGAGTCTCTGCACCTCTACGCGATTGTGGACAATGTCGCCGAGCGAAGCTATTGCACCACTCTGCAACGCCTCCTCTGCCTCGTTGATTGCCCTCACAACCCCAAAGCAAAAGCCCGACTCACTATCAATCTCAATGCGCATATAAACTCAAAACTGAAAACTGAAAGCGGAAAACTAAAAATACCTTTAATTGTCAATTCGTCAATTGTCAATTGTCAATTAAAGAGTGCTTTGCACTCTTGCAAACTCCTTGTCAAACCACTCCATTTGCTCGGCAACGGTCATATAGCTATTGTCGAGAACAATGGCATCCTCCGCCTGCTGAAGTGGCGAAATGGCGCGTGTCATATCCGCCTTGTCGCGCGAAACCACATTTTCCAAAATCTCGTCAAATGACACCTTGTCGCCTTTGGCGGTGAGTTCGGCGTAACGGCGCTCGGCGCGCACCTTTGCGTCGGCTGTCATAAATATCTTCAACTCGGCATCGGGGAATACCACCGTGCCGATATCTCGACCATCCATCACAACACCCCTCTTGCGTCCCATCTCTTGCTGCATCGCTACAAGCTTCTCGCGCACCTCGGCAATGGCACTTACAGGACTTACGCAGTTTGACACCTCGATGGTGCGAATCTTACCCTCGACCAGATCGCCATTTACATAGATATCGCTCGCTCCGCGTTGCGGATTGAAGCGGAAGGTGATGGAGATGTCGGAGAGGAGTGCAACCACTGCATCCTCGTCAACGATGCCCGAACGGATTGCGCCGTGTTCTAATGCGTAGAGTGTCACGGCACGATACATCGCACCTGTGTCGATGAAGATATATCCAAGTCGTTGTGCAATGCTCTTTGCGAATGTACTCTTGCCGCACGACGAAAAGCCGTCGAGTGCGATAATGATTTTTTTGTTAGATTGTTCCATTTGGGGTAGTTGTAAGAACTGTCGAAAGTATTGTTATGACTCCGAGGAGTCCTATGATTATGCCTGCTACGCGATTTATCATCTGCATGTGGTGCGGACGAAATCCTCGACGGAAGAGGCTTATAAGCAGTGTTAGAAGAAACCACCATACTACGGCTCCGCCAAAGAATCCTGCAATGATAAGGAGGCTTGATAGCACGGAAGCCACATCGCTTGAGCCGTCGTGCGACGAAACTCCGAACATCGCAAAGAAGGCGAGGATGTAGGGTATAACGGTCACGAAGTTTGCCATTGTAAAGCCGAACATCGAGAAGAAATCTCGTTTCGAGGAGGTTGCACCCGTGCGGTTACGACGAATCTGCGGTGCGGGGTTTTGGAAGAAGATAACCACGCCCACGATAACTACGAAGATACCTCCGAGAATCGAAATGATGTGTCGGTATTGCTCGATTTGCGCCTGCAACAATGCGTAGAAGAAGAATGCGATAATCGCCATCAGCGTGTCGGCACACGCCACGCCGAGTCCAGAGATGAAACCCGAACGGCGGCTCTTGCTCAGGGTGCGCTGAATGCACAATACGGCAACTGGTCCAACCGTAATTGATGAGGCAAGACCTACGGTAAATCCGCGTAGTAATATATCAATTGTTGTAAGCAACATAACTCTTTCGCTTGTGTTTTGGTCACAATAACGCAAAATACTCTGCAAATATATTAAAAATATATTAAATTTCGGCACTATTTCCTCTATTCAATTTTACATATTGTGTGCCTTATATGAATTATTGTTGATAACTTATCGTAAAAATAGGCGTTTCGAGAGGAGTATTTGTATATATTTGTATCGTTAAACAATAATTTTACACGCGATGAACGAGAACAAACAGCACGGAATAGATGTAGAACTTGACGCTGAGGTGGCACAGGGACACTACTCGAATTTGGCGATTATTTCGCACTCTCCAACCGAATTTATTGTCGATTTCGCAGCGATACTTCCAGGATTGCCAAAGGCAAAGGTTAAGAGCCGTATCATTCTCACTCCAGAGCACGCAAAGCGATTATTGTTGTCGTTGCAGGAGAATATTGCCCGCTACGAAACCAATGTTGGTCGTATCGAGGTACACCAGCACCAAGCCCCTATCGGCTTCAAAAATCACGGCGAGGCGTAGGCTGGATATTAGCCAACGGCTTGAAAGTGTGGTTACGACAAAAAGAGAAGCTGTCTAACAAGGTGATTTCAGCGTTACGCTTGCCCTCAAAATGCTCATTTACGCCGAGTAAACTCCGCTTTTTCGGGCTTCGCAAGCCTTGAAATCCCTCTTGTTATACAACTTCTGACAAAATTGGGAGTGTCTAAAAACTTGTTAGACACTC
>SUZQ01000082.1 GCA_015059875.1 Rikenellaceae bacterium | reverse complement strand
TTCATAGCCCGCATCCTCGAAGATGGTGTGGAAATAGATATACTGCAAGGTTGATGAAATCTCCTTGCCAAGTGCATCGTTCAGTCGGTCGATGCTACGCTGATATTTAGAAGTCTGCTCCATAAAAATAAACTTTTACGAAGCAGACTACTGTACAAAGATAGAGCCAAACCCTATGCTCGGCGTCTGATAAGTCGTTGTACGGGGCTGATGCTGACACGCACCGCCTTCGAAATAACTCGGAAAGTCGGGTGAATGACATGGCGAGGTCGTATGCCCGAATAGCGCACGCCGAGTGCGATAATTGCGGCAATCGCTACCCACAAAAGCCAGCCGTAAATCTCCTTCATCGTTTCGAGCAGAGCCTGCACCTGTACCTCGCCATACAACGCCATAAACGGAGTGCGCAGAGTGGATAGGCTGATGCTATCCATACCCTCCGAGAGCCATGCAGCGTTGCGAGTCATCACGACCTTCATTGCTCGTGCCACGATGGTTGTGCCGATAACGCCTGCCAACGATGCGCTAAATAGGTTTTGCATCATCACGCCCTGCATAAAGTGGAACGGGAAGGGCAAACGAGTAAGCGAGGTAAGCACCGCCACCGCAACGATAATATAGCCGAAAGTGCGCACGAAAATCGGGAAATACAGTGCCTCTTTCGGCAGATTGTAGTCAATCACGAAGTAGAAATATGCCAAATAGAGCGCAATAGCCGTGAAGGCGATAACGAACATTCGCTGATACGACCACTTCCTTCGTGCAAAGGTCAGCCAAGTAAACAGAACGCCTGCAATAGTGCCGACAAATGCCACCCAATTGAGCGCAATCATATTCTCGGCATCGTAGCCCAAAACGCCCTCCATCAGAGCGTGTTCAAAGATATGCGATGGCGCAAGCAGCACATCGGCAATAATCATAATGGCGATAGTTATCGGCACGATAGGACTTTTGAGCGTATCGAGCATAACATACGGATGGCGAATAAACGACGCTCGCCACAAGTTGAGCGCAAGCGTAACCACTCCGCAAAGTGTTGCAACTCGGATTTGCCAAGCGTACCACCAATCGTAATATTCGCCATAGAGGCAGACAAACAGCACACTCAACGCAGTAATTCCCCACATCAACATTCCGAGCCAATCGATACCATAGAGCGGTAGATGCGGCATAATGCGAACGCCCTTGTAGAGGATCATCACAAGCAGCATCATAACAAGCAGGGCTGCCACGATAAAGTAGTGCATAAAGTACCATGAAGCCCACACCGAGAAGAATATCGCAGCGATGCCCGACAACTGAATTGCGCTATTTACAATCAGATATACATAGCAGAAAAAGACCGACAAATCGCGCTTCGGGGTGAGCCACAACTGAATTGTGGAGTTGCACTCGAAGGTCGCCCACATACGAAAGAATCCCGCTACAAACGACACTCCCACGAGCAACGGAACATTCGTGGTATTCATCGCCACAAGGTTTGCCACAGCAATAACACCACCACACATAAGTAGCGTAGTGCGTGGTTTGACGGCAAACTTCACCCTGAACATCATTCCAAAGAACAACGCCATACCGATCAACGAGGCGTAGCCAGCCATCATTATATCCTCGTTGAGCAGTTGCGTTGTGCCAACCATCTCGCTCGCAGCTGCAAGATATACTCCGCCCGAAAATTGGACAATGATAACAAAGAGTATCACTATCCACGGACGCAGCCACTCCGGTACGAAGGAGCGAAATTGCGGAATTTCAAATTTTTGATTTGGTGCGTGCATCGCTAATAGAGAACTTTACACTCGACATTCATACCTGCACCTACCCTACGCATCATCTCCTCGTCATTACCGACAAAGTCGATGCGGACAGGTATGCGCTGCTCAATCTTCACGAAGTTGCCCGAAGAGTTATCTTGCGGGATAAGCGAAAAACTTGCTCCCGTAGCACCCGAAATAGAGGTTACAACGCCCTTAAACTTGTGTCCGCCAACGGCATCAACCTCGATTTCCACCTCGTTGCCGACCTTAATATTTGCAATCTGTCGCTCCTTGTAGTTCGCCATAATCCACTTATCGGTGTGCGAAACAATATCGACAACGCACTGCCCTGGTTGCACAAGTTGTCCTTCGTGGATATCCTTGCGACCTGTAACACCATCAGCAGGGGCAACAATAACAGTATAAGAGAGGTTGAGCCGTGCCAATTCGAGCGAAGCCTCCGCAACTCGAATACCCGCCTCATTTTGGTCAAGGCGTGTGGTCTGCTCTGCACGCACTGCCTCGATGCTGCGTTTCTGCTGATTGAGCATCTCGCAACGAGCCTTTGCCGCCTCGTAGTGAGTCTTGACATCATCATATTGCTGGCGTGTAACTGCACTCTGAGCCAACAACTTCTCGAAACGCTTATAGTTACGCTCCGCATTTGCGAGATGGATATTTGCCTCCTTAATGCTCGCCTCGGTAACAGCAAGATTTGTATTTGTGGTCGAGATAACCTTCTTCATAGCCTGCTTGTCGGCAATAGCATTGAGATATGCCGCCTTCGCTTGCGCCAAGCGATAGTTGAACTCCGCAGGCTCAATAACAAGAAGTGTATCGCCCTTCTTAACCTCAGCGTACTCCTCAAATCTAATCTCCTTAACAAAGCCCTGAACACGAGCATTTACGGATACGATATGTTGTTTAACCTGTGCATTCTCGGTAAACTCCACATTGCCGAGGTGAACAAATTTCGAGCATACCCAAACAAGGGTTACAATGATAATGATACAGGTTATAATGTTGTAAACGAGTTTTTTAGTCTTGTGTTTCATGATATTGTGATATTTAGAGATTTCCTGTTGTTGATTTGAGTTTGTAGTATTTGAAAATTACACTTATTTGCGAGTTGGCAAGTTGCAACTCGGCATTTAGGAGTTCGTTTGCCGCATCGACCATATCGGTAGCAATAGCCATATCGTTCTTGTAGCGGGTTTCGATAACACGGTAGTTCTCCTCGGCGAGTTGAAGACTCTTGCGATATGAAGCCAACTCCTCAAATGACTCCAAATATTTGATATAGTCCGATTTAACGGCAAGCGACACTCGCTCCTTCATCTCGTCGTGGCGCAACTGAGCAAGCGTAGTGGCATACTTAGCACGCTTCACGCCTTGATTGGCTTTGTAGAGCGAAGAAAGACTCCACGAGAGTCTTAAACCGACAAACCAATAGTTAAAATTCTTATTTATCACCGGAACTTCGATTGTAATAGGGCCGTCAAAATGGTTGGCAGCCACAACTGCCAAACTCGGTAACTTGCTGGCACGCGCCAACTTTATGCCTTGCTCGCCCATCTTCACGCCGAGCGATGTGCGTTGCAACTCTTTGGAGTTATTTGTCGCCTCGCCCTGCCAATAACCCTCCGTTTTTGGTTCGACGGAGAACGACAACAACCTCTCATCTGGCAAAATGTATGTTTGAGGGTTGAGCGAGAGCATCTCAACGATATTTGCATTCAAAATTTCGATGCCATTTACTATCTTATGGCGTGCCAACGAGATATTTTGCAGACGCAATTCGTACCTCGTAATATCGTTGGCAAGCGCAACACCCTGACTTTCACGGGAACGGGTTGTTTCGATAAGCGTTTCGGCAAGTTCGATATTCCTGTCATAGACCTTCAAGAGGTTATGTAGCTTGTACAAATCGAGGTAGAACGCCGTAAGCATAAAGCGTACACGAGTTCGAGAATCCTCCAAGTTTACCGAAGCCATCTCCTCCTGCAACTTTGCCATTGCGACACCGCTATTCACAGCGCCTCCGCCGTATATTAGTTGCGAAGCCTCCACCGCAAAGTTATTGCCGAAGTGCGGCATATCCACATTCATCGCATTCGAGAAATCACGGTCGGTAAGCAGACCATTTCCGAGAAAACTCGCCATAACCGAGAGATTGATGTCGGGCAGATGTTTCGACTGCGCCTCACGCACCGCTGCACCCGCCTCGTCCAAGGCTGCTTTGTCGGCACGAATAGTTTTGCTACACTCATCAGCCAAAGTGTAGATTTCATCAAGTGTCAGCACTCGTTCGATGCGATTTGTAGCCGACACAGAGTTACCCGATAGTATTGCGCACAGCAACACTATGAGCGTAAAAAATTTACTCATAATTATAAGGATTAAAATGTTAGATACTAAAAAACGGACCGGCAAATTGCCGAAGAGAGCCTATCCCTAAGGAATGTAGATTGTTGTTGTATGGAATGCTCGTGAACTCTTATCTCTTCGTATCATATTGGGTGCAAAACTATATGCTCTGCGGTCGCAAAGGTACGAAAAAAGTGGAAAACAGAAAAATCCATCTCCATTTTCCACTTAAAAAAATACCAAATTCAGACTACTCGTCTTCGCTATATTCCAAGATATCGGCGGGCTGGCAGTGAAGTTCGTGGCACAAAGCTTCAAGCGTCGAAAATCTTATCGCCTTGCCCTTACCCGTCTTCAAAATCGAGAGATTTGCAGGTGTAATTCCTATCCTCTCCGACAGCTCCATGAGCGACATATTTCGCCGAGCCATCACTGCTCCAAGTTTAATTTTTATCCCCATCTCCCCAACTTTTGAACATAAACCTTTGCGAAAGTAAAAAGAAAAAATCTTTTTTCCAAATTACAAGAATACTATTTTTCTCGCGAGAAGACAGCTCAAAATGTCGAATTATTCGCAATTTTGGCACTTTTGATTGCAGATTATACAATAAAGAAGTAACTTTGCTTATATATTTTACGAAAAACTATGGGACAGAAAGCAATCTATAATTTTAACGCAGCACCCGAAAAAGTTGATTTTACGCTTCACGCAACCATCGAAGCGATATGTTCAGACATTCTGAATGTTGCAGGAGCTGATGCCAAGAAGAATGGAATCAGCGCAGATGTCTTGATGCAGCAGAATCGTTCGTGGGTACTTTCGCGCCTCTCGGTTGAGTTGGATCGTCTGCCTGAACAGTACGAGGAGTACAATGTTGCAACTTGGGTAAACCCTCACACCTCGCGATTTATCTCTACTCGTAATTTTGAGCTGTCGGATGTTAATGGCAACACCTTTGGTCGAGCATTGTCGCAGTGGTGTGTTATAGACTTTGTGCGCCGTATGCCCGTAGTCCTTGAGGAGGTAGAGGGTTTATTCGATCCAGACTACTATTGCGATGAGCAGTCGCCATGCGAAGCACCGCGAAAGGTACGCGGTGTTGAGCCAGCTGTTACGCGCAAACACGAGGTGCGTTACAGCGATATAGACTTTAATCGCCATGTCAATACAATGCGCTATATTCGTATGATGCTCAATACCCTACCGATTGAGTATCTGACCGAGCCACGCCCACTCCGCCTTGATATTCACTTTGCGAAGGAGTGTCACCTCGGAGAGGTGCTAACCATCGGTTACGAGCAGCGAGATAATGTGTCGCTCTTCGAGATTCGCAACGGAGAGGACGCAGTCGCCTGCACAGCAGCGATTGAGTGGAGATAAATTGATAATTGACAGTTGATAATTGATAATTAAAAGTGGGAGTGTCTAACAAGTTTTTTAGACACTCCCAATTTTGTCAGAAGTTGTATAACAAGAGGGATTTCAAGGCTTGCGAAGCCCGAAAAAGCGGAGTTTACTCGGCGTAAATGAGCATTTTGAGGGC
>SUZQ01000014.1 GCA_015059875.1 Rikenellaceae bacterium | reverse complement strand
GGGTATGAGGACGCTATACGAAAGATTAAGCGATTTATGGAGGACGAGGAGAACCTCTCTAAATCGGCACAGAAAATCGTCAAAACTCGCCAGCAGGCTGCCGCAAAGGAGGGCGGAGAGAGATGATTGTAAAGATGATGAAATACAATATCGTGCTGTTCTCGGCTGAGCGCGAGCGTTTCATAGAGCGTTTGCGTGAGTTGGGTATGGTCGATATCACCACTTCGGGTTGGGAACCAACCGAGTCGGATAGAGAGCTTGTTTCCGCTATCGAGAGTCGCACGAAGGCACTCGCTGCGTTGGAGCAGTTTGCCAATAGCGAGGACTATATCGCCGATGGCGTAAAAATCGAGAAAGGCGGGGTTTTCGAGGCTTATCAGAGGGCGCAGACCGCAATTGCTGGTGCAAAGTCGGAGAATGCTCGCTTGCAAAAGTCGCTTGATGAGTGGCTTGCTTGGGGCGATTTCGACTGCTCGACTCTTGCCAAGTTGGCGGAGAGTGGGGTTGTGTTGCGCTACTTTACGGCACAAAGATCAACCTTCGAGAAGAGCAGCGAGGAGTGGGGTGCAAACCTCAATATCGCCGTTGTAGGCGAGGACGATGCGCAAGTTCGCTTTGTCGTTATCGGCAATGGCTCGGAGGAGATTGCAATTGATGCGCAGGAGCAGAAGGCTCCGACGATGAATAACTCGGAGCTGAAGGCTCGAATCGAGCAGAATGAGGCTGCAGTAAAGGCTCAAAATGGAGTTTTGAGTGCTGTGGTAGATGCCCGTGCCGAGATTGAGGCGGAGTTGGCTGCTTTGAAGTCGAAGATGCAGGATGTCCGCATTGAGGCTACGGCAGATAAGGCTGCCGAGGGCTTGTTGCTCGTTATGGAGGGCTGGGCAGAGAAGGCTACTTCGGAGCAGGTTGATGCCGTGCTTGACGAGTATCCGAATGTTGTCTACATCAAGGAGAATCCAACCGAGGAGGACGAAACACCGGTTAAGTTGAAGAACAACCGCTTTGCTCGCTTGTTCGAGTTGATTGGTGGTTTGTACGCTTTGCCAAAGTACGGAACTCTGGATATGACTCCGTTCTTTGCACCGTTCTATATGCTCTTCTTCGCTATCTGTTTGAACGATGCGGGATATGGTGCGATAATCCTCTTGCTTGGTATCCTGATGCGATTGCTGATGGGCGAGAAGATGCGCAAGATGTCCTACCTCACGATGATTTGCGGTGGTGCAACCACGCTCTTCGGATTGGCTACCGGCTCACTCTTCGGTATGTCGATACCTACTGCGTTGTTCGATTTTCAGGCGGAGTTCTTCTCGTGGGCATTGGCTCTCGGAGTATTCCAGATTCTGTTCGGTATGTTGCTTAACATTATCTTCAAGGCGAGCCACTTTGGCATTAAATCAACCTTCTCTACATTGGGTTGGTTTATCGTGCTTGTGTCGGGCTGCTTGGCGGGTGGTTTGCAACTGCTCAACGAGTCGTGGGTAATTCCGGGCTTTACAACCTCATCTGTTGCCTTCTATGTGGCTATGGGCGTAGGCTTGTTTATGATGCTCTTCCTGAACGATTTGAGCCGTAAGCCTATCGAGTATATCTTGCTCTATGGCTTCTTGAAGAACTTTGCTTCGGGCTTGTGGGATACCTATAATAATATAACGGGATTGTTGAGCGATGTGCTTTCGTATATCCGACTCTTTGCTATCGGCTTGTCGGGTGGTGTGTTGGCGCAGGTCTTTAACTCGTTGGCTATGGGACTTACGGGACTTGATGCAGGTATCGAGCAGTTTACTGTTGGTACGGTGTTCCAGATTCTGGGTGCTACGGCTATCCTCTTTGTGGGACACGCCATCAACCTCTTTATGTCTACAATTTCGTCATTCGTACACCCTATGCGTTTGACATTTGTGGAGTTTTACAAAAATGCAGGCTTCGAGATGACAACACGAGCTTTCGAGCCTCTTACAAAAGAGAGATAACAAACAAATTCAATAACTAATTAAAAAAAAACATTACAATTATGAATTCAGCTTTGATTTTGGCCTATGTAGGTGTAGCACTTATGGTAGGTTTGGCAGGTATTGCTTCGGCAGTAGGTACAGCAATTTGCGGTCAGACCGCAGTAGGTGCAATGAAGAAGAATGGTGGCGCTTTCGGTAGCTACATGATTCTCTCGGCACTCCCAGGTTCGCAGGGACTCTACGGTTTCGTATGTTTCTTCATGGTTAATGGACTTTTGACTGCAGAGATTTCGATGTATCAGGCAGCAGCTGTATTTGGTGCAGGCTTGCTCGTTGGTATCGTTAATCTTGCAGCTGCTATCTATCAGGGTAAGGTTTGTGCTAACGGTATCGCAGCAATCGGTAATGGTCACGATGTTATGGGTAAGACCCTTATCCTCGCAGCGTTCCCAGAGTTGTACGCTATCTTGACTGTTGCAGCAACATTCCTTATCTCTAACGCTGTCGCATAGTAAAATCGTTTTTAAGCAGCGATAGCTGCGTTAAACATCGGTAGCCGAGTTGCTCACATACGCCTTAGTATGCTGCGCACTCGGCTCCTTGTTTGCCTTAATCCCTCTTCGTGGGCTTTTGTCTGCTCTCGCTCGGCATAGCGTGACAGTACGCTCTGCCCTCGCTTACTCGCAGCCTTGCTCTCATCTGCTTAAAATCAAATTTCTTTATGCGACAGGTGTGTTACCCACACCCTAAATCCCCCTCCTGTGAGGGGGACTTTTTTATACAACAAAATAAGCACCTTCGGAATTACGAAAGTGCTTATTTTGTAAAACAATATGTTCTGTTATTTGAAATGACGGTTGTAGTAGTCCTCGAAGCCTGCAAAGTAGTAGCGGTGACCTGCGTGACCTTCGAATAGCTCGCAGTTCTTCTCCGCGCCAAATGCCTTGTAAACAGCTTGAGCAGTCTTGAACTCCTCGCGTGCAGGGCCGATAGGGAAGATGTTGTCGTGTGCACCGTTGATGATAAGGAGCTTGCGTGGTGCTACCAATCCTGCGAGGTCGCCCATATCGCAGAGCTTCAAGATGCCAGGAACATAGTTGCATGTGCAGTGGTGAATAGAGCCGATACTGCCGTAGTAAGAGCAGAATGCAGAACTTGGAGCGCAGAGCGAAATACGCTTGTCGATAGCTCCTGCATAGAGAGATACAGTTCCACCACCCGAATTGCCCGTTACAACAACTTTGTTTGGATCAATCGGCAAGTTTGCCAATGCCCAATCGATAATCTTCATCACATCCCATACGCGATCACCAATAAGTACACGACCAGAGAGTACATCACGCATCGAGTAGTACTCGCACGACGAGCGGCGAGGTTTTGGGCGATTTATATCATCGGGGTGCATTGTTTTACCGAAAGCACGAGTAGTCGGATTGATGGTGATAAATCCCATCTTGGCAGCACGATAAGCGACATCGGTATCACGAGTCTGGAACTCCATTGCCTCTTTCTCGTTTGCAGCGATACCAGAATATACCTCAGGATTCTTGTTGTGTCCTTGAGGTGTGATGCAGAGTGTGAGGTTCTTAACATCGCCCTTCGGACGGATGATTACCATCGGGATAATCATTGTAGGCTCGGTCCAAATCTGCCATCTCTCGCGAGTGGCAAAACCTAAGTCCTCGCTATCAATCTGCTCTGCCTTCGGAACAAAATCCTTGTAACGCTCCTGTAAGTCGGTTATGCCCAAGAGGTCAGATAACTCCTTGTGAAAGTTCTTCTGCCACTTCTTGTGGTTACCTTTGTAGTTCTCATAAGCATATTTCGCCTCTACATGACTATACTGGGTGTCGAACTGCTTTTGAGCCGAGAACTCCTTTACATACTCCTGTGCCTCGGTTGGGAGGGCAAACAAGAGTGCCAATGTAAGTAATAAAATCTTCATATTATTGTAGTCTTAAGTGTATTAGCGTCTGGTGACTTGTAATGCTCGCTCCTCCTCGGCATCTTTTTCGAGGATATCATCGCCCTCCCAGTCAAACATCGGGAACTCGGTGCGCTCGCCCAATTGGAAACGGGTGTAGGTTATTGGCAAACCTCGTTCGAGATACATCTGCTCGTAGGCGGTCTTTACCGACAAAACCTCGTCAGCGTAGCCTGAACCGTAGATATCGTTATTTGCCACCTCGCACTTTAAGTCGAACTTCTCGATTACTGCCGAGGTGTAGGCAAAGAGGTGCTGTGAGTCGGTCTTAAGATTTATCCAACCATCCTTGCGGAGCAACTTGGCGTAGTATTCCAAGAATATTGGCGCAGTTAAACGCTTCTTTGCGCGCTTGGTGCGGAGTTGCGGGTCGGGGAATGTAATCCAAATCTCATCCACCTCACCCTCGGCAAAGAGCGATGTTATAAACTCAATTCGTGCGCGGAGGAATCCTACATTGCCCATATTTCGCTCCGTAGCGGTCTTTGCGCCTCGCCAAATACGCGCACCTTTGATATCCACGCCAATAAAGTTCTTGTCGGGGTTGCGCTCTGCGAGGGCTACGGTATATTCGCCCTTTCCGCAACCGAGTTCAAGAACTATTGGGTTATCGTTGTGGAAGAAGTCGCTCCTCCAATGCCCTTTGAGTGGGTGGTCGGTGCGGAACATCTCCTCGAATGCTGGTTGCACGAAACACTTGAAAGTGAGATTTTCGGCAAATTTCCTTAATTTATCCTTTCCCATTACTATCTTGTCAATCTTTGTTGTCGCGAAATTCTACTCCGATGGCCTCCACTCCTCGCACCTCCGAGAGTGGCTCGAACGAGATGATGTAGCACCCTCTTTGGGAGAGCAGTACATTCGTGCGGTAGGGGATGGAGTTTGTTGCAGCAACAGTAAAAGCGGTTTTGCTCTGTTGCAACTTAACCTCCCTAATCTCCTCGAAATAGCGAGCATCAGGTGTTGTTATTGCAATCTTTAGAGGTAGGGTATTCTGCTTGAGGTCGCTGTTGTGACGCAAAACGATATTCATATCTCTCAGTGAGAGAGTATCGTTGTTGATGTATGTAATGCTCTCGGCTCTACGCCACGACCGAGCATCTACACCTGTCATGTGCGCACTCTGCGGAGCAAGACAAGCGGAGAATGCCACCATCACAACAACGAGAATTATACCCCTTAAGCCTCTCATTTCAGCCCCCCCCTATTACTCCTGCTTTGGTTCCGACTTTGCCTCCTGCTTTGGCTTTGCGTGGTTGCGGTTGCGGTGCGGATGTCCGCCCTTGCGCCTGTTGTGGTCGTTGTTGCGAACTTGGTCGTTATTGCGATTCTCGCCCTCCTCTCCACCTTGAGTATTCGACGCGTTTTGAGCGTTGTGGTCGGTGTTACCCTTATTCTCCTCTTTCGATTCTCGTTTCTCCTCTATGTTACGATTTTTTCTCTTTTTGCGCTTCTTCGCCTTATCGAAACGGGTGATGCTATCCTCCTCGGTGCGGTATGTTGGCTCTGCAACTTGTGGCTCAACCTCCTCTCCGATAATGGAATCGACCTTTCCGCCGTTGCGGTTCACAGCCAAAATCTCACGAACACGAGATACAGGAATGGTTATAAGATTAGACAATGAATCTTTGCTTGTAGAGAATGTCATCGTGTGGGCGAGGATATCGCTCTTTACGAGGAAGTATTCGCCATCAATAGCCTGCAATGGCTCACGCAGACGCGGCATCGAACGACGCGCATCGGCATATACATCGTACTCGTATGTGAGGCAACACTTCAGCTTCGAGCATTGACCAGCCAGCTTCAGCGGGTTGAGCGATAGGTCTTGAACGCGCGCTGCTCCTGTGGTGACGCTCGAAAAACTCGATACCCACGATGCGCAACACAACTCGCGTCCACAAGCTCCGATACCTCCGATGCGACCAGCCTCCTGACGCGCACCAATCTGCTTCATCTCGATGCGGATGTGGAACTGCTCGGCAAAGACCTTAATCAACTCGCGGAAATCGACACGACCATCCGCAATATAGTAGAAGATAGCCTTGATCTTATCGCCCTGATACTCCACATCGCCAATCTTCATATCTAACCCCATATCGGCTGCGATTTGGCGCGAACGAATCATCGTTTCGTGTTCGAGAGCGATAGCCTCTTGCCACTTCTCGATGTCGTATGGGCGAGCCTTGCGGTATATCTTCTTAAATTCGCCATTGTGAGGGTTAAAACCAAGACGACGCATCTGCTTTGCTACCATATCGCCTGTGAGCGAGATGATTCCAATGTCGTGTCCTGGTGCAGCCTCTACGGCTACGATGTCACCAACTTCGAGCGAAAGGTTGTTTACATTCTGGTAGAACGAGCGACGGGTATTCTTAAATCGTACCTCGAAAATGTCGGTTGGGAAGTTGTCGGGATACTCCTCAAGCCATGGCTCTTCGTGGAGCTTGTAGCAGCCACCAATGCTCTTGGCGCACGCTTCGCCCTCCTCGTTTGTGCCAAAGGCACAACCTCGACCAACTACAGGTTTGTAATATTTTGTATTGTCCATAATTCGCAAAAGTCAATATTTTGCGTAAAGATAGACAAAAAAACGGAAAACGGAAAACGGAAAGCGGAAAAGTTTTAATTAGTGAGTAGTGAGTAACGAGTAGTGAGTAGTTAGGATCTTTTTTTAGACGAGAGAAGCGGAAAAGTTTTTTTTAGACGAGAGGGGCGTTGAGAATGGGACGAATGGGACTTATACGACCAATGGGGCAAATGGGTTACGCCCCCAAATAGAAAATCCCCATTAGTCCTATTAGTCTCATTAGTCTTATTTGTCCCGCTTCCAAATTTCTATCTTAAAAAAGCTAATGGCTAATGGCCAATGGCTAAAAGCCAAGAAATTAAGATATTTTTCGCAGATAGCGCAGATAACGAGCAACCTGAACGCCATAGAGAATGGCTGCGGTTGAGAGTCCTACGATATAGCCGACAATCAATCCCGTAGCACCCATTCCGAGTTGAAACGCCACGAAATATCCTACCGGTATATTCAGCACAATGTAGGCGATAAAGGAGATTATGGCGATGCTTGTAACCTGTTGTAATCCTCGTAAAATACCCACCAATATACACTGCAAGGCATCGGACAACTGAAATGTTCCGTAGAGGATAAGCATCTGCGAGGCGAGCGCAATGACATCCTCATTTTTGGTAAAGAGCAACGGCATAATATGGCGTAGCGATACAAAGGTTATTATTACGCAGATGCCCCACACCACCGCCATCGCAAGCGAGGAGCGCACCACATCGCATATCTCGTTGATATCACGGCGGCCGAAGGCGTGCGACACGCAGATTGTAGTAGCCGAGCCGAGCGACAATACCATCAAGAAGGTGCAGTTGCTGTAGGTGTTACCAACCTGATTTGCACTTATCGCCTCGGTGCCAAACCAACCCATCATAATTCCCGTAACGATAAACGCCAACGCCTCCAACACCATCTGCCCCGATATGGGGAGTCCCATTTTTAGCAGATGCACCGAATTTTTCCAATGCTTCGCTTTTCGAGAGAATAGTGTGAGATATTCGCGATAACGCTTTGCGTAGACAAAGTAGCCACCGAGCAGTATCGGGTTGAGAATACGGGAGATAAGAGTTGCCAAACCTGCTCCATACGCCCCCATCGGCTCAAAACCGCACTTGCCAAATATAAAGACATAGTTCAGCACTATGTTTATAATGTTGGTAATAATGGCAACAATCATTGCCGATTTGGTATTGCCTACGCCCTCCAAGAATTGTTTGAACGAACCGTAGAACATCGCAAATGGCAAGCAGTACGCCATCAGTCGGTAGTATGGTAGTGCCATATCTACAACCTCGGTAGGTTGCCCCAAGTGGTAGAGCAGAGGCTCGGTGACAATTTGCAATGCCATACACGCCAAACCAAAGATTGGGTAGAAGAGTAGCGTCGTTTCGAGGTAGTGCGACATCTCCTGCTTACGCCCCTGAACAAATAGTTCTCCGATTATAGGCGTAAGACCAATCGAGAGCCCCATGCATAGGAAAGTGAATACCCACGCAATAGTAGAGCCGAATGCCACGGCAGCCAATGGCACGGCATCTTCACCGCCATACATTCCCACCATGGCACTATCCGCCACCTGCACTGCAATATAGCCTAATTGGGCTAATACTACGGGCATCGCAAGGCGTAAAATTTCGCCCACTTTGGATAGGTATTTTGCTCGAAATGCCATAATTGGTCGCAAAGGTAACAATAAATTAAGAATTGAGAATTGAGAATTAAGAATTATTTTTTCTCTCTCAACTCTCAACTCGAAAAGTTTTCCGTTTTCCGTTTTCCGCTTCTCAACTCTATCCTGCTATTGCCTTTTGTTGCCTAATTGTGATTCGTCCTTTTGTGACTCCGACTACAATTTCGGCATTTGGCGTAATCTCCCCTGCGACAATCATAGTAGCGATCGGCTCCTCTATTTCGCGTAGTGCAGTGCGACGCATTGCTCGCGCGCCGTATCGCTCGGAAAAGCCCATTCGTGCCACTTCGCGCAGCGCCGTAGGTGTTAGTCGCAAGCGATACCCAAGCTTTCCGAGTCGTTTGCGTAGAGCCTCTACCTCGATGCTTGCAATCTGCTCGGCACTGCTCTCGGAGAGTGGAGCAAAGAGAACCACCTCGTCAATACGGTTGATAAATTCGGGCGAGAAGGCTCGCTCAATAAATTTGAGATACTCGCCCTCGGATGTTTTACACTCTCTATGCGACGAGGTGTCGAAACCAACGCTCGCACCTCGCTCTGCAACTTCGCGTGAGCCTACATTCGAGGTCATCACCACTATCGTATTGCGAAAATCCACCGTGCGCCCCGTACCATCGGTCAGTCGCCCCTCGTCAAATAGCTGCAACAGGGTGCTGAAGATTGAAGGATGAGCCTTCTCCAACTCGTCGAGCAACACAACTGAATAGGGTTTACGACGCACCGCCTCGGTGAGCTGTCCACCCTCACCGTAGCCGACATATCCCGGAGGCGAGCCGAGTAGACGCGAAACATTGTGAGCCTCGCTGTACTCCGACATATCTACCCTTATCATCGCTTCGCGTGAGCCAAAGAGATAGTTCGCCAACTCCTTAGCCATAAGTGTCTTACCAACGCCCGTAGGGCCTGCTGCGAGAAAGACTCCGAGAGGTCTGTTTCCATCGTGTAGCCCTGTGTGTGTACGGCAGATGTGGCGTGAAATACGACGCAAAGCCTCCTCTTGTCCAACGATGCGCGACTGAAGATAGGTCTCCAAGCCCTTTAGGTGGTGCGTCTGCGAGAGTGTCATCTGCTCGGCAGGAATACCCGTAGCAAGTGTAAGAGTTCGCGCCACCGCACCTCTATCTACTATAGCAAAAGCCCCTTCGTGGACGAGATGCATTGTTGCGCCAGTCTCATCCAACAAATCTATCGCCTTGTCAGGAAAGTGACGGTCGGAAATATATCGTCCAGCCAATTCGACACACGCTCGCAACGCCTCATCGGTGTAGCTTACCGAGTGGTGCTGCTCGTAGAGTGGAGCAATATTGCGCAATATGTGGAGCGTGTCGCTCTCTGTGGTTGGCTCAATCATAACACGCTGAAAGCGACGCTCAAGAGCTGCATCGCGCTCAATGCTCTCGCGGTACTCATCGGGGGTTGTTGCTCCGATAGTTTGTATCTCTCCGCGAGCAAGTGCCGGCTTTAGAATGTTCGCCGTGTCGAGTGAGCCTTGTGTCGCCCCTGCGCCAACGATTGTGTGAATCTCATCAATAAAGAGAATCGTATTGCCACGACTGCGTAACTCGTCTACCACCTGTCCGAGTCGCTCCTCGAACTCGCCGCGATACTTTGTGCCGGCAATCAAAGAGGCTACATTTAACGAGAATATGCGTTTGTCGGCTATTGTATGCGGAACATCGCCCTTAACAATTCGCAATGCCAAACCTTCGACTATGGCACTCTTTCCAACGCCAGCCTCACCAACGAGTACGGGATTGTTCTTTTTGCGTCGCGCGAGTATACGCACTACACGCTCCGTTTCGCTCTCACGCCCCACAACCGAGTCAATGCGTCCCTGCCGAGCTTGCTCGGTGATATCTGTACCGAATTTTGCCAAAATCGAATCCTCTTTTATATTCCCTATCTCCTCTTGCGCTTGTAGATATTTATCACTCATCTCTCGGCGCTCATCACTCGCCTTTTCAGAGAATATCTCAGCCGTAATATTGTAGAGTGCGAATATTCGCGATGAGAGGGTAGTGGAGTCCTCCAAAATATCAATTACCGCGTGAATGGTCGATACTCTTCCCTCGTCGGCAAAACGCTCAGCAAGTCGCTTCGAGAAATCTCTGTAAAACTCGTCGGGTGGAGTAGTGTCATGCCCCATACGATATGCAACTCTCTCCAATCGCAATCGCACCTGAAACAACTGCCAATCTTGCAACTGCTCCGACAATATGCGATGAGCCTTTGAGCCTTCCGAACACAATATCTGCAACATTAAACAATCTTTGAGAGAGCAACTTACGCCCATTTGTGCTGTATTGAATACCGCCTGCGCCATTGCGCTCTCCAAACTCTTTGAAATAATATTTTTCATCTCCATTATACCAATTTCGGCACTATAACGAAGATGAAAATAAAATTATTATGTTAAAAAAAATATAGGGGCTATAGGAAAAAACCTATAACCCCCATAGTTGCTACTATTTTACGAGATTACTTAACGAATAGAATTTCTCGGTATTTTGGTAGAGTCCAAATCTGGTCATCGACCACCTCTTCGAGTTTATCAACCTCGGTGCGAATCTTGTCGAAATAGATATCAACAGTATCGTGGTAGGCGATAGCCTTTTCGCGTCTGTTCTCTATTACATTTGCCCGTTTGCGCGCCTCAATCATCTCGGCAACCAACTTCTGAATAAGAGCTGTGCGACGCTGTATGAGGAGAATTAGCTCGTCGTCGCTGGTCGATTGCATACCTATCTGGCGCAACTTCCACACCTTGTCTAATAGAATATCCTCGTAGCGCGATGCGATAGGAACGATGTGGTTCATCGCCAATTCGCCCAATACGCGAGCCTCAATCTGAATCTTCTTTACATAGGTTTCCCACTTGATTTCGGTGCGCGCCTCCAGCTCTTTGGCACTATAAACGCCCATGCTCTCGAAGAGTTCGATACTCTGTTTGTCGAGATAGCGATCAAGCACAAGTGGTGCTGAAACTTCGCAGTCCAGACCTCTTCGCTCCGCCTCCTCGCGCCATTCGTCAGAGTAGCCGTTGCCGTCGAAACGGATAGCCTTGCACTCGCGAATCAACTCGCGCAGACGCTCATATATCGCTTTGTCCTTCTTTTCGCCCTTTGCAATGCGGGCATCAACGCATTTGCGGAAGTCGGTGAGAGCCTCAGCTACGGCGGTATTCAAGACAATCATAGCATCGGCGCAGTTGTCCGATGAGCCTACCGCACGGAACTCGAAACGATTTCCCGTAAAGGCAAAAGGTGAGGTACGGTTGCGGTCAGTATTGTCGAGCAGCAACGATGGAATCTGCGTCAAACCGCCCATACGAAATACATTCTTCGAGTCGAAACGAATATCTTCATCGTCGAGCGACTGCTCAATCTTATCAAGCACAGTCGAAACCTGCGTTCCGAGGAATGTTGATATAATTGTCGGAGGGGCCTCGCCTGCTCCAAGTCGATGTTTGTTGGATGCGCTCATCACCGAAGCCTTCAGCAGACCATTGTGGCGATGTACCGCAGCAATAACATTAACGAGGAAGGTGATGAACTGCAAGTTCTCAAACGCTGTGCGACCTGGCTTTAAGAGGTTTACGCCCGTATCAGTGCCGAGTGACCAGTTGTTGTGCTTGCCCGATCCGTTGATGCCCTTGAAAGGCTTTTCGTGCAACAATACGCGGAAGTGGTGGCGAGTTGCGACTTTGCCCATAACGGTCATTAATAGCTGGTTATGGTCGTTTGCAAGGTTTGCCTCCTCGTATATTGGTGCCAACTCGAATTGGTTTGGCGCAACCTCGTTATGGCGTGTTTTGAGAGGAATGCCGAGCTTTAGACACTCATACTCCAAATCCTTCATAAAGGCGAGTACGCGCTGTGGAATAGCTCCGAAGTAGTGGTCGTCAAGCTGCTGATTCTTTGCCGATTCGTGTCCCATAAGTGTGCGACCTGTCTGCACAAGGTCGGGACGAGCTGACCATAATGCGTCGTCTACCAGGAAGTACTCCTGCTCCCATCCAAGGAACACCTTTACTCGCTCAACATTGCGATCGAAATAGCGACACACCTCTGTTGCAGCATTCGATACCGCTGTGATTGAGCGCAAGAGTGGCGTTTTGTAGTCGAGCGCCTCGCCCGTGTACGATATAAATACAGTAGGGATGCAGAGCGTTGTATCTACGATAAATGCGGGAGATGTAGGATCCCATGCCGAGTATCCTCGCGCCTCGAAGGTGTTGCGGATGCCGCCACTTGGAAATGAAGAAGCGTCAGGCTCTTGCTGAACAAGAACCTTGCCCGAAAACTCTTCAAGCATACCGCCCGTTCCATCTGGTTCGGCGAACGAGTCGTGCTTCTCGGCTGTACCGCCCGTCAGCGGCTGAAACCAGTGGCAGTAGTGGTCTGCTCCATTTTCAAGTGCCCACTGACGCATACCCGCAGCTACAGCATCGGCAATATCTGCCGAGAGTGGTGTGTTGTTCTCGATGGTGTCGAGTAGAGATTCGTAAATCTGCTTGTTGAGATATTTGCGCATCTGCTGGCGACCAAATACCATCTCTCCAAAGTAATCTGACGGATTTTGTGAAGGAGCTTTCACCTCAACAGGTTTGTGGTCGAGCGCCTTCTCCAACATTTTGAATCGTAGTAACGACATAATTTTCTGTTTTGCTTGTATGTCGCAAAGGTAGAGAAAAAATTGGAAAAACGGAAAGTAGAAAACGGAAAACTTTGCACTTTTGGAGTCAAAAAGTAAATAAGTTTGTCGAAAAACGATAAAGGCGTCACGCAGATTGTTTAGATCGTCATCTTTGAATTATCGAAAAACGATAAATGAAATATTTTGCAACTATGGTCTGCTGTGGTTTGTTTTATTGATTTATAATTACTATATTTGCAACAGAATAGATACAACCAATAATACATAAAATAGAATGAAAAAGATGAAAACGCTGGCATTGCTGCTTTTGTGTAGTCTACTTTGCTACTCTGCGAATGCCAAAGATTTTGTATTGAAGAACGATAAGGTGGAGGTTGCTATTAGTAAGAGAGGAGAACTCGTAACGCTTAAGAATCTCACTACGGGACACAATTACGCTTCGGGTGGTTATTTGTGGCGTATGTACTACGACACCAAAGCTGAGCAGGAGATTGAGATTGTCGGAGGCGATAGCAAACCACAGGTGGAGTGCGATGGCAAGCGTATCGTGCTTAACTACGATAAACTCGTTGTACGAGGCAAATGCGAGCCTATCAAGTTGCAGCTGACGATTTCGCTCGAAGGCGAGAATGTGCGCTTCGCATCGAAGGTCGAAAATGATATTGAAAATAGCGTTGTACGCGAATTGCAGTATCCATTGGTGCGCAAAGTGAATCTTCCTGCCGACCACAAACTGATTACATCGCGTTCGGGAGGCTGCATCTACGAAAATCCTCGCCAAATTATTATGGCAAAGGGTAATAAAATCCCGTATCGTACTCCTGCACAGATATTTCGTCAGTTAGATTGCCGCTATGGAGCAACTGCGTCGATGAACTGCTATATCCTCGCTGGCGAGAAGCAGGGTTTGTATGTGGGTAGCCACGATGCCCTGATTCAGGATACTTGGCACGGTTTGCGACTCTATGCTGATAAGGATAAAAAGTTTACCGAGTTGGAGTTCGGTTTGTTTAAGTACCCTCAGTGCTTTAAGGGCGAGAAGTGGCAGAATGATAGTAACATCATTTCGCCATATACAGGTACTTGGCATAAGGCTGCCGATAAGTATGGCAAGTGGGTGCGTGCATCGTGGTGGGATTATCACGAGGCTCCGCAGTGGATTCGTGAGATGAAGTCTTGGCAGCGAGTTATCTTCAAGCATCAGTACGGTAACTACCTATTTAAGTACTCTGACCTCTATGGTCGTATGCAGAAGGCTGGCGAGAGCGTAGACGCTGATGCAGTGTTCGCCTTTGGTTGGTGGAAAGAGGGTATGGATAGAGGAAATCCTGCCTACACCCCTGATGATACACAAGGCGGCGACGAGGGATGGCGCAAGGCTATTGCAAAGTTCAAGAAGAGTGGTCAGAAGTTGATTATGTACTACAATGGTCAGCTTATCGACACCGAGAGTGAGTTCTATAAGAGTGGCGAGGGTAAGCGCATTAGCTACAAGGGCCCTTCGGGTACGGAGATTGCCGACCAGTATCGCTTCTCCGGCTTAGGCTCGTGGTTGGCAGAGTATCAGGCAGTAACATTTGTGATGGCTGATACTCGTCATCAGGTGTGGCGCGATATGTTGGTAGAGATGGCGGACCGCGCACATCGCAACGGCGCAAATGCCGTGTTCTACGACCAACTCGGAATTGGCTTCCAGCAGAAGTTGCCGTGGTCGACAAAACTCGGATATGCTGTGCCTAACAATCGCTTGATTTACGACAAGGGACAAACTCTGAAATATCTGCGCGATTATCTCGAGAAGAAGTATGAGCCAGACTTTGGTTATGGAACAGAGCAGTTGGCGGACTATACTGCGCAGTGGGTGGACTTCGTACACATTACGGGTATCAGACACGGCAAGGAGAACTTCTCGGAGTTGTTCCGCTACACCTTCCCTGAGATTATCTTCTCGGATAGAAATATTCGCGATGATACCGATATCGAGCGTCGTGTGAACTTGACTTTGTTGAAGGGCTTGTGTAACGATATCGAGATATATCGCTGCCGTAGTCTGATTGACGAAACTCCTAAATATCAGGCATATTTGGCAAAGGTGAACGCAATTCGCAATAAGTATACAGACTGTTTGATGCTTGGTACTTTCCGCGATGTGCTCGGCTTCGAGAACTCGAATGCGAAGGTGCAGGCAAAGGGCTTCTTTGGTGCGAAGAGAGTTGCGGTAGTGGCAACCAACGAGTTCGATAAGGGCGTACTGACAACCTCGATAAAAGTGCCTGGTTATCGCTTTGTAGAGGCTTCAACGCTCGGCAATGCAAAGGTTGCAGAGGGTGGCAAGTCGGTAGCACTCGGACAGTACGATGTGGCGGTACTTGTATTCGAGAAGGAGTAGTTTTTTAAGGAAAAGGGTGTTGGGCGGTTGCGAAAATAGCAATCGCCCAATTTTTTTCGTGTTGATTTTGTAGTAATGTCGAAAATAATTACTATCTTTACACGATTTTAGAATGAATATGAGATTTCAATTATAAAAAATTATATTTTTTACCCTAAACTAAACTAAAAAATTATGGCAACAAACAATCGTGAAAAGTTATTTGCTGAGTTCCCACCGGTTTCGACCGAGGCGTGGGAGGCTGCGATAACTGCCGACCTCAAAGGTGCCGACTACGAGCGTAAGTTGGTATGGCGTACAACTGAGGGTTTCAACCTTCGCCCATACTACCGCGCCGAGAACCTTGAGGGTCTTGAGACACTTGGCACAGGTGCCGGTGAGTTCCCTTATTTGCGTGGCGTAAGCACAGATAACTCTTGGCTTACTCACCAAACTATCAAAGTAGCTTGCCCTAAGGAGGCTAACGCTACTGCTCTTGCAATGCTCAACTCTGGTGTTGATTCGCTCGGTTTCTGCTTCTGCGAGGCTGAGGTTGAGCCAACCGCAGAGAGCATCGATGTTCTCTTGGCTGGTGTTGTACTTCCTGCTGTGGATGTAACTGTTTGTGGCAAGTACGCTGCAAAGGCTGGTGAGTTGATTATTGCTAAGGCTGAGAAGGAGGGTGTAGCTAAGGCTGACCTTCGTCTTAACATCGCTCTCGATCCACTCGTAAAGGGTATGACCGTTAATGGTGCTTGCTGCGACTGCGAGGCTTTGGTTTCGCTTGTTAAGGCTACTCAGGAGTATAAGAGAGTTCGCGTAATTACCGTATCGGGACACTACTTCTCGGATGGTGGTTCGACCATCGTTGAGGAGTTGGCATTCTCGTTGGCTGCAGCTCACGACTACCTCGTATGGTTGATGGAGGAGGGTTGTACAATCGATGAGGTGGCTCGCAAGATTCGCTTCTCGTTTGCCGTTACTTCGAACTACTTTATGGAGATGGCTAAGCTCCGCGCTGCTCGTCTTTTGTGGGCAAACATCGTTAAGAAGTATGAGCCTGCTTGCAACTGCTCTTGCAAGTTGTATGCTCACGCTCGCACTTCGGCTTGGAACCAGACCGCATACGACCCTTATGTTAATATGTTGCGTGGTACTACCGAGGCTATGTCGGCTGCTATCGCAGGCGTTCACTCGTTGGAGGTTCTTCCGTTCGATCACTCGTACGCAGAGCCTTCGGAGTTCTCGTATCGTATCGCTCGTAACGAGTCGCTCCTCTTGAAGCACGAGTCGCACTTCGATCAGGTAATCGATCCAGCAGGAGGTTCGTACTATATTGAGAACTTGACAAACTGCATCGCTAACGAGGCATGGAAACTCTTCCTCGAAGTTGAGGAGAAGGGTGGCTATGAGGAGGCTCTCAAGGCTGGCTTTATCGTTGAGCGCGTGAAGGCTTCGGCTGCTGCAAAGGATAAGGCTGTTGCTACTCGCCGTCAGATTTTGCTCGGTGCAAACCAGTATCCTAACTTCAACGAGGTGGCAGACGCAGCAATCGCTGCTGAGGCTGTAACTCGCGTTGAGAACGAGAATGTAATCACCCCATATCGTGGAGCTATGGCATTCGAGTCTATGCGTTTGGGCGTAGATCGTAGCGGTAAGGAGCCAAAGGCATTTATGCTCACTTGCGGTAACCTCGCAATGGCTCGCGCACGCGCGCAGTTCTCTTGTAATTTCTTCGCTTGTGCAGGTATTCGCGTAATCGACAACAACTTCTTCAAGTCGGTTGAGGAGGGCGTTGAGGCAGCACTCGCATCGAAGGCTGATATCGTAGTCGTTTGTGCTTCGGACGATGACTACGCAGAGGTTGCTCCAAAGGTTCAGGAGTTGCTCGGTGGCAAGGCTATCCTTGTAGTTGCCGGCGCACCTGCTTGCACCGAGGAGTTGCAGTCGAAGGGTATTAACAACTTTATCAGCGTCAAGAGCAATGTCCTTGAGACTTTGAAGGGCTACTTGGCACAGATGGGTATCTAACGAGTAGGAGGAGAAATTATGAGAGCAAAATTTGCAGATTTGAAATATGCAGGCGGCGCAGCTGCTTGCAACGCTGAGGCAAAGGAGCCTTGGTTGACTGCCGAGCAGATACCTGTAAAGGATAACTATACTGCGGCAGATTTGGAGGGTATGGAGCACTTGAACTATGCAGCAGGTCTTGCACCATTCTTGCGTGGTCCTTACTCTACTATGTATGTAATGCGTCCTTGGACTATCCGTCAGTATGCAGGTTTCTCTACTGCCGAGGAGTCTAACGCATTCTATCGTCGTAACCTCGCAGCAGGTCAGAAGGGACTTTCGGTTGCATTCGACCTTGCAACACACCGTGGTTACGATGCTGACCACCCTCGTGTAGTGGGCGATGTTGGCAAGGCAGGTGTATCTATCTGCTCGGTTGAGGATATGAAGGTGTTGTTCAATGGTATTCCACTCGACAAGATGTCGGTGTCGATGACTATGAACGGTGCTGTACTTCCTGTTCTCGCATTCTACATCGTTACAGGTTTGGAGCAGGGTTGCACACTCGATCAGTTGGCTGGTACTATCCAGAACGATATCTTGAAGGAGTTTATGGTGCGTAACACCTATATCTATCCTCCAAAGTTCTCGATGAAGATTATCGCTGACATCTTCGAGTACACTTCGAAGAATATGCCTAAGTTCAACTCTATCTCTATTTCAGGTTACCACATGCAGGAGGCAGGTGCTACCGCTGATATCGAGTTGGCTTACACTTTGGCTGACGGTTTGGAGTACTTGCGCGCAGGTATCAATGCTGGTATGTCGATTGACGCTTTCGCTCCACGCTTGTCGTTCTTCTGGGCTATCGGTATGAATCACTTTATGGAGATTGCCAAGATGCGTGCAGCTCGTATGTTGTGGGCAAAGATTGTTAAGCAGTTCGATCCTAAGAACCCTAAGTCACTTGCATTGCGTACCCACTCGCAGACTTCGGGATGGTCGCTTACAGAGCAGGATCCATTCAACAATGTTGGCCGTACAGCTATCGAGGCTATGGGTGCAGCACTCGGTCATACCCAGTCACTCCACACCAACGCTCTTGACGAGGCTATTGCACTTCCAACTGACTTCTCGGCTCGTATTGCTCGTAACACCCAGATTTATATCCAGGAGGAGACCAATGTTTGCCGTACAGTAGACCCTTGGGCAGGTTCGTACTATGTGGAGAGCCTCACCAATGAGATCGCTCACAAGGCTTGGGCTTTGATCGAGGAGGTTGAGAAGCTTGGCGGTATGGCTAAGGCTATCGAGACAGGTATTCCAAAGATGCGTATTGAGGAGGCTGCAGCTCGTACTCAGGCTCGTATCGACTCGGGTGAGCAGAAGATTATCGGTTTGAACGAGTACCGCCTTGCCAAGGAGGCTCCAATCGATATCCTCGCAGTGGATAACACCGCAGTTCGCGAGAGTCAGATCAAGCGTCTTAACGAGTTGAAGGCTAACCGCGATCAGGCAGCTGTAGATAAGGCTTTGGCAGCAATTACAGAGTGCGTGAAGACAGGTAAGGGCAACCTTCTTGAGCTCGCAGTTGAGGCTGCAAAGGTTCGCGCTACACTCGGTGAAATCTCGTACGCTTGCGAGGTTGAGGTAGGTCGTTATTCGGCAGTTATTCGTTCAATTTCGGGAGTTTATAGTTCGGCTATGAAGAAGGATGATAATTTCGAGAAGGCAAAGGCTATGTGTGCTGACTTCGCAAAGAAGGAGGGCCGTCAGCCTCGTATTATGATTGCAAAGCTCGGTCAGGATGGTCACGACCGTGGTGCTAAGGTTGTTGCAACAGGTTATGCTGATATCGGCTTCGATGTGGATATGGGACCTCTCTTCCAGACTCCAGCTGAGGCTGCAAAGCAGGCTGTAGAGAACGATGTTCACATCGTAGGTGTATCGTCGCTTGCAGCAGGTCACCTTACCCTCGTTCCTCAGATTATCGAGGAGCTTGGTAAGCTTGGTCGTGAGGATATCATCGTAGTAGTGGGTGGCGTTATCCCTGCACAGGATTACGATCAGCTCTACAAGGATGGTGCAGCAGCAATCTTCGGTCCTGGTACTAAGATTCCTGATTCAGCGATTAAGATGCTTGAGATTCTCTCCGAGTAGTAAAACGCATTTGTAAGGGGCATTTGCTTCCTTATCTTCAAAAAATGAGATGGTTACATACCTTGTGTATGCGCCCATCTCATTTTTCTTTGATAGCGTTGCAACTACCTCCTTAAAATGCGTTTTCGGTTTATAATTGGAAGGTCTTTCTTTTGTGATGCACCACATCTCACGACTTCTGACGAGAAATTATCGTGTGTGGGTAACTACCTCCTTAAAATGCGTTTTCGGTTTTAGTTGGAAGGTCTTTCTTTTGCTATGCACCGCATCTCACGACTTCTGACGAGAAATTGGCGCAGATGTTTATAGAGGCAATAAGGGTAATAGGGATTATAGGGGTAATAGGGCGCGCGGGAGGTTTTTGGTTTTGTGAACTCCTACCCTTGTCACGGCACGGGCGATTTTAGAGGCGTTATAGGCGTTATGGGCATTAGGGGTGCGCCAATGCAGAATGCAAAATGCAAAATGCAGAATTGAAAAAGCTAATGGCTAATGGCAAAATTCTCAATTCTCAATTCTCAATTCTCCCCCTGATATCCCGTATCTTCGAGTAGAGTAGAGCTGTTTGCAGCGGCTACTGCAAGTTGGTCGCAGCGGTTATTCTCGACCGTATCAGCGTGTCCCTTAACCCAAACAAAGCGAACGCGATGGCGACGATAGATGCGCAAGAAACGAATCCAAAGGTCGGGGTTTTTCTTCCCCGAAAATCGCTTCTTCTCCCATCCAAACACCCATCCTTGCGTCACAGCATCGACTACATATTTCGAGTCGGAGTAGATTGTAACCTCCGAACCCTCGAACTTCAACGCCTCCAAAGCCACGCATACCGCCATCAACTCCATACGATTGTTTGTCGTAAGGCGATAACCTTGAGATAGCTCCTTGCGGTGAGGCCCACTAATAAGCACCACGCCATAGCCACCAGGTCCGGGATTACCGAGCGCAGAGCCATCTGTATATATTGTGATTACGGGTGCAGACATCTATTTTCCAACTGCTATATCTATAAGTTCCGAGAAGTGGTCGATCATATATCTCGCGCCTGTTTCGCGCAACATTTCAGGGGTGTGGCTGCCGTAGGTTACTCCACAGAGATGACAACCCGCACCGCGTCCCATATCCATATCGAAGGTCGAATCGCCAACTACAAGCACCTCTTCGCCCTTTGCGTTGTAGCGACGCATAACCTCAAGTGCGATATCGGGTGCTGGTTTTACATTCTCGACATCCTCCACCGAAACAATATCGTCGATATATTCGTCAATGCCAAGAGAGCGAGTCAAGCGATCAAGTACGGGGCGGATGTTGTTGGATGCAATAACGATGGTCAATCCCGCCTCCTTCAATTTGCGGAGAGTTTCGGGAACACCCTCGAATAACTCTATCAGACGCTCTCCCTCCTCCTTATATATATTATTGTATTCGACAATCATCTGCTCGATTGTGGCATCGTCAATAGTGTCGTCGCCCGCAAAGCAACGAAAAGCAAATGGTAGAGCCAGACCGAAATTATCATAGACAACCTGCTTGTCTACGCTATATCCGTGCAACTCCAACATCTTGCGTGCCGAGTGGTAGATTGCGGGTATGGTGCAGGCGGTAGTGCCGTCAAAATCGAGAGCTATAACTTTGTAGTTTGCCATTCTTTATTACTGAATGTTATTGAGTGATATTTACCAACTGCTCGCGGTAAGCGTTTAGGATGCGCGACTTGGAGATAAAGCCACGATAGTGATTCTCTTTGTCTACTACCGGCAACATCCAAGTACGATTTACCTCAAAACGAGACAAAACCTCCTGTATTATCTCGTGTTCGAGAATCTTGTCAGGTGGCTGTATCATGTAGTGTGTGATTGAATTTCCGCGCTTCGATGGCTTGAACATATCCTCGCGCAAATCGTCGAGCTGAACGATACCGAGCAGATGTCCGAAATTGTCGATAACGGGGAATATATTTCTCTTTGAGGTGGAGATGATATCAACGATATCTCCCAATGTGAAATGCTCCTTAATACGCACAAAATCGGTCTCCATCAACTCGTCAAGATTTAGGAACACCAAAACCGACTGATCCTTGTCGTGGGTGAGCAACTCTCCCTTTTGGCGCAAAGTCTTGGTGTAAATAGAGTCGGGGTCGAGGTAGTGACCAACCGCAAACGCTATACATGCAACGATCATCAGCGGAATAAACAACCCATAGCCATTCGACAACTCGGCGATAAGGAAGATGGAGGTCAGCGGAGCTTTCATAACTCCAGCCATCACACCTGCCATACCAACCAATGTGAAGGCGGCAATCGAAACATCCAATCCGAGCATATTGCATATTATCGCGACTCCAGCACCCGTGAATGCACCGACAAACAGCGATGGCGCAAAAGTTCCTCCCACGCCACCTGCGGCATTTGTTGTCGCCATTGCGATGACCTTGAAGAAGATAATGGCGATGATATAGATGAGTATTACCCAATCAATCTCGCGGAATGGATAGAATAGCGAGTTCTCAAAAATGGTGTATTTGTCGCCCTGCATCAGCGATGTAAATGCTTCATAACCCTCGCCATAGAGAGGTGGGAAGATAAAGATCAAGACACCGAGTACTACACCTGCAATAGCCCAACGAGTGTATTGATTTTTGATTGAACGCACAAACTTTCCAACCTTTGCGTTGGCGGTTGTGAAGTAGTATGAAATACCGCCACATAGTGCGCCAAGCAGAATAAATAGTGGAATGTGCTTGATTTGGAATAGATCCGTTTCAGTCAGCGTTACCGAAATTATCGGGTCAAAACCTCTAAGCACAAGGGCTATTGTGGTTGCTGTAACCGAAGATACGAGCAACGGAATAACCGATGCGGAGGTGATATCGAGCATCAGAATCTCCAGCACAAAGACTACGCCTGTAATTGGTGCTTTGAAGATTGCAGCAACGGCAGCACCAGCTCCGCAACAGAGCAGCAGGGTGATATTTTTGTAGTTCAGTTTTGCGAGCTTTCCGACATTCGAGCCAAGTGCTGCACCTGTCAGTACTATTGGTGCCTCAGGACCAACCGAACCTCCGAAACCGATAGTTACAGCACCTCCAACCATCGAAGTCCAGCAGTTGTGGCCTGCAATATGTGAGCCTCGGCGCGACATCGCGTACAATACTCGCGTAACACCCTCCGAGATGTTGTCTTTGACGATGTATCGCACAAATAGCGTCGCCAAGACGATACCTATAACGGGGTAGAGCAGATAGAGGAAGTGGTATGTATCCACATCAAACCAATTTACCAATCCACTCTTTATGAGATGCAACAGCAACTCGAAGAGATAGGTTGCCAAGCCCGCCAACGCGCCTACCACCACAGCGAGGATAAGCAACATCTGTCGCTCGCTCAATCGCTTGGTGATATCGAGAAACCAACGGTAAATCTTCTCTCGGTTAGCTTTGCTTATGTAATTGGAACGCTCAATCATAATTAATTGAGGATTGAGAATTGAGGATTGAGAATTATTCTACAATCACATTTCTACTCCTCTTGTGTATTTTTACTTGTTATTACTATTTTTGCTAAAATGTTTGTAATACTTTGATTTTCGGCAAATATACTGCTGAATTCGGAATCCGTAATATACTTGGTGCGATTCAATAAGCGTAACCAATATTCTGTCTCGTATGACTCTTTGAGAGCGATATTCATTTTAGAGGTAAAATCTTTGCGAGACTGAGCGTGCATAGCCTCCTTGATATTTGCTCCGATACTTGTACCACATCGTAACACCTGTTTCGACATAACATTTTCACGATGCTCGTCTTGCAAATGCTTATATAGATTTACGATGCGCACAGCAAAGTCGAAACTTTTATCTTCTATTAGATTGTCGCTTTTCATCAACAGATACTATTTCTTTATCCACTCAATAACTTTCTTTATGACATAAATTGGTAATAAGAGAAAAGCAATCATTACCAAAATCATAATCCAAAAAGAAAACTGCTCCATAAAAATAATTCTCAATTCTCAATTCTCAATTCTCAATTTGCAGATTCTCTGAATCGCTTTGCTTGTTCTGCAATCAGTTCTTTATCTTCAAAGTAGTTGATCTTCATCGCCTCGCGGACATCGTGGAGCGTTGCGGCAGCAGTAGCACGAGCCTCCGCAGTGCCCTTCTCGAGAATTGCGTAGACCTCCTCAATCTTCTGCTCCCACTCCTTGCGGCGAGCGCGGATTGGCTCCAAAATCTCCTCCAATACGGCAATCAGCAACTTCTTGCACTTTACATCGCCCAAACCTCCACGGCGATAGTGCTCCTTCATCTCTTCAAGGTTTTTATAATCAGGCAAGTACTTCTCGAAATGTATATCACAACAGAAGGCGTCCAAGTATGTAAATACGCAGTTACCCTCCACCTTACCTGGGTCCTCTATACGGAGGTGGTCAGGGTCGGTGTACATTGACATTACCTTCTGCTTCAGCTCCTTCGGCGAATCCGAAAGATAGATGCAGTTGCCGAGCGACTTGGACATCTTCGCCTTGCCATCAGTTCCAGGCAGACGCATACATACACAATTCTCTGGAAGGAGAATCTCTGGCTCAACAAGAGTCTTGCCGTATGTAGAGTTGAATTTGTGAACAATCTCGCGTGCCTGCTCAATCATTGGCTCTTGGTCAGCTCCCGCAGGTACAGTGGTAGCGCGGAATGCGGTGATATCCGACGCCTGCGAGATAGGGTAGGTGAAGAATCCCACTGGAATACCCTGCTTTTGTGTGGTGTCGCCCTCAGCGGTGTTCTCCGAGAAACCGCGCAACTGAATCTCCGCCTTTACGGTTGGGTTGCGCTGCAAACGCTGCACCGTTACGAGGTTCATGTAGTAGAATGCCAACTCGGTCAATTCTGCCACTTGCGACTGAATGAAAATTGTCGATTTCTCGGGGTCAAGACCGCACGAGAGGTAGTCGAGGGCCACCTCGATAATGTTCTGACGCACCTTTTCGGGGTTGTCGAAGTTGTCGGTCAAAGCCTGTGCATCGGCAATCATAATAAAAATCTTCTCGAACTCGCCTGAGTTCTGCAACTCCACACGGCGGCGCAACGAGCCAACAAAGTGTCCCAAATGCAAACGACCTGTAGGACGGTCACCTGTAAGTATTATTTTTCCCATATTTCTCTGTTTTTCGTGATTTTTAGCCTTCGCTATTATACATTGCGCAAATATAGAAAAAAAAGTTGAGAGTTGAGGATTGAAAATTAAAAATTTTCTTCTCCGCTTCGCCTCGGCATAGTTCGACAAGTTCGACTCTGCTCTTGTCTTAGTCGCAGCGGTGGGAGTTGAGAAACTTTCAAAAACTGCTTAAACTTTTGCAATTTCGGGAATAAGTCGCTAATTTTGTAGATTGTAGTGCATCTGTCGAGGCGTACAAGACGGCAGAGTATTGGAGCGACTATGCGTCGTATTTTGTAGGCTATAACTTCTAAATTTTGGGGCTTTTAGCCATTGGCCATTAGCCATTTTAATTGACAATTGACAATTGATGAATTGACAATTAATGGTATTTTTTATTTATAAATTGTCATTACGAAGGAGCGTAGCGACTGCGGTAATCTCCCTTATTGTTCTTAAAATTAAAAGTGGGAGATTGCCACGGCTTGTACCAAGCCTCGCAATGACGGGTGCGCCTTACCCTCCGCAGAAGAACTCTGCGGAGGGTTCTTTGACGGCAGTTATAGTGGTTATTAGGGGTGATTAAAGGCTATTAGGGGTTATTAGTGTCGAACTATAGAACTCTGATATCAACTAATATCCGCTAACAACCTCTAACAACCTCTAACAACCCCTAACAACCTCTAATAACCGCTAACAACCCTCGCCCGAAAAAAAAAACTTGCTAATCATCAATTATTTTTATACCTTTGCACTAATCAATAAGTAGAAGCCTATGACAATAATTCAACTCGAGTATCTGTTGGCGGTTGCCAACTTTGGTAGTTTCTCGGTAGCGTCGGAGCATTGTTTTGTCACGCAACCATCTCTATCTATGCAGATTAAGGCGTTGGAGGAGGAGCTGGGCGTGATGCTGCTCGACCGCTCAAAAAAGCCCGTTGTACCAACCGAAGCAGGCGAGGTTGTGTTGGAGCAGGTGCGCAATGCTCTGCGCGAATTTCACACCATAAAAGAGGTGGTGCAGCAGATGAAAGGCGAGGTGTCGGGAAAGATTCGTTTGGGCGTTATTCCGACCATTGCGCCATACTTGCTACACAAGTTTGTGCCGGTGTTCGTGCAGCGATACCCGAAGGTGGAGATTGAGGTGCGCGAGATGAAGACAGCCGACATCATCGATGCGCTCAATCGCGACCATATAGATGTCGGTCTTGTGGCGGGTGGAACTTGCGGCGATGGCTTTATCGAATATGAGCTTTTTGACGATAAATTCTACGCCTATGTATCGCCTCGTAACTCGCTGTATAACAAGTCGAATGTCCGCTTCGAGGATATCAAAATTTCGGACTTGGTACTGCTCTCGTCGGGTAACTGTATGCGCGACCAAGTAATAGAACTTTGTCAGGCGCGAAACTCGTTGCCATCGCGCTATACTTTTGAGTCTGGCTCGCTTGATACGCTGATGCGAATTGTTGATAATACATCGCTGATGACCATCATTCCGAAGATGGCTCTCGACTTTGTTCCTGAGGAGCGAAAACGACAGGTAAAAACCCTATTCAAGGGAGCTTCGTCGCGCAAAATCGCCCTCGTAACGCGCCGTTCCTATGTGAAGAGGTCGATAGTTGATGCGTTGCGCAGTACCATAGCGGAGTATAAGTAGTGAATTTAGCGAATTTAATGAAATTAAGGAGTTTAGGGAGCAATTCTTAAACTTCTTTTTCTTGTAAAAAGCCAATGGCTAATGGCCAATGGCTAATAGCACAAAATTTTAATTTTGTAGTATCCGTTTTTTTTGCTATATTCGCACAATAATTATATATATTGCTTAAAAGTGGCTATGGAAAAACTTATTGAAACCATCGTTGAAGGTATTCAGGATAAAAAGGGTAAGAATATTGTATCGCTTGATTTGTCGGGCTTTGATGGGGCTATCTGCTCGCACTTTGTAGTCTGCAATGCCGACTCTACGGCGCAGGTGGCAGCCATTGCTGACGGTATCGAAGAGAAGGTATACGAGGAGTTGCACGAAAACCCTTGGCGCGTTGAGGGTAAGCAGACTGGTCTGTGGGTGGCTCTCGACTATGTCGATGTCATCGTGCATATCTTCCAGAGTGACCTCCGCGACTACTACCGCTTGGAGGAGCTGTGGGCGGATGCTCCGATGGTGCGTTACGAAAGTGAGGAGTAGTAACACGCTTGATTGTTGCTGGTAGGACTCTTTTTCGAGAAGAAACCCCACTTTTTGAACACAATTTTCGCTGTACTGAATCGTTCTGTATGGCGTGAAATAATGTGTAAAATTAAACTTGTATTATGGCAAAAAAGAGAAGAAATGTAAATATGCCGCGCCCCAATATTATGTGGCTGTGGAGCGCGATAACTCTCGTTATTGTAGGTTATTGGATATTCAATAACGAGGAGAGCGCGCCCGTTAAATCGGATTGGGCAGCGGTGGAACAGATGGTTGCCAATGGCGACATCGAAAAGATTGTAGTGGTCAATCGCGACGAGGCCCGTGTGGTGCTTAAAGATGGTAAGGTCGATTCGTTGCGCGAGACAGATTTGCGCTACAAGAATATCCCGAAGAGTGGTCATCAGTTCTTCTTCAATATCGGCTCGGTAGATTCGTTTAAGAGCGATTTGGAGAAGGCGGAGGAGCAGACGGGAAATAGCGTTGTGCTGACCTTCGAGAACGAAAAACCGTGGTACGATTCGTGGCTGATGGGTTTGCTGCCTTGGGTGGTGATGATTGGAATTTGGTTTCTCATCATGCGCGGAATGTCGCGTGGCGGCGGTGCGCAGGGCGGAATTATGAATGTCGGTAAGGCTCGTGCGCAAGAGTTCGATAAGGAGGATGCCGATAAGCGTGTGACATTCAAAGATGTAGCGGGCTTGGAGGAGGCGAAGGTCGAGATTATGGAGATTGTGGACTTCTTGAAAAATGCCCCTAAATATCGTGAGCTTGGAGCAAAGATTCCGAAGGGCGCACTCTTGGTAGGCCCTCCAGGAACGGGTAAAACGCTGTTAGCAAAGGCTGTTGCTGGCGAGGCAAATGTACCATTCCTCTCGATTTCGGGTTCTGACTTTGTGGAGATGTTTGTGGGTGTTGGAGCTTCGCGTGTGCGCGACTTGTTTGACCAAGCTAAGAAAAAAGCCCCATGCATCGTCTTTATAGATGAGATTGACGCCATTGGTCGTGCGCGTGGTCGTAATGCGGGTTTTTCGGGTAATGACGAGCGCGAAAATACACTCAATCAGCTGCTTACCGAGATGGATGGTTTCCAGACCAATGCAGGCGTGATTATCTTGGCGGCTACAAACCGTGCAGACATCTTGGATAAGGCATTGATGCGTGCAGGTCGTTTTGACCGTCAGATTGAGGTGGGCTTGCCTGAACTGCACGAGCGTCGCGAGATTTTCGATGTGCATCTTCGCAAGTTGAAGTTGGATAAAGAGCTTGATCGTGATTTCCTCGCAAAGCAGACTCCTGGATTTTCGGGTGCAGATATTGCAAATGTCTGCAACGAGGCGGCTTTGATTGCTGCGCGACACAATAAGGAGTCGGTGGGCAAGGAGGATTTCTTGGCTGCGGTAGATAGAATTATCGGAGGCTTGGAGCGCAAGAACAAGGTTATCTCTCCGCAGGAGAAGAAGACCATCGCATACCACGAAGCGGGACACGCTACTGTGTCGTGGTTGCTTGAGCATGCAAATCCACTTGTGAAGGTTACTATAATTCCGCGTGGAAAGGCTTTGGGTGCTGCGTGGTACTTGCCTGAGGAGCGACAGATTACCACTCGCGAGCAGATGATGCAGGAGATGGCATCGCTGTTGGCTGGTCGTATCGCCGAGGAGAAGTTCTTTGGTCATCTCTCTACGGGTGCGCTGAATGACTTGGAGCGTGTTACGAAGATGTGCTACGCAATGGTGGCATACTACGGAATGAGCGATGAGGTGGGCTCGTTGAGCTTCTACGACTCGACAGGACAGAGCGATATGGCGTTTACAAAACCATACTCAGAGCGCACGGCGCAACAAATTGATGATGAAGTGCGCACCTTGATTGCAAAGGCTCGAGCTATGGCGGAGCAGGTTATCGATGAGCATCGCGATGGTCTTGTAGAGCTGGCAGAGTTGCTCTTGGAGCGTGAGGTTGTATTTACCGAGGATGTGGAAAGAATCTTCGGCAAACGAGAAAAATCTGCCTAACAAGGCTCTTTTGGCATCTGCCTTGTTCGTAAAATGCTCATTTACACCAAGTAAACTCCGCTTTTACGAACTGCGAGCAGCTTCAAAATAGCTCTTGTTATACAAATTTTCAGAATGAAGATGTTTACTATAAAAACCTAATAATGGATAATAAGAAACTTAAAGATTTGTTGGTGCGAACCGTGAGTGGTTTGGTGCTGTTGCTTGTTGTTGTGGGGGCGTTGCTCTGGTCGAAGTGGAGTGTAGGCGCACTGTTTACGGTGATTATGGTAGGAGGTCTTGTGGAGTTCTATCGCTTGTGCCGTAAGGGTGGGGTTGAGCCTATGTATAGCGTGGGTATCGCCACCTCGATAGCCATTTTTATTGTGGCATTTACGATATTTCAACAGTGGGGTACACCTGCAACCGATATGGTTGGGCGCATCGTGTTGGGTGCAGTTCTATACACTATGCTGATGGTGCCTGCTGCGTTTGTATGCGAATTGTGGCGCAAGAGTCCGACTCCGATTGCAAATATCGCTACGACCTTGATGGGTACTGTCTATGTTGCATTGCCTATGGCGATGTTGCTCTTTGTGCCGCAACTGCTTGTCGGTAAGTGGTCGGGATTGGCGATGTTGGCGTTTATAGGTATAATCTGGGTAAACGATATATTCGCATACTTGGTAGGTATAACACTTGGCAAACATCGTCTTTGCGAAAGAATCTCGCCTAAAAAGTCTTGGGAAGGTTTCATTGGCGGATTGATGGGAGCAGTAGGCGCAGCGGTGCTGTTCGGACACCTTTTCGGAGGCAATCTCCTCGTATGGGGTGGTCTTGGATTGGTAACTGCATTGACAGGCGTTGCGGGCGATTTGGTGGAGTCGCTGATTAAACGCGAAGTCGATGTAAAGGATTCGGGTGCGATAATGCCGGGGCATGGAGGTTTTCTTGATCGTTTCGATGCATTGTTTCTCTCGGTGCCGTTTGCATTCGTTTACCTCTTGTTGGCGAGAACACTCATGTAGAACCCAAATTCAGAATAGAGTATGAAAATTAGTAGAGAGGGATTCAAGATTATTGCCGTGTCGGGAGTTGTGCTACTGGCATTGTGGTTGCTTATCTTCTATATGTTGAAGGCGAATGACTTGATGTGGCTTATTATAACACTTTCGGTGCTGCTGCTCGTATTTTGGTTCTTCATCATTTCGTTCTTCCGCGATCCGCGTCGTGTGCGTATTCACGATGATGATCTCGTATTTTCGCCTTGCGATGGCCGTGTTGTAGTTACCGAGCTTGTGAAAGATGACGAGTATTTCGATGGCGAGGAGAAGATGCAGGTGTCAATATTTATGTCGGTAACCAATGTCCATATCAATTGGTCGCCTGTGGGTGGCTTGGTCAAGTATTTCAAGTACCATCCAGGACGATTCCTTGTTGCGTGGCATCCGAAATCCTCCACCGACAATGAGCGCACTACGACTGTGGTGGAGACCAAAGATGGCGTAGAGGTGTTGTTCCGCCAAATCGCTGGTGCTGTGGCTCGTCGCATTGTATCGTATGTGAAGGTCGGTGAGCAGGTTGAGCAGAATAGTGTTTTCGGATTTATTAAGTTTGGCTCGCGCATTGATATATTGTTGCCAAAGGATGCTAAACTGCTTGTAGAGATTGGCGATAAGGTTGTAGGCACGCAGACTCCTATTGCCCGCATCGGTGGTGTGGAGGAGGAGTCGCTCGAAACTCCTGAGGAGGAGTCGCTCGAAACGGAGAACTGAAAAGAGAAAGCGGTAAAAACGGAGAGATAGAGATTGCCACAGACAATATATTCTCCTTGCAATGACGAAAAGATTGAAAACGGATAACAGACAACTTCTTGAATGGAAAATAACATAAATAATAATCTGACCATGCAGACCTTTCTGCGCTGGGTGATGGGATTGGCTGCAGCTGTGGCTGTTGGTGCGCTGTTGTGGTACTTCCGTGAGGTTGTAATCTACATTCTCGTCTCTGCGGTGTTGGCTATCATTGGACGACCATTGGTACGACTGCTCTGTAAAATAAAAATCAAGCGATTCTTTATGCCTCGATGGTTGGCGGCAGCTATTACTTTGGTGTTGCTGTGGTTGGTTATTGGAGGTTTGCTTTCGCTTATTGTACCTCTCGTGGCGGGTAAAGTTTACGAACTCTCTTCGCTCGATTTGCGTTCGGCTTTGGAGGGCGTAGAGGAGCCATTGGAGCGATTACAAAACTATATCTCGACAATCTTTGTTCTGCCCGAAACACACTTCTCAATATCGGATATCATTGTTTCGACACTGCGCAGATTCTTGAATTACGATACGGTCAATTCGGTGGTGTCGTCAATTATCAATATGGGAATGTCTGCGGTTATCGTTCTATTCTCGGTGTCGTTCATCACATTCTTCTTCTTGAAGGAGGATGGACTCTTCTCGAATATGGTTTCGGCAATCTTTCCTGATAAGTATGTCGAGAATGTTCATCGAGCTATCGATAAAGTCTCGCTTCTGTTGTCGCGCTACTTCACGGGATTGCTTACCGAGAGCCTTATCATATCAAGTATCATAGCTGTAGTGCTGTTGCTCTTTGGAATGAAGGTCGAGGATGCCAGCTTTATTGCTGTAATTATGGGTATGTTGAATGTTATCCCATACGCAGGACCAGCTTTCGGTGTGTTGGTGTCAATATTCATAGGTATTGTGTCGCCTATAGAAGGCTGCACGATATCGTATACTCTCGCCGTTATACTCTGCACGATATGTGTGGTTAAGGGTGTTGATGATTTTGTGTTGCAACCTACAATCTACTCCTCGAAGGTGTCAGCGCATCCACTCGAAATATTTATTGTTATCCTTATGGCGGGCTCTGTTGGGGGTATTGTCGGATTGCTTGTTGCCGTGCCGTCGTACACCGTTCTGCGAGTCTTTGCCAAAGAGTTCTTCTCGGAGGTGTCGTTGGTACGCAAATTAACGAAGGAGATTTAATACTATGCAGGTTATCGAGGGAGTCGTTATAGGAGGGAATCGTTTGGGACGCAGATTAGGCTTCCCAACGGCAAATATCGCTGTTGATGACTCTTTGAGTATCGAAAACGGGGTATATAGCTCGAAGGTTTGGGTTGAGGGCGAGGTCTATTGCGCAATGACAAATATTGGTGTTCGCCCCTCGGTAGATGGCACGAAACGCCTGCTCGAAACACATCTTTTTGGCTTTCGAGGTCTGCTTTACGGCTTGAAATTGCGAGTTGAACTCTACGATAAGATTCGCGACGAAAAGAAGTTCTCTTCGGTGGAGGAGTTGCGCCAGCAGATAGAGCAAGATTCAAATAAAATAAAAGAGCTAATGGCTAAAGCCCAATTATAATATGAAAAATATTTTAATCGTTGCGCCAACCGAGCGCGAAAACAGAAATATCCGTCTTGCTATCGAGTGCAGGGGCGAGCAGTTGAAGAATAAGTACACCGTAGCATTTAGTGGTATTGGTAAGGCTGCGGCTGCGGCAACCATCACGCGCTATCTATTGCAGGCGGAGCAACCTTACGACCTTGTTGCTGTTATTGGTTATGCAGCTGGAACTCTTGGTTTTAAGCAGGGCGAGGTGGTTATGCCGAATCGTGTGCAGTATCACGATGCCGATATTCCCGAAGGCTTTATTCCAGAGGTTAGCGATCCGCGCAATCTGCTTGGCACGGATGATATTACGGTCTTTACGGGCGACTCGTTCGTAAATGCAAAGTCGGTTGCGGAGATTAAGGCTCGCTTTGGCGTTGAGAGGGCAATTTTCGATATGGAGATAGGAGCTATCGCTATCGCCTGCGAGATGTGCAACAATATGCCACTTGTGGCGGTTAAGGTTATCTCGGATGTTCCTGAGGATGGTCACACCGAACTCTCCTACGATGAGTTTGCCAATACTTGGGTTGATTTTTCGCCGATTCTGAATCGAATCGAAGATTTGTAAAATATTTCGCTGTCATCAATGGCGCATCTGTTGCTCTATGTAGAGGATGGATGCGCCATTGTCATTTTTTGTGTTGTACCTTTTTTTTATTGCATAATCGAAAATAAGTTTTTAACTTTGTAGTGCTGAACAGCTGATTTTGTTGTGAGGCACACATATTACGAAAGTGTTTTCGCGCTGTCCGAAGTAGAAAATGTGGAAGTTTTCAAGACCAAAGGACGAACGAACAGCACTCATTCCTTGTATAAATGCTGTTGGTATATCCTATACCTTCTGTATGGCATTATACAGGTGTGGGGTATTGTAGCGTTTATTTTGGTCAGGTCATTCCACAACCTTCTACTTGATAGACGAAAGTCAACCTCACACTTTCTTATTTTATACAAAATGCACATTTGGGGTTGATGCGCCAAAAAAAAAAGTATGTAGTGATGGATGCACAACAATTCTACCTATCGCCTGATATAAGGGTGGTCTGTATCGCTTGTGAATATGGCTTTGGAATTTCGAATATCGAAATTATCGAGGGCGAAAACCCTGAACAGGATTGGTAAACTATGGTAAAACTAATAATTATATAATAGTATGAAACACAATTACACTCTATTGGGCTTATTGGCAGCCGTAGCACTTGTTTTTGCTGTAGGTTGCTCCAAATCTGATAAGGATGAGGTCTTGCTCTCCCAAACGCAGACCGAAACCGCCACTGAAGGCGAGAAAAACTATCTGTACGCCACAATTGAAGACGAAGAGAGCCGAACTTTTGTCAACGAGAATCAAACGATATGTTGGCACGCTGAAGATGAGGTATCGGCATTCTGTAACACTACCACAAATGCTAAATACACCTTCCTTGGCGAGGATGGCGACAAGGGCGGAATGTTTTATGGATCCTCTACGGGAGGCGACTGGCTTGAGTACTTCTACGCTCTCTATCCGTACAACACCGAAGCTACAATGATTGTAGATGGTGATATTACCACAACTTTGCCATATCTTCAAGGTTACATCAAAGACTCTTTCGGCAAAGGCGCGAATACAATGGTAGCAGTTGTTCGGGATGGAACGAAAAAGTTGGTGTTTAATAATCTATGTGGCTATCTCAAGATTAAACTGTACGGAAATAATGTAAAGATAAAGAGTCTTGTTCTTCAGGGTAACAATGGCGAGAAACTTTCGGGTGCGGCGACTATTTCAGCCCCCTATGGAGCAAAGCCAAGTGTGACAATGGCTGCGGATGCTACGGAGAAAGTTATGATAAACTGCGAAAGTGGCGTAACGCTTGGTACAACCGCAGGGGATGCAACAACCTTTTGGTTTGCACTCCCTCCTACAACTTTTGAGAAGGGTATAACTATAACAGCCTATACCACCGATGGCTTGGGCTTTACACAGAGTACATCTAATAAAGTCACAATCACTCGCAATAGAATACAACCTATGAGTGCTGTTGAGGCTAAGAATCTCGCAGCAATGCCTATTCCGCTTAACCAAATTTGGTATACCTCAAGCGATAATAGTGCTATAACTCTTTATAATAGTAGCGGTTTTGATGCAAATGTTGTATCTAATACCTACGAAGATGGCTTGGGTGTTATCACTTTTGACGAGGATATCTCTACTATTGGAAACAGTGCATTCTATCAACGCACCTCGCTAACAAGCGTAACGACCCCTGAAAGTATAGCCTCAATTGGCGATAGCGCATTCTACGGATGTACCTCACTGACAAAGTTCGAAATCCCTGATAAACTTACAGCTATTGGAAATAGCGTATTTTCGGGTTGCACCTCGCTGAAGAGTATCGCACTACCATATAGTGTCACTTCGATTGGAAATTCAGCGTTCTATCAATGCACATCACTGACCGCTATTACAATTCCCGATAGCGTTACTTCTATTGGAAGTTCGGCATTTAACGGTTGTAATTCGTTGACAAATACAACTATAGGTAAGGGTGTAGCCACAATTGGAGAATATGCTTTTGGCGGATGTACTGGAGATTTGGTTGTCAATTGTAATATTCCTGAAGCATCATCTTCGTATGGTGCATTCTACGGTAGTCAGTTTACAAAGGTAACTATTGGCAATGGTGTTACCTCTGTTGGTGCGTATGCATTTTATGGTTGCGATACATTAAGAAGTGTAACGATTGGTAACAGCGTCGAGGCAATTCGCGCTTATGCGTTTTATGATTGTGGCCTGCTGAAAAGTGTAACAATACCAGATAGTGTTAAAGAGATTGGAAACGGCGCATTTGCGTATAGCGATTTGCTGACAAAGGTAATTATAGGCAGTGGAGTTACTTCAATGGGTGTGGATACATTCAGAAATTGTGATTCGCTTACAAGTGTTACAATAAGTAATGGTGTTGCCTTGATAGGCGTGGGAGCATTTAGTGCTTGTGATTCACTGGCAACCATCACGATTCCAGATAGCGTTACTTCGATTGGAGGTGATGCATTCTCTTATTGCACTTCGCTGACAAGTGTTACAATTCCTAATAGCGTTACTTCGATTGGAGGTGGTGCATTCCGTGATTGCACCTCGCTGACAAGTGTTACAATTGGTAATAGCGTTACTGAGATTGGAGGGCGGGCATTCGAATATTGCAGCTCGCTGACAAGTGTTACTATCGGCAATAGCGTTACTTCGATTGGATATGAGGCATTCGACGATTGTGGAAGTCTGAATAGTGTATATATTAGCGATTTATCGGCTTGGTGTAAGATAAGTTTTGACAACTATTATGCAAACCCTCTATACAATGGAGCAAAACTCTATCTTAATGGTAGCGAATTAACCGATATTACTATTCCTTCGGATATTACCGAGATAAAAGCTTATGCATTCTATAATTGCACCTCGCTGACAAGTGTTACAATTGGCAATAGCGTTACTTCGATTGGAAATTGGGCATTCATTGATTGCACCTCGCTGAAAAGTGTATATTGCAAGCCGACTACACCACCGACAGGAGGTATTGATATGTTCTACGACAACGCTTCCGGTCGTAAGATTTATGTGCCAGCGGGAACAGAGAGTAAATATAAAAGTGCAAGATATTGGAGCGATTACTCAAGCTACATATATGGCGTTATATTTACCGATGAGAATGAGCCTGTGAATTAGGGTAAATATCGGGAACTAAATGATATAAACAATAAAGAGAGCCGCGAGGCTCTCTTTATTTGTGTCCAGTTCTTGGCCATTCGCCAAGCTCCATATCCTTGATATCGCTGCCGTCAATTGTGAAGCACAGTGCCGTGCGGACTTTATGAAAACCGTAGCACCCGGCAGCCCCCGGATTGAGGTGGAGTAGGTCGTAGACCTTGTCGTACTCAACGCGCAGGATATGCGAGTGCCCCGATACAAAAATCTTTGGGCGACACGCCTGAATCTTCTGCAACGCCTGCGGCGAGTAGTGGCGCGGATAGCCACCGATATGGGTAATCAGCACATCGACCTCCTCCACGCGGAAGTGCGCAAAGGGTTGGTAGGCGTAGCGAGTGTCGCCACCGTCGATATTGCCATATACGGCGCGCAACGGCTTAAACGCGGCGATTTTATCCGCCAACTCGATAGAGCCAATATCGCCCGCGTGCCAAATCTCGTCCACATCGCGTAAAAAATCGCACAGCACCTCATCGAAGGTGCCGTGCGTGTCGGATATTACGCCAATTCTGCGCATTTATTAGAAAATTATACCTTTAATTATCAATTGTCAATTATCAATTGTCAATTATTTTAACAGATTGTCCAATCTGTTATAAATGCTCTTACGCAACTCGCGCAACTTGTTGATAACAGGGCGGTTGCTGTGCTTTACGAAGATGCAAGTACCCTTGAATCGCAAGAATAGACGCATATAGTTCCACGCCAAGACAAACATAAATGGAAAGGCTACCATATAGCCCAATGCCCACCAGAAGTTTGCATATACCCACAAGAGTACGATTGGCAAAACGAAACAGATTGGAACTGATACGAATACGCTAACTCCAACATGGAACGAGGAGTTGAACATACTATCCTTAATAAGCTTCTTGAGAAATATCTTCGGAATAAGGAACAGAAGTCCTGTAGGAATAATCGAAACGAGGAAGAGTGGCAACAAGATGATAAGTCCCAAACCGCGCAAAACAGCAGCTGGCCACTTTGGATCGCGGATAAAGAGCCAATCGCGGATACCCAACTTCTTCAATCCGTCGGACAACTCTGCTGTATCCTTGTAGATAGCCTCCATCTCCTCAGGATGCTCTGCTGTTGCGTCCTGCAATGCCGATACGAGTTTCTGATCGGAGAGCAATCGCGATGGGAGATAGTTGAATTTGAAGCCGTGTTCGATGGCATACTTGCGGCCATAACCCGTTTCACGGAGGAAATCAATCTGGTCGTAGTGCTCCAAGTCATCGATATGCAACATCAACTCCTTAATCTTTTCGCGTACAATCTCGTTGATCTCCAACATCGTAGCGCGAGGATTCTCCTTGTACTTTTCGTAGTAAGGCATCAGCGAGATAGGATCGCCAAAGCGAATCAACATATCGGTACGAGCGTGGAAGTAGTTTGCGTAGTGGTTGCACGAAGGCAATACCTTTACATCGCGCTTGAACTCGAACTTCTCGGCAGCATCAAATGCAATTTTTAGATATGCAATCTTGAATGTTCCAAGCCAACGCTTATCTTGGTGTCCAGCCTCAGGGAATAGCATAACGCTCTCGCCATCGCACAGAGCCTGTCCCGCAGCATCGAGAGTAGCACGATTCTTGGCTACCGAAGCGTAGCCATCGTACGACATTCGATACGCTGGAAGAAGTCCTAACTTGCGCAGAAAACGACCTGCGATAGGATTCTTGAAAACATTTGCACGAGCGATGAAGTTTATTCGTCTGTCGGTCAAATTCATTGCAACCGAGAGAGGATCATTCAAGCAGTTCTGGTGGTTAGACACGATTACAAGTGGCGTACCGTCTACTGGAACTTTCTCTACTCCTACAAGATGCTCTTTACGGAAATAGAGTCCTGAATTTACAAACTGCAAGTAGATACGAAAGGCCTTCAATAAGAGGTTGTGATCTCTTGGTTTAAGTTCTTTTTTCATATATATTAATATAGGTTTCGGCTACAAATATATGAAAATTATTCTATATGGCAAGACGAATGTTCAATTTGGGTATAAATACTGACAAAAAAGGAGCAAAAGATAGAGGGAATTTTAGCAGTGTAAAAAAATAGTGTAATTATCAACTTTCGTCTTTTATCTCTCAACACTTTTTGTTATCTTTGCGTGGATAAATTTGTATTTTGTTATGCCAAAGATTTCAGAACGCGCGGTATTGATGCCAGCATCGCCTATTCGTCGACTTGCTCCGCTTGCCGAAGAGGCTAAAAAGCGTGGCACAAAGGTCTATCATTTGAATATTGGTCAGCCCGATATTAAGACTCCACAAGTGGCTCTTGATGCTATTCGCAATATTGACCGCGAAATTTTGGAGTATAGTCCGAGTGATGGCTTTCTCTCGTTACGCGAGAAGTTGGTCGGCTACTACGACCAATACCAGATAAAGCTCTCGCCCGATGATATTATCGTTACGGCGGGCGGCTCGGAGGCGGTGTTGTTTGCCTTTATGTCGTGCCTCAATCCGGGCGATGAGATTATCGTTCCTGAGCCTGCGTATGCCAACTATATGGCGTTTGCAGTCTCGGCAGGTGCGGTAATTCGTCCGATAACCTCTACCATTGAGAATGGTTTTGCTCTGCCTTCGATTGAGCAGTTCGAGGAGTTGATAAACGAGCGTACGCGAGGCATCCTAATCTGTAACCCGAACAACCCTACGGGCTATCTCTATACCCGTAAGGAGATGAATCGCATTCGCGACCTTGTGAAGAAGTACGATCTGTTCCTCTTCTCGGATGAGGTCTATCGCGAGTTTATCTATACGGGCTCGCCGTATATCTCGGCTTGCCACTTGGAGGGCATAGAGGAGAATGTGGTGCTGATTGACTCGGTGTCGAAACGATATTCGGAGTGCGGTATTCGTATCGGTGCGCTGATAACCAAGAATAAGACTCTGCGCGCAGCGGTGATGAAGTTCTGTCAGGCGCGATTGTCGCCACCGTTGCTCGGTCAGATTGCAGCTGAGGCTTCGTTGGATGCACCGCGCGACTATGCTATCCACACCTACGAGGAGTATATCGAGCGCAGAAACTGTTTGGTTGATGAGTTGAATAAGATTGAGGGTGTATTCTCGCCGATTCCTATGGGTGCGTTCTACACCATTGCACGACTTCCGATTGACGATAGCGATAAGTTCTGCGAGTGGTGCTTGCGCGAATTTGAGTACGAGGGAGCGACGATTATGTTAGCACCCGCATCAGGTTTTTATTCGGAGGAGGGGCTCGGCAAAAACGAAGTCCGTATCGCCTACATTCTCGAAAAAGACGAACTCAAAAAGGCGATACGCATTTTGGGTGAGGCCATAAAGGCCTACAACCAAATGCGAACGGAAAACGGAAAACGGAAAACGGAAAACTAAAAGAATTAGAAACAAAATCGTTATGGTTGATTGTTTGGATAGCAAAACCAAATTGTTTGCACTTCGTGTGATAAAGCTCTCTCGCTATTTGATGGAGGATAAAAAAGAGTATATTCTCTCCAAACAGATTTTGCGTAGCGGAACAAGCATTGGTGCAAATGTACGAGAAAGAAAAAATGCACAAAGCAAACTCGATTTCATAAATAAGTTGTCGGTTGCCCTAAAAGAGGCTGATGAAACTACATATTGGTTGGAATTGCTTGTGGGTAGTGAATATATTGACCAGAAGATGTTTGCTTCTCTTGAAAGAGATATCAAAGAGATTATTGCATTGATAACAGCAAGTATAAACACAGCGCGCTCAAATTTGTAAGTAGATATGAAGCTCGAGAAAATAAAGAAAATAGTTTTCCGTTTTCCGTTTTCCGTTTTCCGTTAAAAAAAGAAAAGTTATGTCGGCTCCCTTAGCAGAAAGATTGAGGCCTCAAACCCTCGAAGACTACATCGGTCAGCAACATCTGGTCGGTGAGGGTGGTGTGTTCCGTCGCTTTATCGAGGCGGGGAATGTGCCTTCGTTTATACTTTGGGGACCTCCCGGAGTGGGTAAAACTACACTTGCCCGCATTGTGGCGAATGCCCTCGAAAGACCTTTCTATACCCTCTCGGCTGTTACTTCGGGAGTGAAGGAGGTGCGCGATGTTATTGAGTCTGCAAAGAGTCAAAAGTTCTTCTCGACAAAGACTCCGTTGCTCTTTATCGATGAAATTCATCGTTTCAACAAGTCGCAGCAAGATTCGTTGCTCGGAGCCGTAGAGCAGGGTATTATAACACTTATCGGTGCAACTACAGAAAACCCTTCGTTTGAGGTTATCTCGCCACTGTTGAGCCGTTGTCAGGTCTATACTTTGAAGCCGATGCAAGATGAGGACTTGCAGAGGTTGCTCGACCGCGCTTTGACTGCTGATGAGGAGTTGAAAAGACGCCAAATTAAGGTTGAGGAGTCGGCTGCGCTGTTTCGCTTTGCAGGTGGAGATGCGCGTAAGTTGCTCAATATATTGGATATTATAACCTCCTCGCGCGAGGGCGATTTGGTAATTACCGATGACCTCGTTACCGAAGTGTTGCAACAGAATATCGCTCTTTACGACAAGAATGGGGAGCAGCACTACGATGTTATCTCGGCATTTATCAAGAGTGTGCGTGGTAGCGACCCAAATGCTGCAATATACTACTTGGCACGAATGTTGGCGGGTGGAGAGGAGCCACGATTTATAGCACGCCGATTGGTAATTTTAGCATCGGAGGATATCGGCTTGGCAAATCCTAACGCATTGCTTTTGGCGAATGCCTGCTTCGATACGGTACATAAAATAGGTATGCCTGAAGCGCGTATAACTCTTGCCGAAACGACCATCTATCTTGCCACTTCGCAGAAGAGTAATTCGGCATATATGGCTATAAACGAGGCTCTTGCGTTTGTGCAGAAGGACACTAATCTGCGACCTGTGCCTTTGCATCTGCGCAATGCTGTAACCGACCTGATGGCGGAGCAGGGATATGGCGATGGCTACAAGTATGCTCACGATTACGAGGGCAACTTCGTGGAGCAGGAGTTTATGCCTGAATCACTAAAAGGCAAGCAATTCTACCACCCGAATACTGGCAATCAGACTGAGCAGCGTATAGCCGAAAGGTTAAAAATGCTTTGGAACAATAAATATGAATAGAATGAAAAGATTTGTACTATTTGTAACACTGATTCTTACTATGGCGACAACAATGGCACAGACGAAACCTACGACATACTGCTTTGTAGAGGGAAAGGAACCGTTGTATCTCGACCACTATCGTGCCGAGGGCGAGGGTAAACACCCTTGTCTGTTATTTGCCTTTGGAGGTGGCTTTTCGCACGGCAGTCGTAATGACGAGCGATATCTATCGTACTTCGAGTTGCTCTTGTCGGAGGGGTTCGATGTTGTGTCGTTGGACTATCGCCTCGGTATGGCTTATACGCTTGATAGTACAAAGGATGTTGGCCCATTGGAGGGTGCATGGGCGATGTATCGCTCGGTGAATTATGCTGCAGAGGATGTGTTGCGCGCAACCAAATATATTGTTGATAATGCCGATAAGTTGGGCATAGATCCATCATTGATTGTGGCGAGTGGATCGAGTGCAGGTGCTATTGCCGTGTTGCAGGCGGAGAACTATATCTCAAACCGAACGCAGTATGCAAAGTCGTTGCACGAAGATTTTAATTATGCTGGAGTCATCGCATTTGCTGGGGCTATATACTCGGTGCTTGGCGAGCCAGATTGGGATCGGATGCCTTGCCCTGTAATGCTCTTTCACGGAAATGCAGATCGCAATGTTCCATATCGCAAAGCGACAATCTTAGCAACGGGATTTTATGGCTCAGATTACATAGCAGAGCAGTTGCACAACATTGGCGCAAACTACTATTTCCACTCTGCGCACTATCGCGACCACGCTCTCGCCTTGACTCCATTGACCGATAATCACGATGAGATTTTAATGTTCCTTGGTCGTTGTGTTCTCGGTGGAGAGAGGATGCAGCATACTAACGAATATGCGCCAGAAGGGGTAGAGCCGTGCGAAACAAACTTTACGATTCAGGAGTACTTGAATAGTAATTACTCTAATTAGGGGGGGGGCGGCTAATAGTAAAAAAGAAGCTGTCTAACAAGGTGATTTCCGCGTTATGCTTGCCCTCAAAATGCTCATTTACGCCGAGTAAACTCCGCTTTTTCGGGCTTCGCAAGCCTTGAAATCCCTCTTGTTATACAACTTCTGACAAAATTGGGAGTGTCTAAAAAACTTGT
>SUZQ01000081.1 GCA_015059875.1 Rikenellaceae bacterium | reverse complement strand
CGTTGTCCGCAACATATCTTTGTATAGTGAGAGGCACCAGCACTTTACCATCAAATGTATTGTCCCCTTTTACACTCGTTGGCAAATAGGCTTAATTACGACCTCTATGTAGTCTTCTATGTAGAAATTCGTAATTTTCGTAAAAATCAACACTGAAAATCAGTTAGTTAAAAATTAAACCTGTCTAACTTAATGTTGGACAACCCCATTATTATGGGAAACCACTACCCTATCGCATCAACAACGACGAGTCGCCATACGACAAGAATCTAAAGTCGTGCGAAAGGGCATAGTCATAAATCTTATGCCAATCGTCGCCCAAATATGCCGACACAAGCAATAAAAGCGTCGATTTGGGTTGATGGAAATTGGTCACAATATTGCGCACTATGCGGTAGTTGTAACCAAGCGGAGTAATCATAATCTCGGTAGCTGCACGCAGGCGGTCTAACCCCTGCTGCTCCATATATGAAATAAGTGTATCGAGAGCCTCCTCGCCCGAAAATTCGGCAGGGATATCGTACAACTCCCACTGCCCCACCGTTGCGCAGTCGTACGCCTTGCCACCCTTGATGCGCCATGCCAAAGCCGTAAGCGACTCCAAAGTGCGCACCGAAGTTGTACCGACAGCTACAATCTTACCGTAGTTCTCGCGCAACTTACGAAGTGTCGCAAGCGTAACTCCAAAATGCTCGGTATGCATTGCGTGTTTGGTCGCATTTTCATCTTTAACCGGCAGGAATGTACCTGCGCCCACATGGAGCGTAACCTCGGCAAAGTCAAAACCCTTCGCCTTCATTCGCTCGATAAGCGGCTCGGTAAAGTGCAAACCTGCGGTAGGCGCTGCCACAGAGCCCTCAAAACGGGAATAGACCGTCTGATAGCGGGTATTATCAATCTCCTCGCTCTCGCGATTGAGGTATGGCGGGATAGGGATACGACCGAGATACTCCAACAACTCGCCAAAGGTCATCGGTGCCGACCACTCGAAGCGCACAATATGTTCGCGCGTGCCTCGCTCGGCGATATACGCCTGCAAGGTATAGTCTGCGCCCTCATACTCGAAAGGAATCTGCACAGCCCCTTCTTTCCACTTTTTGAGGTTGCCCACAATGCACGACCACTCGCACTTGCCCTTTACTGCAAAGGCGTGTTCGTAGTCGGCAGGGGTGTGAGGCTCCAAACAAAAGACCTCAACACGCGCACCCGAAGGTTTGTGCATAACGAGTCGCGCTCGCACCACCTTTGTGTTGTTGAATACGAGCAGAGAGCCTTCGGGCAACTCCTCGCCAATATCGGAGAAGTGTCGCTCGGAAATCTCGCCGCCACGATAGACAAGCAACTTCGAAGAATCGCGCTCCGCAAGCGGAAACTTCGCAATTCGCTTGTCAGGCAGCGGATAGTCGAAGTCGTTTATGTTGATATATCTTTCCATAGATTAGCTATTAGCCATTGGCCATTAGCCATTAGCTTTTTTCTACAAAATTGGGCTGCCAAGCGACAGCCCAAAAACCTTATTTACCATAAAAAGTGCTTTTGAGGTGGATTTTACAAGGCTTGCGAAGATTTGTAGAACGGAGCATACTTGGGCGTATGTGAGTATCTACAAATCAAGCGTAACGCAGTAAAAGCCCCTCAAAACGCTTTTTAATTAGAAACCTTTGCCAATTGCGAGGAAATCCTCAGCCTTCAAAGCGGCACCACCGATAAGACCACCATCTACATCAGCCTTTGCAAAAATCTCGGCAGCGTTAGATGGCTTGCACGAACCACCGTAGAGAATTGGGCACTCCTCAGCAGCAGCACCGAACTTCGAGCGCAATACCTCACGGATATATGCGTGAATCTCCTGTGCCTGCTCTGCGGTAGCGGTCTTACCTGTACCGATAGCCCAAACCGGCTCGTATGCGATAACGAGGTTAGCGAACTGCTCCTCAGTGAGGTTGAATACTACCTCCTCAATCTGTGCCTTGCAAACTGCGAAGTGATTACCAGCCTCGCGCTCCTCCAAGTTCTCGCCTACGCAATAGATTGGAGTAAGGCCGTTAGCATAAGCCTGAGCCATCTTCTTGTTCAAACTCTCCGAGGTCTCACCATAGTACTGACGACGCTCCGAGTGACCGAGAATTACATACTTGCAACCGAGAGCTGCAATCATCTGTGCTGCAACCTCGCCAGTGTAAGCACCCTTAGCCTCGGTAGCGCAATCCTGCGCACCAACAGCGATATCCGAGCCCTTAACAGCCTCAACAACCTGCGAGAGGTGGGTGAATGGAGGGCAAACGATAAAGTTTACACACTCACAAACCTCCGAGCGACCTGCTACTACACTCTTTGCCAACTCAACACCCTCAGCAGGAACGGTGTTCATCTTCCAGTTACCTGCAACAATCTTCTTTCTTGCCATAGTTTTATAATTTATTTAAGTTAAAATATACTCTTTCTCGTTTCGCATTTTTCAAATGCGCGACAAAATTACATATTTTTCGCGATATCGCCAATCTTTACAACCATTTTTATCGCAAAGGTCGCAACACGAAGTTGAATGTATGCGCTCCATACGGAACTCTATCCTCCTCTGGAGGAATTGTTCCCCAAGTATTTACACAATCCAAACCCTTGTGTTTCATATCAATATTGACATAGGTATTTCCATCCTTTTCGAGCAGAGCCGTATGTTTTCGATAATCATCGTCGAGACGATCTCGCTGCGACAACGGATAAGGCACTGCATTCGCCGTAAAGAGGATGTCCGAGCAGACCTCAAAGCCGCATCCCGTACCATCTGTGATACGCCACCAACGCAACTCACAATGCGCACCACTCTCCTGCGGGCGGATATGAGTCATACAATACTGATCGGCAACGCTCTGCTCATAGCGTCCAATAGGCGCACCCGTGATACGGTCATTATAGGACTCGTGAGGGCCAGCACCATAGAACTCGATACGATCAAATCGCTCTGGCATCGCCAACGCCACTCCGTAGCACAACATTCCAAGACACTCGAACGACTCCTTGCGCGGTATCATCTGCTCGCTAACTGCGATATTACCAACTCGGTCAATCTTGTAGGTCATCTGAATAATTGTTCCGAGATCGCTGTAACGATGCTTTGTGCGCACCACCACGCATCCATTCTCCTCAACCAAACGGAAGCTATCGAGCTGATCGACAGGCTTGCGCCACATCTTCCACGAATGGTAGTGCATACGAGTAGTCTTACCACTACGCACTGCCCAATCATTCTCGGTCATAGCGCGGAAGAACGACGGCTTCAATGGCTGTGTAAGCATCTTTCTGCCACCCAGTTTGTAGCTTACGAGGTAGCCCATACCATCGAACTCCACCTCGAAATCCGATCCGCAAATCTTGCGTCCCTCAACCACCAGCGGCTCGCCCTCAGTAGGAGTTGTTGCAGCAGCAAACGCCGTCGCCGCATCCCACTTGCGAATAGCTATCTGATTGAAAGCCACCTCATATCCCGTATTCATCATCTGCTCGCCCGACTTCAGATAGTAGCGGGTTGTGAGTATCAATTCTCCCTCAAGTGCAGCGATATCAGCTGCCGTATATCCGAGTTGCAGAGCCTTTCGCTCCTGCGCCTCTACATCGAGATTATCAACCGAGCCTGACAACTTACAAATGCCATTTGCCGCCACCTCCCACTCAAGGCGATAAGCCGACAGATTGCGGAAGAAGTTTTCGTTATATATCTCAACTACGCCACTCTGTGCGTCTTTGTCGGTTGTCCAGATATTTTGATACTGATGCTTTACCTCCCAAGCGTGAGGTTGCCACTCGCGGGTTGCAGAGACTACACCATTACAGTGCATCGGCCCAGGATGCGCTGCATCGAAATCGTTATAGCAACCACCATAACGGAAAAGCAACTTACCACTCTGCTCGTCGCGCCAAGCCAAAGCCTGATCGGCAAAATCCCATATAAAGCCACCTTGGAATGAAGGGTATTTGCGTACCAAATCCCAATAACGATAGAATCCGCCCATCGCATTTCCCATCGCGTGAGCATACTCGCTGAGGATAAATGGACGCTCTAACAGCGGAATATACTTTTCACACATTACAGGCGGAACATACATAGGACACTCTATATCTGAGTTGTAGTTCTCCTTCGGATCACTCTTCACCGCCTTGTCGTTTATAGTTCTAACAAGTCGCGCCATAGGGTACATCACAGGGCGCGACTTATCATAAGCCTTAATCCAATCGTAGCACTTTTGGAAATTCACTCCATTGCCTGCCTCGTTTCCGAGCGACCAAACAATAATAGATGGGTGGTTATATCCACGAAGCACCATACGCTGATTACGCTCAAGGTGCGAATGGAGATAAACATCGTGCTTCGCTAAGCACTGCGGGCCATAGCCATAGCCGTGAGTCTCAACATCCGCCTCGCTCACAAGGTAGATTCCGTAGCGATTGCAGAGGTCGTACCAATAAGGATCATCGGGGTAGTGACAAGTGCGTACCGCGTTAATATTCAACTCTTTGAGAACGCGAATATCCTTCTCCATATCGGTTTTCGAGAGGAGATATCCAGTATTTGGGTGCATTTCGTGGCGATTTACACCTTTAATCAGCACCGCCTTGCCATTAACGAGAAGCTGTTTATTGCGTATCTCCACTGAACGGAAACCAACTTCAAATGCAGTAGCCTCGATAGTCTGCTTGCCATCAGTTGCCTCAACAACAAGGGTATAGAGCGTTGGTACTTCGGCACTCCACGCCTCAACGCCCTTAACCTCGCACTCCCACGACAACTTACCATCGGCAAATGCAACACTCTTATTCTGAATTGCCTTACCCGATTTGTCGAGTAGCGTCAAATTCAACGCCTTGACTCCCTTTGTAGCCTCAGCTGTAAAGTTGAGTACACCATCCTTGTAGCCGTTCTGCAACGATGCCACAAACTTCACATCCTTGATATGTCGCTTATCGCGAGCGTATATGTAGCTCTCGCGGGCAAAACCCGTCATACGCCACATATCCTGATCCTCGAAGTATGTTCCATCGCACCAACGATGCACCTCCATCGTAAAGGTGTTTTTCGTGCCAGCCTTCACATACGGAGTAATATCGAAGACTGCCTCCAACTTCGAGTCCTCGCTATAGCCCACCTCCTTACCATTTACCCAGAGGGTGATATTAGAGGTTACCGAACCGAAATGAACATAAATTTGCTTTCCTTTCCACTCGGCAGGCACCTCTACTTCGCGACGGTACAAGCCCTTATGGTTTCGCTCCTTTGGAGGAAACGGAGGGGTATTGTCTGCCCAATTCAACCAAGGCCAGCCATGGCTGATATAGACAGGATCTCCATAACCATTCAGCTCCCACATTCCTGGAATTGGCATCGTCTTCCACTCGCTATCATCGAAGTTCGTTGCAGCAAATCCCGCAGGATTTGGCGTCAGCACATTCTCCAACCAGAGAAATTTCCACACACCATCAATCGAGCGATAGAGCGAAGATTCTCCTATCGCACTACCCGCCCTTACGCCTGTAGTTGTTGGGTAGACGATAAAAGTTGAGCGCATAGGCTCACGATTTACGGAGTTTACATTCGGATCACGATGGCGTGGCTCGGCAGCAATAGCCGAAACGGCTGTCAGCACCATCAGAAGGGATAAGATAGTTCGTTTCATATAGGTTTTAGGTTTATAGCGCAAGCAAAGAAGAGCCTACAACACCTTCGGTTGCACGCTCTTCATCAATATTGTATTTCTTAGAAGAATTACTCCTTCTTTGACTCAATCCACGCCTTAATCTCGGCAGTAGGCAAGCCGAGTTTATTCTTCTTATTGAATCCGCAAAGATCGTTGAAGAGCTTCATACCACCACTCTTTGCCGTGTTGGCAAAGGCCTCGAGTGTGATGTAACCCATCTTCTGAATAGGCTCAACCCACTCAGCAGGGACGCCCGCCTCGGTATAGACCTCCTCACTATCGGCAACGACCTTCTTCTCTGGGCGCATTGTTGGGAAGAACAACACATCCTGAATCGAAGTCTGACCTGTCATAAACATTGTCAAACGGTCGATACCCA
>SUZQ01000013.1 GCA_015059875.1 Rikenellaceae bacterium | reverse complement strand
GGAATATGCTGCACGAGGAGGTAGGTTTCAAAAGAAGTACAGATATAGTGGTAGCAATGAGTGTAATTGGGTTGCTTGGTGGCGAGAAAATTCGGAGTATGGCACATCTCCAGTTGGACAAAAACTGCCAAATAGACTCGGTTTATACGATATGACTGGTAATGTCCACGAATGGTGTGCAAATGAATACGATAGCTTGATGTATAGCAGAGAAAAAATTGCACCAACTATCTGTTCTTATACAAGTTTGGAGGGCGTTGTGCGAGGCGGAGATTGGCAGAGTTCAAAACAACACTTGCGCATTGCGAATCGTAATCACATATCGCCTTATATTCGAAATGCGGGAGTGGGTTTTAGGTTGGTAATGGATATAGAATAATCGAGTGCTGCAGAATATTGTTTAGGCAAAGCAAAATTTTAATAAGTTTTTGTTTTGCCTAACTTTTTTGTTATTTATATCACAAAGACAAAAGACTCGTTCAGTTAGTATTGCAACTCTATATTTTGCCGTGTTTTGCAACTGTATATTTTGCAAATTGGGAATTTTGTATTACTTTTGCAAAGTTTTAGGCGAGGATTGGATATTATCGAGCGATTTGCCGAGTAAAGTGTTTGCCACGCAGGGAAAATGTCGCATTGAGAAGATATCGCATTCGCACGCTTAAAACGGGTAAGGTTCCGTAGCTCAACTGGATAGAGCAACAGCCTTCTAAGCTGTAGGTTTTGGGTTCGAGCCCCAACGGAATCACAAAAGAAACAAAAAATATTGAGCCTGTCTAACTTCTATTAGTTAAACAGGCTCTACTATTAATGCGTAAACACCTTACCGTACTGTTTCTCTTGCTTCTCGTAGGCGAGGCGGGAGCTGGTCGGATATTTTAACTTGTCGAACTCCGCAACAGCATTGCGAATATCGGTCAAGAGCATATCCGCCATATCTCGCGTAAGTCCTTGTCGCACAACTACTCGCATCACTACCAAATCTTCTATATCCTTCGGCATAGTGTATGCTGGCACCATCCAACCACTCTGCTGCAATACCGCCTGCAAGTCGTAGAGAGTCCACTTTGCGGTCTTGTCGTACTCAGGGTTCATATACCAGATAAAGAGTGGGTTGTCGAGCGTCTTGGCGTAGTTCGTAAAACACTTCATCTTGCCAATCTGCTCGTGGCAATAGCAGGCGATATCCATAGACTCCTGCTGAATCCTCTTGTAGCCCTCGAATCCGTAACGGATAAAGTTATAGTACTGACCAAGTATCTGCGCCGCAGGGCGAGAGAAGTTCAAACCGACTTGTGTGATGTTCGCTCCCAAGTAATTGACACTGAATGACATCTCCTCAGGCAGGCACTTCTTGTCGCGCCAAACAACCCATCCCAAGCCAGGATATACCAAGCCGTATTTGTGTCCCGAAGTCGAAATCGAATATACCCACTTCAGGCGGAAATCCCACTTAAAATCGGGCTTCAAGAATGGCAGAATAAAACCACCCGAAGCTGCATCGACATGGATAGCCACCTCATAACCCGTCTTTTTATTAAAGGTATCGAGCTCCTTATCAAGTGCCTCGATATCATCGTTCAGGCCTGTCCAGGTAACTCCCGCAATCGGCACTACGCAGATGGTATTCTCGTCACACATCGCCACCGCCTTCTTCGGATCAAGCGATGGGCATTTGAGCGACAACGGCACTTCGCGCATCTCCACGCCCCATAGCTGTGCGAACTTCTCCCACACAACTTGATATGCGGAACTCAATACGATATTTGGTTTTTCGCACGACTTGCCCTCCTTCTTGCGGCGAGCCTTCCAGCGCAAGAGTGCTGCCACACCTCCGAGCATACACGCCTCCGATGAGCCTATACCGAGCGCACCAGCCTTCCACTCCGCCTTTTCGGGGGTGTGCCAAAGGTTGGCAATAATATTGATACAGCGACCGCACATCACCGCCACGCGAGGATACTCCGTTTCGTCGATGTAATTCACGCTTATCGCCTCGTTCATCAATCTTGTTGCATACTCGTCCATATAGGTCGTAACGAAAGTTGCAAGGTTGAGGCGGGGTTGCGTCTGCGGATATGTTTCGTCTTTGACCATCTTATACGCCACCTCAGGCGAGGTCGAACATTGAGGTATAAACTCGGTAGGAGCCGCCGTAAGACGACCATCGGCAGTAGTTGCGCAGTCGGTTGTTGTTGCGCACTCTTTTTTGGTTGTTGTTGAAGTTTTCATAGTAACACTTTTAAGGTTTAATATCACCCTCGAAACATCGCACAAACCATACCACAAAAAATAGCGACCTTTTCGGGGTCGCTATATAATTAAGAATTAAGAATTATTTTTCTTATGTAACGCAGAAGTTCGCCTTTTACTAATTTTCTGGCAAAATCGTAAATGATTGAGGGAATTTTGTGCCAATCAGAATGATTTCAGAAAGCAAATAAAAGGATGAAATTCAAGGCTTGCGAAGTGTGAGAAACCACAGCATACTTGGCGTATGTGAGGATTTCGAACACGAGCGTAACGCAGAAGTTCGCCTTTTATTTGTTTTCTGGCTAAATCGTAAATTATGAGATTATTTTTGTGCGATGCAAGGCGACAAAAGCGCAGCATAGTAGACCTATGTGAGCATTTTGGCAACCGACGCATTCGTGCAAAAAGAACTCATAAGAACGATTTTATTGTGCTTTGAATACCGCGAGTACCTCCCCGTTACGCTTCAGCACCAACTCATCGCCCTCAATACTGTAGTGAGTGGTCTGCGAGAGAATCTGGATCATCTTCATCTCCAAATCCTCATTGTGAGGGCAGAGCATCTTGGTTGAGCCAAGAGCAGAGAAACGCAAAGCCGATTTGTCGCCCGTAGCATACTGACCAAGCAGACTATTACAAGCTCCGCGACCTCCCAAGCCATTCTCATTCAAGATGATGTTGAACTCATCAGCAGGGAAAGTGTAGCTCTCGCCATCCATCTTTACAAGATGCCACATTGTCCCCTCAAGAGGCTTCGCGCTCTTTGCGCGCAAACGGCAAGACGAACAACAACCAACCGTCAAAACGGCAACCATCAATACAGCAAATAACTTCTTCATAATATTTTTAGATGCTTTTAGCCTTTAGCCATTGGCCATTGGCTCTTTAGTTAATAATTAAAAATAATATCTTCCTGTCTTACTTTGTGACCTCACGGCGATTCATCAACGCCTGCGTAATGGTGAGTTCATCGACATACTCCAGCTCGTCACCAAAACCGATCCCTCGCGCAATGGTCGTAATCTTCAAATGCGGGAATCGCTTGAGGCAGTTCATCAGGTAGAACATTGTAGTCTCGCCCTCAACCGACGCCGAAATGGCGATAATAACCTCTTTTACCTCGCCCAAAGCAATGCGATCGAGCAGCAAATCGATTCGCAAATCCGAAGGCGCAATGCCCTGCATTGGCGAAATTACGCCACCAAGAACAGAGTATACGCCTCGATATTGGTGAGTCTTTTCGATGGAGAGCAAATCCGACACCTGCTCCACCACACAAACTGTTGTTCTGTCGCGCGAAGCATCTGCGCAAACATCGCAAATCTCCGTATCGGAGAGGTTATTGCACTTCGCACAGCGACAAATCTTGGTCCGAAAGTCTATAAGGCTCTCGCCCATAGACACCACATCCTCCTCGTCAAGACGCAACAGATGCATTGCCAAGCGCAGAGCAGTGCGACGACCTATACCAGGCAGGCGAGATAACTCGCCAACTACATTATCCAATAGTTTCGACATCTTAAATCTCTTCTACACTACTTTTGAGTGTCCACCCCTTTTTGCCATCGGCAATGACAACCTCAATCCACTCATCAACTTCGGTGAGTACCTTGACCTTCGTACCCTCGTGCAGAACAAAAATATCCGTAGCAGAACGATCTGGCGAACTCTTAACCGAGATTGCCGAAGCCATCACTATAGCCTCATCGTGCGAGAGCATATCGTTGCGCGACGACACCGCAAAAGCCGTTGTTGCCACAAAGAGCATGAACAGACAGAGTGCGCCATAAAAGCCCGCCTTGCGCACACGGATGCGCGATGCCAACAGAAACATCAGCACAAATGCAAGCATAGCTCCAAACGACACAAGCGAGATTACACTCCACGCCAAACAACTCATAGAATTGCGCACCGTGCGCATCCAGCGATTTAAGAAAAATTCGGGTATCTCCACTATGCGGTCTTTGGTTTGAGCCTCCGCCAAAGCGAGGTTGTGGCGGATATCATCTGACGATGGAGCGATACGCAACGCCTTGTTGTAGTAAAGTATCGCCTTACCCATCTCTCCCAGTTTGAAGTATGAGTTGGCGATATTGTAGTACAACTTCATTGAGTACTCGCCACCTTCAAGGATTGAGTTATACGCCTCGACAGCCTCATCATATCGACCTTCGACATACGCCTTATTGCCCCTTTCCCACTGCTCTGAGGCACTCGGTGTGGCATTCGCCACAGATGACGAAAACGCCACCACGCAGAGCAAAACAATATATTTCGTGATTCTCTTCATAGCACCCTATTTTTTGATTGCCGACTCAATTTTCGACACAGCATCAACACCCTCTTCGTACACATCCTTCATCTCGGCAGATGCAGCAGGGGAGTATTGCGCCTCCTCACAACGAGCAATAACTGCAATTACACACTCCGCCTCGTTTGCAGCACCACGACGCGACAGCTCCTCGCGCACAACCTCACGCGTGAGGTCTGCAACAGGGATATTAAAACGGTCGCCGAGGTAGCCCCACAAAGCTCGCAACATCTCCTCGTAGAAGGCGCGACGATCCTGCTCGCGCATATACTTTTCGGCGATGCGGAATCGTTTGATTGCGACCTTATTGGCGCGCTTACCCTTAACCAGCACCACATTTCGACTATCGCGAATATATTTGCGCACAACAAAATAGGCCACCACCGCAATAAGCAACATCGCCACCATAATAGCCCAATAGAGAGGCGACAATGCAAACGGTGCGACTACCGAACGCAGAGCCGGATAGCCGAGTTTTATAAATCGGATATCCTCGCCCAACAGACGCACATCCTCGCGCTTAATGCCTACGGAAACCGCTTGCTGCTGCGCTGTTGAACTCTTGTCAGGGGTCACCATCAACTTCATCGGAGGCGTTGAGAGGGTTACATATTGCCGCTTTTCGATGTCGAAATAGGTGAACTCTACGGGGGCAATATCGTATTCTCCCTCGGCGCGCACAATAAACGGATAGTCGAAACGACGATAACCAACACTACCCGATGGCTTGTTCTGAATCTTCTCCTCGCTCTTTACATCGTACAACTCAAACGACGACGGCAACGAGAGTGTCGGAGCAGAGAGGAAGTTGAGATTTCCCGTACCCGAAATTGTGAGTTGCAGCGTCACCGCAGAGTTTGCTGCTACCTCCGACGAGGAGAGTTTGTGAGACATTGTATAGCGACCTACTGCACCCGTAAACGACGCTGGAGCACCCGCAGGGAACTCCTTGACCTGCACCTTCACTTCAGGGGTTTTCAATGCGCGGCGCACATTGTAGACCTCGTGACCTCCACCGAAGAATGGATCGAAGCTGCGATTCGAGCGCACCATAACCTGCGCTATAACGGTCAGCTCAGCAGGCTCGATAGTGAGTGTTCCCGACTGCTGTGGATAGAGGAGATACTCGGCAATATTGTACGCCTCGTAGACCTTTCCGTTGAGAGTCTCACGGAATGGCCCCTGCTCAATATCAACCTGCTGACTCCAGAAACCATTGAATGCAGGCATCTTTGCCCCCTCCGAGCCGGCAATATTGGCGCGGCTGTAGAGTTTGAGAATCGCACGAATCGGCTCGCCTCTGTAGACCGACTTGCTCGATAGTACGAGGCGGTAGAGCAGATCATCCTTCTCTATCGAGCGATTAGCACGACTCTCCGCCGACTCATTTTGTTCCTGTCTGCCACCTTGATTTGTTGCACCGTTTGTCTGCTCGGCACTACGCACCTCAATCATTGTGCGCTGTGTGGAGTAGGATTTACCCTTTACCTCTATCGTTGCAGGGGAGATGGCAAAAGTTCCAGCCTTTTGCGGAACGAGAACATAAGTTATCGCGTAACTAATGCTCTTGTTCATCGCGCCATTTACAATCTGTATCGAGGAACCTTGCGACACGGACGGGCCAGCTACGACATCGAAATTCTCGAATGTCGGAGGCACGAAGGAGTCACTATCGGGCTTGGCGTTGAGTTCAAACTCCACGCGAAAACCCTCTCCAACAGTTGCTATCATTGGTGCATTTACCGAAAACGACACCTCCTCGGCAGCAACCACCGAGAATACGGAAAGAAGTGCCGCGAAAAGCACTGGTATTTTTTTCATAAATGTTTGCATACAAAAAACAAACGCAAATTTATCTCTTTTATTGCCAGAGTAGGTGGTAGTCAGCCACCTACTCCGAAACGGAAAACGGAAAACCATTTTTCTTTTCCACAACCCAAAAATTGCTTATGAGTGAACACCCCCACTCTCTCAAAATCGTCAATGGTTAGGCTATTTTTGCGCCAAGCAAGGGAGCAAAAGCGCAGCATAGTAGACCTATGTGAGCATTTGGCTCTCCGAAGATTGGTGCAAAAAGAGCCAACCAGAACGATTTTAGTTTTTAATGTGCGAAGTCAGCGAAGAAATCGTTGCCCTTATCATCTACGATAATGAAGGCAGGGAAATTCTCCACATAAATCTTACGAACAGCCTCCATACCAAGCTCTGGGAAGTCTACAACCTCTACACTCTTGATAGAGTTTTTAGCGAGGATAGCTGCAGGACCTCCGATTGAGCCGAGGTAGAAGCCACCGTTATCGTGACAAGCATCGGTAACGGCCTTTGAACGGTTACCCTTCGCCACCATAACCATAGAGCCACCGTGCTTCTGGAAGAGGTCTACATAAGGATCCATACGACCTGCGGTAGTAGGGCCAAATGAGCCTGACGCATATCCAGCAGGGGTCTTTGCAGGGCCTGCATAGTATACAGGGTGATTCTTGAAGTACTCAGGCATTGGCTTACCCTCGTCAAGCATCTGCTTGATACGAGCGTGAGCGATATCACGAGCCACGATAAGTGTTCCCTTCAAATTAAGACGAGTCTTGATTGGATACTTGGTGAGAATCTCACGCACCTTATCCATTCCCTCGTCGAGGTCGATATCTACGGCTGGCGACATTGCAGGTGCCTCTGCAGGAAGGAAGCGCGCTGGATTCTTCTCCAACTGCTCCACGAAGATACCCTCAGGGGTAATCTTTGCCTTGATATTGCGGTCTGCCGAGCAGCTTACGCCGATAGCAACAGGGCAAGAAGCAGCGTGGCGAGGTGCGCGGATAACGCGAACATCGTGTACGAGGTATTTACCACCAAACTGCGCACCGATACCCATCTCCTGGCAAATCTTGAGAATCTTCTCCTCCCACTCCAAATCGCGGAAGCAGCGACCGCCCTCGTTACCCGAAGTTGGGAGTTCGTCGAGGTAGCCTGCCGAAGCCTTCTTTACGGTTGCAAGACACATCTCTGCCGAAGTACCACCGATGCAGACTGCGAGGTGGTATGGAGGGCATGCCGAAGTGCCGAGATCCTTGATATGCTCCTTGAAGAACTTTACGAGCGACTCCTCGTTCAAGAGAGCCTTGGTCTGCTGATAGAGGAAGGTCTTATTTGCCGAGCCACCACCCTTGGTAAGGAAGAGGAACTCGTACTCCATACCTGGATGACCACCGTAGATGTCAATCTGCGCAGGGAGGTTAGTGCCGCTATTATGCTCGTCGGTCATAGTGATAGGCACAACCTGCGAGTAGCGGAGGTTGCGCTCCTTGTATGTTTCGTAAACACCACGCGAGATATGCTCAGCATCCTCTGCGCCAGTCCAAACATCTTCGCCCTTGTGAGCAACGCAGATTGCAGTACCCGTATCCTGGCAAGTTGGCAACTCGCCCTCGGCTGCTACGCACGAGTTCATCAACATTGTGTAGGCCACAAACTTGTCGTTGTCGGTAGCCTCTGCATCCTCCAAGATGTTGCGCAACTTCTGCAAGTGTGCCGAACGGAGATAGAACGACACATCGGTGTATGCCTCCTTTGCGAGGAGTTCGATACCCTTTGGATCGACCTTCAAAATCTTACGGCCATCACACTCAACGACCTTCACATAATCCTTCGTCACAAGACGATACTCGGTGTTGTCACGCTCGATTGGGAGCGGCTCCTGATAGATAAATTCTGCCATAGTTTTTAGTGTTTATTGTTTTGTTAATATTGTTCCTTTATGTTGTTACCCTTTGCGGACATAGTATTTGGGCTTTTAGCCATTGGCTTTTATTTTTAGAGAAATTAGGGAGATTAGAGAATTTAAGGAGTAGGCGCAATCGCTAAACTCTCTAAACTCATTAAGTTCCCTAAATTCACTTCTCTTTTGCGCCTATTTTATTTCATCACTCTTTCGAGCAGCGATTTCTTGGCTGTGCCCACCACAAAGTCTTTGAGGTAGAACGGCTCGAAGTATGCCACATCCTCGGTTTTACCATCCACAAATGCCTGCTCTGCCAAGCGAGCCATACCGCGTGCCGACGGAACGACCTCGATAAGAGTTGCACCCTCTAAAACCTCAGCACACTTGGCTGCGCCACTGCCGAAAATCACAAACGGCTTGCCCGAAGTGCGCTCCGCAGCAAAACTCTCCGCATCGATAATCTTCGCCTCAACCTCGCTCTGCGCAACGCCCTCGGCATTGAAGGTCTGCGTATAGACCTCCATACGGCGCGCATCAATCATCGGACAGAGCGTCGCCTCGCTCCAATTCTCAACATCTATAATTCCTGCCTCGTAGTCCTCGCGCGCCACCTCGACCAACGAATCGAGTGAGCCAACAGCCACAAGCGGAATATTCTGTCCGTAGCACAAGCCCTTTGCAAAGGATACGCCAATGCGCAAGCCTGTGTACGAGCCAGGGCCCTTGCTTACCGCTACGGCATCCAAGTCGTCGGCTGCCACCCCACTCTCACGCAGAAGTTCATCAACGAACACGGCAATCTTCTTGGCGTGGTTGCGCTCTTCGTCGCTCTCACGCAGTGCCACAAGCTCGCCATCGCGAACCAACGCCACCGAGCAGATATCAGTTCCTGTCTCTATTGCTAAAATCAGTGCCATCTCTTTTCTAATTGACAATTGACAGTTGATAATTGATAATTAAAGGAATTTTATTTGATAATTAAAAACGATTTATCGTTTTACCACAAATTGTCAATTTTCAATTATCAATTTTCAATTCTATTTGTAGGTTTTCATTGCTTTGTCCATCTCTCGCTTCGCATCATTCGCTTTGAGATATTCGCGCTTGTCGTACGCCTTACGACCACGAGCAAGACCAATAGCTACCTTTGCTAAACCTCGCTCATTGAGGAATAGGCGCAAGCCGACAACGGTCAAACCCTTATCCTGCAAGGAGCGCGAAAGTTTGTTCAATTCTTTGCGATTGAGCAGGAGTTTGCGGTCGCGCTTGGGGATATGGTTGTTGCAAGTACCCCACGCATACTCGGAGATATTCACTCCGCGAATCCACAACTCGCCCTTCTCAAAGTAGCAGTAACAATCGACCATCGAGGCCTTGCCAAGGCGGATAGATTTAATCTCCGTACCCACCAAAACAATGCCTGCGACATACTCCTCAAGTATCTCGTAGTCGAAAGTCGCACGCTTGTTGCGGATGTTTATCTTCTTAAAATCTGCCATTACTACACAATATCGCACAAAGATAATAAAACAAACGGAAAACGGAAAGCGGAAAACGGAAAACTTAATTGAAAATTAAGAAATCCTAAAAATAACCGTCATTTAGTTTTCAGTTCTCCGCTTTGAGTTTTCCGTTAAAAAAAGGAGGGTGGGCGTGTGCAAACAGAAAATAACAGAAAGATGTGTAAACATATCAAAGATAAAGAATAATTACCTTTTCCCACCACTCCCTTTGCCCTGAAATAGGGCAAGAATTGTGCCGAACCGAAAGCGGAAAGATGACGAGGCAAATGAGGCAAATGGGACAAATGAGACAAATGGGGATAGAAATTTCTGCGCACTACCTAAACTCCTTAAAAACGCTTGCGCCGTGACTTCCCTCTGGGTTCACAAAACAAAAGGAGCATCTAAAAAATTAGACACCCCAATTTTGTTAAACAGTTTCTAAGTAACCTTTATAGCAACTCTATCCCAAGTACGACTTGAGCAACTTCGAACGCGAATCGTGACGCAAGCGGCGAATCGCCTTCTCCTTAATCTGACGAACACGCTCACGGGTAAGGTCAAACTTCTCTCCTATCTCCTCCAATGTCATCTCCGAGCAACCAATACCAAAGAAGTAGCGGATAATGTCGCGCTCACGCTCCGAGAGAGTCTCCAATGCGCGATCAACCTCCTTCGCCAACGACTCGTTAATAAGTCCACGATCTGCATTTGGCGAGTCGGGATTTACAAGTACATCGAGCAACGAGTTATCCTCGCCATCTGCAAACGGAGCATCCACCGAGATATGACGACCTGCAACTCGCAGAGTGTCAGTTACCTTCTCGCGTGGGAGTTCAAGTTCATTTGCCAACTCCTCAGGTGATGGAGTACGCTCATGCTCCTGCTCAAAACGGGCAAAAGCCTTATTGATTTTGTTGAGCGAGCCAACCTGATTGAGTGGGAGTCGTACGATACGCGACTGCTCTGCCAACGCCTGCAAGATAGATTGACGAATCCACCATACAGCATAGGAGATAAACTTAAAACCACGAGTCTCGTCGAACTTCTCTGCCGCCTTAATAAGACCGAGGTTACCCTCGTTGATAAGGTCGGGAAGGCTCAAACCTTGATTCTGATACTGCTTTGCTACCGACACCACGAAACGGAGGTTTGCCTTGGTCAGCTTCTCCAACGCCTCCTGATCTCCCTTACGGATTCTTTGGGCGAGTTCTACCTCCTCTTCTACAGTAATAAGTTCCTCTTTACCAATCTCTTGCAAATACTTATCGAGAGATGCACTCTCACGATTGGTGATGGATTTCGTAATCTTTAATTGACGCATATTTGTTTCTTCGTTTTAGCCATTAGCTATTAGCCGTTGGCCATTAGCTTTATAGTATTATTCGTTAATAATCGTATAACTCGCCGATTTGCCATCAGGATAGACTCCGTCAATCGACTGAATCTTGTCGGTCAAACGCCCCAAATCTGCCACAGAGCGCACCACTTTGTCGTTGATGTGTGTGATGATAAATCCCTCACGCACACGAGCTTTAGCCAACAGACCGCCACTCTTTACCGACTGCACCTGCACACCTCCTCGAATATCAAGTTTACGGGCTGCACGGTCATCGATATCGGCAAAGCGACCACCCAAAACCTCCACTACATCAACATCGTTTTTGGAGAGCAATTCAGCTTTACCTGCCTTATTACGAAGAACAACCTCAAAATGTTTCACTTTATCGCCTCTTTTTACAACCAACGATATTTTATCGTTAGGACGATGCTTACCAATCTGCTCTGTAAGGGTTGTTGGGGCTGTAATTTTCACTCCGTCAATCTCAGTGATAACATCGCCCTTGCGGAGTCCCGCCTCCGAAGCCGAGCCACCCTCAACTACACCTGCGACATAGACACCGCCAACCTCCTTGATGCCTGTATCTTTGCCGAGTTGATCGATAAAGTCTTGGTCGATGTAGCGGTACGAAATTCCAAGCAGCGCACGCTGTACGATACCATACTCGCGCAAATCATTAACCACCTTACGCACAATGCTCTCAGGCACGGCAAACGAGTAGCCGATATAACTTCCTGTCGAAGATTTGATAACGGTGTTGATACCCACCAGCTCGCCCTTTGTATTTACCAATGCTCCGCCCGAATTACCCGGATTTACGGCTGCGTCGGTCTGGATAAACGACTCGATGCGGAACTCGTTAGGGATAACATCCAACTGACGCGCTTTGGCACTTACGATACCAGCAGTAATTGTCGATTGCAAGTCGAATGGAGAGCCGATAGCCAACACCCACTCGCCAAGTCGCAAAGCGTCAGACGAGCCAAACTTCAAAATTGGGAGATTCTCTGCCTCAACTTTGATAAGGGCAACATCTGTTGTCGGATCTTTACCGATAATCTTTGCGTCGAAAACGCGACCATCGTTCAACTTTACGCGCAATTTTGTCGCGCCATCTACGACATGGTTGTTGGTTACAATATAACCGTCGGTTGATATAATCACACCCGAACCACCCGACTTCTGCTCGCGCTTCTGCGATTGACCGCCCTGCTGTGGTTGCGGAAAACCGAAGAACTCGAAGAAGGGGTTGTAAGGCATCATACCCTGCTGCACCTCAACCTCCGTAACTGCTTCGATATTAACCACCGCTTTAACGGCATTCTCGGCAGCAAAGGTGAGGTCGGGATAGTTTGCCGACTGCTCCAAATTTACGAATTGACTCTTTGCGATAGGCACAGTATCGCCATCGCGATTTACATACTCTATGGTTGTTGCAGTAGAGGTGTTGCGAACAACCGCATAAGACGCTACGCCTGCACCAAGGAGTGCCGAAGCGAAGCATACAGCTACCAATACAAAAGTGTTATTTTTCATAATTTGTGTTTTAGTTTCGACTTCAAAACGAATGCAACTACAAAATTATTGCAAAATGAGTAAAAAATCAAATATTAACCTGTTTTTGTCATACTAACTATTTTATTCTGCAAAAATTTTTATATATTTGTGCCAAGCAAGTACTATCAATGCGGTAGTTGTGCATAATTAAAATAGTAAATTCATTAAACATTAAAACTATATTAGCAATGAAAAGAATCTTATTTATTATCCTCGCTGTGTTGTTAAGTGTGGTGTGGCATTCCGCCTGGGCAGGTAAGTGTATTACTCTGGAAAACAAGGATGTAAGAGTTGTTGTTGACAAAGATGGCAATCTTACCAAGCTCGTAAACCTCAAAACAGGACACAACTACGCTTCGGGTGGTTATTTGTGGCGTATGTTCTACGACACTCATGCCGAGCGTGAGATTCAGATTTTGCCCGAGCAACAGAAGGCGCAGGTTTCGAGCGACGGTAATTCGATTGTAATCTTCTATAAAAAACTGACCGATGTCAATGGCGAGAAGTTGGATATGCCTCTTACCCTTACAATCACCATTCAGGGCGACGAGATTCACTTCGCCTCGGCAATGGAGAACAATGTTGAACACTCGGTAATCCGCGAGTTGGACTATCCTCTTATACACAATGCGCAACTTCCGAAGGACCACGCACTTATCATTTCGCACAGTGGAGGTCGTTACTATCCGAACCCTGTAAAGCATATTCTTTCGAAGGCTATGGCAACACCATATATGGGCCCTCATCAGCACTTCCGTCAGCGCGACCTCCATTACGGAGGTAATGCCTCGATGAACTTCTTCCTGCTTGCAGGCGAAAAGGAGGGTTTGTATATTGGCAGCCACGATCCGCTTATTCAGGATACTTGGCACGGTATGCGTGTATATCCCGATGCAAAGGGCGAATTTACACAGCCTGAGTTCGGCTTGTCGAAATTCCCGCACTGCTTCTACGGCGAAAAGTGGTCGAACGACACCAACCTCCTTGCACTCTACAACGGCACTTGGCACAAAGCGGCCGACAAGTATCGCGCGTGGGCAGATGCTACTTGGTGGGATCGCAAACCGCAGCCAAAATGGGTACAGGAGATGAAGTCGTGGCAACGCGTAATATTCAAGCACCAATACGGCGACTATCTGCTCAAGTATAGCGATATGAATGGTCGCGTAAAGGATGCCGCCGAGAGCGTAGACGCAAATACGCTTCTATTCTTTGGTTGGTGGAAAGAGGGCTTCGACAACTCCTACCCTAACTACACCGAGGACGACTCGCAAGGTGGCGACAAGGCGATGCGCAAGGAGATTCTCAAATTCCAAAAGAGTGGCAAGCATGTAGCACAATACTTCAACGGACACCTAATTGACCGTAATAGTCGCTTCTACAAGAGCGGTATGGGCTCGAAGGTGTGCTACAAGAGCCCTTCGGGTTCGGAGATTGCCGACGAATACCGCTTCTCTGGCATGGGTTCGTGGCTGGCGCAATATATGGCACAGACCTTCGTAATTGCCGACACACGCTTCCCAGAGTGGCGCGAATTGCTCAAAGGCTTGGTAGACCGTGCCGCAGCGTGTGGTGCAAGTGCCGCATTCTTCGACCAGATGGGAAAGGGATACAGCAAGAAGGTACCTTGGGACACTTCGCGAGAGTTCCCTGTTCCCGACACTCGTCTTGTCTACGATAAGGGACAGACCATGAAGATTGTGCGCGACTATGCACGCGAGAAGTACGGCAGCGAATTTGGTATCGGCTCGGAGCATATTGTCGATTACTCATCTCACTTCGTAGACTTTACAATGTCGAACGGCATCCTCTACGGCAAGCAGGACTTCACCGAGTTGATGCGCTACACCTTCCCCGAGATTAAGTTCTCGAATCGCAATCAGCGCGATGATATTGATGTTGAGCGTCGCGTAAATATGACTCTATTGAAGGGCTTGTGCAACGATATCGAGATTTATCGCTGTCGTGGCTTGATTGACGAAACCCCTCGCTATCAGGCATATCTCGCAGCCGTAAACGCTATTCGTGAGCGTTACAAGGATTGCTTTATGTTTGGTCGTTTCCGCGATGTTTTGGGCTTCAACAACTCGAACAAGAAGGTGCAGGCAAAGTCCTTCTTTGGCGAGAAACGAATGGTTGTGGCGGCTACAAATGAGTACGACAAGGGCGTTCTCACAACCGAGATTTCGGTGCCTGGATATCGCTATGTCGAGTGCCAAACCCTCGGCAAGGGCAAGGTATCGGCAGACGGCAAGCGTGTAGAACTCGGACAATACGATGTTGCAGTTCTTCTCTTTGAGAAGGAGTAAAACTACATACTCCCACACCCCATTTTAGAGTAGTGTTCAACAAAGCACTGCTCTTTTTTGTGGAAAATTATCGCGCTTTCGATTTTTTTGATTAAATTTGCAAATTATACAACGACTAATTTTTAATTAAATATCATAAAAAATGAGAGCTATACAATTTGGAGCAGGAAATATCGGCCGTGGATTTATCGGCGCGGTATTGGAACAAGCAGGTTACCATGTGGTATTTGCCGATGTTAATCAGGAGGTTATCAATCTGATTAACGAGAAGAAGGAGTACACCGTACTCGTTAAGGATGTGGATTGCATCGAGCAGCACATCACCAACATCTCGGCGGTAAACTCTACCACTGAGGCGGTTGTGGATGAGATTGCAAAGGCAGATATCGTAACTACTGCCGTAGGTGTAGTGATTCTTCCACGCATCGCTCCAACCATCGCTAAGGCCATTGCAGCACGCCACGCAGCGGGTTTGCAGCAGCCTCTCAACATCATCGCTTGCGAGAATGCCGTTCGTGCCTCTTCTCAGTTGAAAGAGCATGTCCTCTCGCACCTCAACGAGGAGCAAAAGGCGTATTGCGCAGAGTGGGTTGGTTTCCCCGACTGCTCGGTAGACCGTATCGTTCCACCTGTACGCACCGAGAACCCTATCGATGTAGTTGTTGAGGCGTTCTACGAGTGGAATGTAGAGGAGAAGTCGTTTGTGGGCGAAGTTCCTCACATTGCAGGTATGAACCTCGCTGACAACCTTATCGCCTACATCGAGCGCAAGCTCTTCACCCTCAACACAGGTCACGCCATCACCGCATACATCGGCAAGTTGCGCGGCAAGGCTACCATCGACGAGAGTATCGCCGACGAGGAGATTTATACCATCGTAAAGGCGGCAATGCAGGAGAGTGGATTGGGCTTAGTTGCGAAGTACGGCTTCGACAAGGAGGCTCACTTCAAGTATATCGATAAGATTATTGGCCGCTTCCGCAACCCTTACCTCAAGGACGATGTCACCCGCGTAGGTCGCGAGCCACTGCGCAAGTTGTCGGCATCTGACCGCTTGATTAAGCCTATGCTCACAGCACACGAGGCGGGAGTAGCAACACCAAACCTCTTGCTTGGTGTTGGTGCAGCTCTTCACTACTCGAATGCAGAGGATGCGCAGAGCGTTGAGTTGCAGAAGAAGATTGCAGAACTCGGTTTGGAGGGTGCAATCAAAGAGGTTACAGGCATCTCAAACGACGCTCTTGTAGCCGAAATTATCAAGGCATATAACGAAATCGAATAATAAAAAACATAAAACTATGACACCTGAACAGCAAAAGAAATTTAAGTATTGGCAGTGGCGTACTATCATCGGAACGATGGTGGGCTACATCTTCTTCTACCTTATCCGCAAGAACTTCTCGTTCGCAATGCCTGGCTTGACCGCCGAGTACGGTATTACTAAAGCGAGCCTCGGAGGAATCCTCTCGTTGGCTGGATTTCTCTACGGATTATCGAAGTTGTTGAATGGAATGTTGGCTGACCGCATCAATGGTCGCTGGCACATGGTAACGGGTTTGGCAGTTAGCACATTGACCGCCTTCATTATCGGCTTTGGTGCAGAGATTATAACCTACTTCACAGGCGTTCCAGAGGGTTCAACACCAGAGTTCGTAGGCAAGTTCACAATCTTGCTATCGGTGCTTTGGATCGTCAATAACATCTTCCAGGGTTGTGGTTTCCCTCCTTGCAGCCGTCTGTTGCCTCGTTGGGTACCTGCAAGCGAACTCTCAACTAAGATGTCGATTTGGAACACCTCGCACTCGATTGGTGCAGGCTTGGCAGGTGTATTGTGCGGCGTATTGATTATGGGTATGATGGGTACCAATATGTCGAATAACCCTGAAATGGTTGCAACAATCGCTAAAAACCTCGGCAAGGATATTACCGATGCTGCTGTGATTTCGGCTGCACAGAATGTAGGTGCTTGGAAGTGGTCGTTCATCATTCCAGGAATTATAGCTGCTGTGGGCGTATTTATCACTTGCGCCATTCTCCGCGACACGCCTAAGAGTGTCGGTTTGCCTGAACTCTCGGAGGGTAACGAGAAGAAGAGCGAGGAGAGTGAGGAGTCGCCAGCAGAGATTTCGGCGTACATCCGCGAGCATGTGTGGAAGAACCCTGTTATCTGGGCTTTGGCAGTTGCCGACTTCTTCGTATATGTTATCCGTTTTGCCGTTCTCGATTGGGGACCAACATTCCTGCGTGAGCACTGCGGTATGACTGCCGAGTGGGCAGCGATGACTGTGATTATCTTCGAGGTATTCGGCGTTATCGGTATGCTCTTGGCGGGCTGGATTAGCGATAAAGTATTTGGTGGTCGCGCAGCGCGTACCTGCCTCTTCTGTATGCTCGGAACACTCGTAGCTGTTCTCGGCTTTATCGGTTTGCAGAAGGCAGGAGCAAGCCCTGTATTGCTGCTCTTCGTATTGGCTTTGGCTGGTGCATTCATCTATGGCCCACAAGCTCTTATCGGAGTTATCTCGTCGAATCACGCTACCCGTAAGGCTTCTGCTTCGGCTCTCGGCATCATCGGCTTTGTGAGCTATGTCAGCGTACTCGTTTCGGGATGGGGCTTTGGTGTTATCGCCGACTCGAAGTATGGTTGGAATGGTGTATTCGTAGCGATGGTTGTGATGGCAATTATCGGTGCTTTGATCTTCGTTCCAATGTGGAAGATGAAGCGAGATGCTTACTCTGAAGAAGAGTAGTGAGTTTTGGAAACTCCGAAGGGCATCAAGGCGCAACGAGATTAAGGAGTTTAGGGAGTTTAATGAATTTAGATAGGCGCTCGAGCCTCCAATCCCTAAATTCCCTAATTCCCCTAAATTCTCAACTAAAAACGCAAAATATGAGAGTTGTTGTTGGATTATCGGGAGGAGTAGATAGTTCGGTGGCTGCGTACCTGCTGAAAGAGCAGGGGCACGAGGTCATCGGACTCTTTATGCGCAATTGGCACGACACGACGGGAAAGTTAGAGGGCGAATGCTCGTGGCACGACGACCAAGTATTTGCAGAGTTGGTTGCCAAGAGGCTGGATATCGCCTTTCACTATGTTGATCTGTCGGCAGAGTATAAAAAGAGGGTTGTGGACTATATGTTCTCCGAGTACGAGAAGGGCAGAACACCCAATCCCGATGTGCTATGTAACCGCGAGATTAAGTTCGATGTCTTTTTGAAGGAGGCGTTGAAGCTTGGTGCTGAGGCGGTGGCTACGGGCCACTACTGCCGTAAGGAGGAGCGAGTTATCGACGGTAAAAAGGTCTACTCGTTGCTTGCGGGCAGCGATCCGAACAAGGATCAGAGTTACTTCCTCTGCCAACTCTCGCAGGAGCAGCTGCGCTACGCAATGTTTCCGATTGGACACCTCCTAAAACCTGAGGTACGCCGTATTGCCGAGGAGCAGAAGTTAGCAACCGCCAAGCGCAAGGATTCGCAGGGTATCTGCTTTGTGGGTAAGGTCGATCTGCCTCTATTTCTGCAACAGCAACTCGCCGCCAAAAAGGGCAACATCCACGAGATACTCCCTTCGTGGCGCAGATATGGCGAGCGTGAGGGGCAGAGCGCAGTGGAGCAACTTGCCGAGCCATACCGCTACACGGTGCGTGATGGCAAGAAGATTGGCGAGCACAATGGCGCACACTTCTACACCATAGGACAGCGTAAGGGGCTTGGTATTGGTGGACGCAAAGAGTCGTTGTTTATTATCGGCACTGATGTAGCCACGAACACAATCTATGTGGGCGAGGGCGATAGCCACCCCGGACTCTATCGCAAAGCTCTGCGCATTGACAACGCCGAGGTGCATTGGATAGAGCCACTTGAGGCGTTGAAAGTGGGCGAGGAGCGCAGATTGAAGGTGCGTATCCGCTACCGCCAGCCACTCGAAGATGCCACCCTTATGCAACACGATGACGCTCTCTACATCCTCTTCGACCAGCCGCAGCGCGGCATCGCTGGTGGTCAGTTTGCAGCGTGGTACGAAGGCGACAAGCTGCTCGGCTCAGGAGTGATAAAATATTAAAACAACCCAATATGAGAAAGATTCTTCTGGCTCTAATCTCCTTAGCTGTAACCTTTACGGCTATGGCTGCTAACGAGTTGAAGTGGGTGGATGCCACCTCACTTAATATCTGCGGACACACACTCCGCAACGCCGAGAACCCATATTCGCGCATCGACGCTAAGCCATACGGATTTACAAATAAGGCTATTATCCGCTACTCGCGCTACTCGTCAGGTCTCTATGTAATGTTCAAGACCAACTCAACACGCATCTCTGTCGAGTGGAGCATTGCCGAGTCGAAGATACGCGACAATATGACACCTATCGTTCAGATGGGCGTGGATCTCTATGCCAAAGAGAGAGGTGGCGAATGGCGTTTTGCCGCTGTTGGCCGAGTCAAGACCTCTCCAAAGGTTACCACCTACAATAGGCGACTTGTCAGCAATATGGAGCAGACCGAGAAGGAGTTTATGCTCTATCTGCCATTGTGGAGCGAGATTACCAATCTGAAAATCGGTGTGGACAAAGATGCTACAATCGAAGCCATACCTTCGCCATACAAACATCGCGTCGTGACCTACGGCACAAGTACACTTCACGCCGCCTCGCCTTCGCGCCCAGGAATGGCACCATTGGCACGATTGAGTCGTATGCTCGGTGTGGATTTCGTAAATTTCAGCTATAGCGGTCAGGGCAGAATGGAGCCTGAGAGTGCCGCAGTACTCGCCGACTGCAAGACCGACGCAATCATCTGCTACTGCTTTGGCAACACCTCGCCACAGCAGATTGAGGAGTGCGTGGATGGCTTTGCTGAGAGTGTAGCAAAGGCTCACCCCGACAAGGCTATAATCTTCCTGCCACCTCTGCTCAACGGAAAGAATCTGCTGGATCTGAAAAAGAGGGAGCGAGCTATTGCAAAGAGGGAGATTTTAGATCGCAAAATGCGTATTCTGACCAAGCGATTTAAGAATGTTTACTACATAGATATCCCCGATGCCGACGGAGGCGACTCCGAAGCAAGTATCGACAATTCGCACCCGAACGATCTCGGTTTCGATCGCATCTTGCAGAGCTACGCTCCGAAGATTGCCAAGATACTCAAGAAGTACGGAATCAAGACCAATAAACTTTAATCGCACAAAAAGATGAAAATATTACTTCTCGCCTTCGCTTGCCTTATTTCATTCTCGGCAACGGCGCAAAAACTCCAGTATGTAGACGCCGTAGAACTCGGTATTCACGGCCACACGCAGAAGTCGGAAAAATATCCCTACTACCGCTTCGACTACACGCCATACGGCTTTGAGAAGGGGGTTGTAGGCCACTCGAAAAAATCGACAGGTCTGTATGTGGTTTTCAAGACCAACTCATCGCAGATTGCCGCATCGTGGGAGAATGTACCTCACCGCATGGGCGACAATATGACGGGTATCACACAGCACGGCTTAGATCTCTACATCAAGAAGGATGGCGAGTGGAAGTTTGCCTCGGTAGGTCGCGTTTCGACACTCCCCGAAAAGAACAAACGCTCCAAAGTTCTTGTAAAAAATATGGCAGAGGGCGAAAAGGAGTGTCTGCTCTATCTCCCTTTATGGTGCGAATTGAAGAGCCTTAAAATCGGCATCGATGAATCGGCAACCATTCAAGGTTTACCTTCGCCATTCCGCCACAAGGTTATCGTTCACGGCTCAAGTATCACGCACGGAGCTTCGGCATCGCGCCCAGGACTGAGCTACCCTGCTATGCTCACCCGCAACCTCGGTATCGACTTTGTGAACTTCGGCTTTAGTGGTTTGTGCAAAATGCAGCCGCAGTTCCTCGAATTTTTGAAGCAGTGCGAGGCTGACGCCTTCCTCTTCGACGCCTTCTCGAACCCTACCCTTGCACAGGTGGAGTCGCGCTTGGAGAACTTTGTTGCGGAGCTTGTAAAGGCGCATCCGAACAAGCCTCTTATCTTCTTACAGAGTCCTTGCGACTTGGATAGTCGCTTCAATGTTGAGAAGTATGGTCGTCGTGCAGCCATAAATGGCACTGCCGATCAGATTATGAAACGATTGTGCAAGCAGTACAAGGATGTCTATTTCCTCTCGGTGGAGAATGTCCTCGGTGTTGATGGCACCATCGATAACTCCCACCCTACCGATCTCGGATTCTATCGCTTTGTAGAGGCTTACCAGCCAAAGATTGCCAAGATTCTCAAAAAATACAAAATCAAATAGCTTCAATATGAAACGAATAATTCTTGTTCTGACTCTGCTCGGTTGTGTCGTTTCTGCATCGGCAAAAAAGTGGGTTGACGCCAGAGATTTGGCTATCCACGGCTACACCCAAAAGAGCGAAAAGTATCCATACTATCGCTTCGACTTTTCGAAGTATAATCTGACCAAGACTGTAAAGATGCTTGCCGAGGCCCCGGCAGGACTTTATGTGGCATTTAAGACAAACTCGTCGAACATCTATGCGGCATGGGATATTGCTCCGCACAAATTGCGCGACAATATGCCAATGATAATGCAGCGCGGATTGGATCTCTACATAAAGCACGATGGTGAGTGGCGATATGTACAAGCAACACGCCCTTCCGTAGATGCGTCGCTCACCTCCTACGAGAAGCGCATTGCAAAGTATCTCCCTGAGGGCGAGAACGAGTATATACTCTACCTCCCAGGGTGGTGCGAGATAAAGAGTTTGAAGATAGGCATAGACGATAATGCAACTATCAGCGGTATGCCGTCGCCATTCCGACATAAGGTCATCGTCTACGGATCGAGCATAACACACGGCGCAGCGGCTTCGCGTGCAGGTATGACCTACCCCGCACGAATGAGCCGCAACCTCGGTATCGAGTTTACAAACTTCGGTTTCAGCGGTTACTGCATGATGCAGCCGGAGTTCCTCGATTTTCTGAAATCGTGCGAGACTGACGCCTTTCTTTTCGACACCTTCTCGAACCCTTCGGCAGAGGTCATCGCAGAGCGTCTGCCAAATTTCGTTGAGGAGTTGGTAAAGGCTCATCCAGGCAAACCGCTTATCTTTATGCAGAGTGCCATTCCTGTTAATGACTGCATCGATGCGGGAAGGCGCGCAAAGCGAATAAAGCGTATCGACACTGCGAGAGAGTTGATGCAGGAGATTGTAAAGAAGTATAAGGATGTCTATTTCTTGGAGATTTTGGATGTAACAGGCAAGGATGGCTCGGCGGATAACACCCACCCTAACGATCTTGGCTTCAGCCGCTTTGTGGATACCTACCAGCCAAAAATTGCCAAGATTTTACGCAAATACGGTATTAAATAGGACCTAAAACAGAACAAAAATGAGAAGATTTTTCCTTTCGTTAATCGCTGCTCTCTTTATTGTTGCGGGGGCAGATGCCCACAATCCGAGAGAGTTCCGCAAGCTCAAACAGAAGATTAATTTCATCTGGGCAAGCGACCTTGACCGCAGCGGATGCTACGACCAGAAAGTTATAGCCGATATGATGGCAACCGTAGCAAAGAAGATTAAGCCCGAGTGCATTATCTCGACGGGCGACACCCACCACGGCAAAGGCGTAAAGAGCGCAACCGATCCGCGATGGAAAACTCACTTCGAGGATATCTACTACCATAAGCCGCTACAGATTGATTGGATGCCAGCCATCGGAAATCACGAATATATGGGTAATGTGCAGGGATTTCTGGACTACTCGAAGGAGAATCCCCATTGGACTATCACCGACAGATACTACACTCGCGTATTCAAGAAGGGCGGCGTTTCGATTCGTTTTGTGATATTGGACACTACCCCACTTGTGGAGAAGTACCGCAACGGCAAATATCACCAGAGATATCCCGAAGCAGCCGAGCAAGATAAGCAGGAGCAGCTCGATTGGCTCAAGAAGGTACTCTCCGAGGCGAAGGAGGAGTGGGTAATTGTTGCAGGACACCACCCTATCTATGCCGACACCAAGAAGAATAAGAGCGAAAGAAAAGATATGGAGAAGTCGGTGGATAAGATACTGCGCAAGCACGAGAATGTAGATATGTACATTTGCGGCCACATCCACACCTTCCAGCACCTGCGTCGCAGTCGTAGCCATATCGACTATGTAGTTAATGCCTCAGCGGCAGAGAGTCGCTCGGTGAGAATAACCAAGCATACCAAGTTTTGCAGCGAGGAGCCGGGCTTCTCGGTAATTGCCGTAGGTAAGAAATCGCTACAACTCCACATGATTGACAAGAACGGAAATATACTCCACACCATAAAACGCACCAAGTAATATTTCCGTTTTTAATAGATTATTTCTATCTTTGCACCGCCTTTGGGAACATCCAAGGGCGGTGTTAGGTTAATTTAATAAGGAAATAATGGATTGGTTTATTAATCTATTTATGGGTAGGGGTATCGCAAGTGCAGTGATTATCCTCGCCCTGACAATCGCTATCGGACTGCTGCTCAACCGAATAAAATTCGGCTCGGTGTCGTTAGGTGTAACCTGGGTTTTGTTTGTTGGAATTGTGCTTTCGCACTTCGGGCTTACGATTGATCCACAGATTTGCCACTTCATCAAGGAGTTTGGCTTGATTCTCTTTGTCTACTCTATCGGTATTCAGGTAGGACCGAGCTTCATTTCTTCGTTGCGTGACGGCGGAATCAAGCTGAATATGCTGGCAGTGCTGATTATTGCTCTCGGTTGTATAACGGCATACACCATTCACATCCTTTCGGGAGAGGAACTCACTACAATGGTCGGTGTATTGTCGGGTGCTGTTACAAACACCCCAGGTCTTGGTGCTGCGCAGAGCGTAGTGGATAGCGGGCAGGCATCGACAATGGCTACCGCCTACGCTGTGGCATATCCGCTTGGAGTTGTCGGCATCTTGCTCTCGATGCTGCTCATTCGCTGGATTTTCAAGGTTAAGATTGACCGCGAGGCGGCAAAGGCTACTCGTTCGGATGCTCCACGCACCGTACGCATTGATGTTCGTGTAACAAACCGAGCCATCTTTGGCAAGACAATCGAGGAGATTGGCCGTATGACACGCAGCCACTTTGTTGTGGCACGAATCTTCGACCACGAGAATCAGCAGCGCATCGCGTCTGGACAGACCGAGTTGCAGGAGAACGATATCTTGCGTATTGTGGTAAGCAGTCAGGATGTCGATCTGATGCAGTCGCTTATCGGAGATGTTGTAAAGGTAAACGACTCGGAGTGGGGTTCTGCTTCGTCACATCTTGAGAAGCGTCGTATCGTGGTTACCAAACCCGAACTCAACGGAAAGCATATTGGCGACCTGCATATCCGCGAGAACTACCATGTTACCATTACGCGCGTTGTGCGTGCGGGTATCGAGCTTGTTGCAACCTACGAGTTGCGCTTGCAGATGGGCGATGTTGTAGTGGTTGTTGGTCGCGCTAACGACCTCGACCAAGTTTCGACCATTCTCGGTAACTCCGTGAAGCGTCTTGATCGACCAAACCTCTTCCCTATCTTTATCGGAATATTCCTCGGTGTTCTGCTCGGCTCGATTCCGATTGCGATACCTGGAGTTCCGCAAGCCGTAAAACTCGGTTTGGCAGGAGGCCCGCTTATCGTTGCCATCTTGTTGGCAAAATATGGCCCGAAATATAAGGTCGTAACCTTCACTACCAACTCGGCAAATATGATGATTCGCGAGATTGGTATCTCGCTCTTCCTCGCCGCAGTAGGTTTGAGCGCAGGCGAAGGTTTCGTCGAGGCTATTGCAAATGGTGGTTATTGGTGGATTCTCTTCGGATTTATAATCACTGTTTTGCCTCTCCTTATCGTGGGCATTATCGCACGCAAGGCGATGAAGATGGACTACTTCTCGCTGATGGGATTGATGTCGGGTGCAATGACCGACCCTCCAGCACTCGCCTACGCCAACACTGTAGCGACAAATGATCGCGCTGCTGTAGCTTACGCAACCGTATATCCATTAACAATGTTCTTGCGAATATTCACAGCACAGATTTTGGCACTGATAGCAATGTCGTAGACTTTCGGACAAGCATATAGTGGGGGGTGGCTAAAAAATATTAGCTATCCCCTTTTTTCTGAGTGTAGATAAAAATCTCTTCAGAGTGGCTATATTATGCAAAATTTATGTAACTTTGCCTATGTACTTAACAGATAATTTATGAAGAGATTTATCTCCATTGCTTACATTGTAGCAATTATAGCCCTACTTGCTATAACGGCTTCGTGTTCCCAAGATTTGGGGACAACCGACACTGCCATACAGGGGCAAAACCAAATCACAGTTGCGCTGCCGACGACACGAACATCTTTGGGTGCAAAAGCGGGCGAGAGCTATCCAACATATTGGAGCGCAGGCGATGCTATCGTTGCGAACGGCGTAGCTTCTACCTCCTCAACCATCAGCAAGGATAGAACATCTGCAACATTCTACTTTGCAGGGCAAGAGATAGCGACGCCATCAAATCTCACCTATCCATACACCGAGGGCTCTCTCTGCTCAAAAGAGCGACCGACTGTGGTATTCAAGAGTGAGCAGCACTATGTTGCCGACACCTTTGATGTGGGTGATGCTCCAATGTGCGGATGCTACAACAATGGCGATAAGACTCTCTTGAGACATCTCGCAGGGGTTATGCGTCTGGCGATAAAGGGCAGTGTTACGCTCGCCAAGATTGAAATCATAGCACAAGAGGGTGTTGCTCTCGCTGGCGAATTTGATGTCGATTGTCAAACGGGTACAATCTCGGCTATCGAGGGGAGAACGACAAATAGAATCACCTACTTCGTAGAAGAGTCTATATCGGCTACGCAGGAAAAACACCTCTATATCGCTATCCCTGCGGGAGATTTCGGCAAGTGCGAGGTCATTGTCACTACCAAGAACGGAACAACGATGAAGTTGCATTGGAGCGCAACAGATGTTAAGGCGGGTGTTGTGCGCGAATTTAAGCCGTTCACATTCAAGAGTGGAGCCTCAATCGAACTTGAGGGAATGCAGAGCGAAAATGGCGATTTGGTGATAGATACCCCCGATGGGCCTGTAGTGGTAGAGAAGTATATAGACCCCGACTCGGTGGCATTGATGTCGGCTAAGCGCAAGAAGTTGGATATAAGCAATGCAGAGGGTTTTGTTATCTCGACAGAGATTTTCGACTCGGCACAGAATATCTCCGTTGTCAAAATCTCACCTGAAAAGCACAAAATCAAAGCCGTTTTGCCTGCCGAGGAAACTAAAGTGAGCGAAATGGGCGCAAGCCTCAGTGCCGACTACGGCATCAATGGTTGCTATTGGCACACAATCACGGGCGAGCCTACCAGCTTGATTAAAATTGACGGAGAGTTGCTTTGGAATAGGACTAGTACAGGTCTGATTCCGCGAGTGAACGGCTTGCTCTTTATCTTCGATGACCACATTGAGATTATGGAGAGCTACGAACACCCATATTTTTCGACGGCAATCGAGGGTAAGGACAATGTGCTTTCGTGTGGCCCTATGCTAATGGACGAGGGTATAGTGATACCATACGACGAGTTCCTATCGCAAACAAATGCCGCAAGTAATATAATGTCGATGATTACATTCTTCAAGACTCGTCACCCTCGCACCATAATCGGTAAAGACAAGAAGAATACCATCTACTTTGTTGTTGTGGATGGCCGTTCTGCGGGAAATGCTGAGGGAATGTCCATTCAGGAGTTGCAGAAGATCTGCGCGTGGTTTGGGATGACCGATGCGATGAATCTCGATGGTGGAGGCTCTTCGACGCTGTGGAGCCGAGAGTTGGGTATTATCAATCACCCGTGCGACAACAAGAAGTTCGACCACGAAGGCGAGCGTGCGGTATTGACAAGTATCTACGCTATTGAACGAGAGTAACAACATTTTATATGATATGCCGAGCATTTTGCTCGGCTTTTTTTTGTGCAGTAGAGAAAAAATCACTATCTTTGATTGGATGAAAACGAATTTCCTTAAAACTTTCAAAAATATGTTCAACGAGAATCAAATTCAAGAGATTAAGGCTCACGGCTTAACCGTAGAGCAGGTCGAAAAGCAGATTGAGGCGTTTCGTCGCGGATTCCCTTCGCTCGAAGTGGTAAAGGCGGCTTCTCCTGAGGATGGCATCACTTGCCTCTCGGACGAGGCGTGCGACAATGCAGTTAACTACTACGACGGCATTGCCGACAAGCTCGAAGTTGTGAAGTTTGTTCCAGCTTCGGGTGCAGCGACACGAATGTTCAAAGAGTTGTTCGAGTTCGTAAACGACGACAAACGCGGCAAGGGCATTGATACACTGCTGCAAAATATCGAGAAGTTCGCCTTCTACGAGGAACTGAAGGCTACGGGCGTAGACTTTGCAGATGACAAAGCTGTCGTATCGGCAATCATCAAGGAGGGGTTGAACTATGGCGCAAAACCAAAGGGACTCGTTACCTTCCACAACTACGCCGATGGCGCTCGCAAAGCTATCGAGGAGCATCTGATGGAGGGTGCGCAGTATGGCGCATCGAATGGCGTTTCGCGTCTGCATTTTACCGTATCGCCAGAGCATAAGGCTGCATTCAAAGCCCTGCTCGACGAGCGCGTAGCGAAGTACGAGGCGAAGTTTGGTGTTCGCTACGACATCTCCTTCTCGGAGCAGAAACCTTCGACAGATACTATTGCGGTAAATCCTGATAACACTCCATTCCTTACCGACGATGGTAAGTTGTTGTTCCGCCCTGCTGGACACGGAGCATTGCTCTCGAATCTGAACGACATTGAGGCGGATGTTATCTTTGTGAAGAATATCGACAATGTCACCACCGACGCTCTGCGTGGCGACACCATTCGTTACAAGAAGGCTTTGGCGGGCGTATTGCTCGACCTGCAGGCGCAGACTTTTGCGCACTTGAAAGCGTTGCGCGAGGGCGTAGCAAACTTGGCAGAGGTTGCAGAGTTCGTGGAGAAGAGGCTCTGCACCAAGCTCCCGACCGAGTACGATGCGGCTCTCCTGGAGTCGTTGCTCGATCGCCCTATCCGCGTCTGCGGTATGGTGCGCAACGAGGGCGAGCCTGGAGGAGGCCCATTCTGGGTAAAGAACGAGGATGGCACACAGTCGTTGCAGATTGCCGAGTCGAGCCAAATTTCGGCAGAGGATATGCCATTGATGAGGGCTGCCACCCACTTCAACCCTGTTGATTTGGTTTGTGGAGTGCGCCGTGCCGATGGCTCAAAGTTCGATTTGATGGGGTATACCGATCCTAAGACGGGCTTTATCTCCTCGAAGTCAAGCGGTGGTCGCGAGTTGCGCGCGCAGGAGTTACCGGGTTTGTGGAATGGCGCAATGGCGAAGTGGAACACCATCTTCGTGGATGTGCCTATCTCGACCTTCTCGCCTGTTAAGGTTGTTCAGGACCTGCTCCGTCCACAACACCAATAGTTTGACTCAGCACCAGTAACATAAAACGGGAGTGTCTAACAAGTTTTTTAGACACTCCCAATTTTGTCAGAAGTTGTATAACAAGAGGGATTTCAAGGCTTGCGAAGCCCGAAAAAGCGGAGTTTACTCGGCGTAAATGAGCATTTTGAGGGCAAGCATAACGCAGAAATCACCTTGTTAGACAACTTCTTTCTATCTCTAACCAATACACTTTAGAACGATAGTTTCGCTCCTACAAATACCGAGCGCGGAAGTGATGGGCCGTAGATATAACCCGAATCACGCGCTGCGCCACGGTCGAAGTCGTTCTGATATGAGTTCAGGATATTGCGAACTCCCGCATTTACCTGCAAGCCGATAGTTTTCCAAATTTTGAAGTCGTACGATAACTTCACGCCGAGGTCAAAGAATGGCTTGGTATGCTCAAGACGATCCTGCTCAAGAACAGTTCCATCAGGGAGCAAACCTCCTGCGTAGTGATCGACATACATTCTACCCATATAGTTACCCGATAGGTCAATCTTGAAGTTCTTGATTGGCTGGGTTGTGATGGTGAAGTAGCCATATACATTTGGCGAACGGAACATATTGAGTGTAGGCTCTGCGGTATCGCTCCACTGCTCAGGCTCCTTATACTTACTGCGCTGCAATGTTACACCAGCAGAAGCCTCAACCCAAGGGGCATAGGCAATTTTACCCTCAACATTCAAACCCATAACACTTGCTCCCGAGCCGTTATAACGCTCATAGATACGCGCACCGTCGTTAATATCGTAGACACCATCCTTACCCTCAATAGGTACGATAGTCGAGCCAAGATCGCTACCTGCATAGTCACGCAGAGCAAATACATCGTTCAAAATGGTATAGAAACCCTCAACGAGGAGATTTGCCTGCACACGCCCCCAAGTCTTGTACATATCTGCCGAGAGGGTGAACGAGTGTGAACGCTCCTCCTTCAAATCCTCAGCCAAGCGGATACGGGTACGCTCGCCACCTACGATAAGGATATGCAAATCCTCGTCAAACGCCTGTGGAGCGCGGAAACCAGAGCCGTAAGTTGCACGAAGGTTGATATTGTGCGTAGGGTTGTAGCGCAAAGTTACACGCGGCGAAGGGATGCAGAGGAACTTTTTGTTCGAGGCGTTGTACCAATTATCCAAACGACCTCCCACGAGGAAACCCCACTTATTGAACTTGAACTCGCCCTGCGCATAGATACTCGCATTGTGGACATGCTGCTCAATAATCATACTCTTATAGAAAGATTCCGACGCATATCCGATAGGGTTATCGAAGAGGTAGTCGTAGCTATACTCCAAACCAGCCGTAAGCTCAAACCACTTGAGACGATAGAGGTATTGACCTCCTGCAACAGCCGTTACGCCATCCGTTTTACCGTATGCGTTCTCGTTCATCTCTGCACCATAGTAGCTATCGCGTTTGGTTGATTGAGCCGATGCAAAGACGCTATAACGGTGGCGAGTATTCTTCGATGTTCCCTCGAAGGTCAAACCTCCGCTATTGATAAGGTGGTCGGTAGTCTCGGCAATCATAACCTCGTGTGGAGGTCGCTCCAACTGGTCACCACCACGACGATACTCATTCGTAACATGGTAGTCGAGAGTGAGTTTGCTATACGCACTTGTCTTGATATAAGCCTGCGTTCCGATAGTCTGCGACTTGATAACTGGAATCTCCACGAAGCCATCGCCATCGTGGTCGTAGGCATCGCGCAGACGATTCTGACCATAGATTGTGAGTCCAGCCTTACGGTCATCCGTAACGAGCGAAGCGTTCAAAGTCGTATTGTTGTCGAGTGCGCCCGTTACACCAACTGAGGTGAGCGAGTGTGCCAACTCGCCCGAATTGCGAAGAGGCTCTTTTGTGATAATATTGATTGTTCCACCGATAGCTGACGAGCCGAAGAGTGCTGAGCCACCACCACGCACAACCTCGATGCGCTCTACCATATTTGCAGGGATATGCTCCAAGCCATACACTCCTGCCAACGCCGAGAATACGGGGCGTGAGTTGATCAAAATCTGCGAATATTGTCCCGAAAGACCATTGATACGCACCTGCGCAAAGCCGCAGTTCTGGCACGAGTTCTCTACACGCACTCCTGGTTGGAAGGACAAGCCCTCCGCCAAAGTTGGTGCCGAAACCTTATTCAAGAGGTCGGAATCGACAATATTTACAAGAGTCGGAGCCTCGCTACGCTTTGTGGCGTTACGGTTTGCCGACACAACAATTGCATCTACCGCAATCTGCTCCTCGGTGGTTTCGAAGTTCAAAATAATATCCGAGCCACACTCAACCTCTACCTCCTTGGTCTTGCTGGCATAGCCGATAGCCGACACGGTAACCTTCAACTTGCCGACAGGGGCGTGATAGAGGGTATAGTGTCCCGTAGCATCGGTCGTAGTACCTACGGTTGTACCGTCAATTGTAACGGTAATATATGGAATATGCTCCTTTGTACGGGAGTCGGTGATGTGTCCGTGAATTGTAGCCTCACACTGCTCGCCTTTGGCGTGGTGGTGGGTTTGATGATTTTGTCCGTGGTGGTGTTGATGACCGCCTTGTGCGTATGCGGATGCACACACAAATAATACAACTACGATAGTTGAGAATATTTTTTTCATTTTGGGTTTGTATTTATCGTTAAAAATTATCTATTCTGCCGAGAAAGTTCTATTCCTTCTGGCGGAAATCGCATAACTTGTTCTATTTTAAGGCTTGCGAAGGGGAGAAAAGCGCAGCATACCAAGCGTATGTGAGCATTTTCGAGCCAAGCATAACGCAAAAAGAGAACATGGAAGGCAATTTAGTTGGAGCGAGTCATATCGCTCCAAATCCTATAATGTTTTACGATAAATAGGGAGGTCCTCTGAGCGAGGAGACAACAACAATATCATTAGCCGCAGCGGTAGGCAAAATGCTCTGCTCCCACTCCAACTCGGCAATGATAGGGTTATACTCAAAGATCTCTGCCGCAACAGCGAGGAAATCCTCAGCGTGACAGATTGGACAGTTACACGAAACCCAAGTGTTTGCATCCTCCGACGGGTGCGCGGTACGGAGAAAATCCTCGTAGTAACCCCTATCGTGAGTGATCCACACTCGACTCGATACCGACACTATCATAAGCGCGGCAATAAGCACAACAAACGACCTCTTATTTCGAATCGACGGTTTCACGGCGCAAAGATAGTAAAAAATAATTAGATATAAAATCAAAAATTAATCGTTAAAGAGTATTTATATGCAGAAAAATTGCTGCGAAAATACCTAAAATTGAGTAATCTAAAACGGGTATCCACAAAAAACAACCTCGCCCGAAAAGGTGCGAAGTTGCTTTTTATCATTTATATTTTTGCAGTCTACTCTACTACTGTAACGCTACCGGCATAGCTAAATTGCAAGTTGTCGTAGTTAGAGAACTCTGCTGTAAGGCTCTGATTTGTCGCATCATACTCAGCGGTCAGAGAGCCACTATAACCATTTGCCTTGCTATAAGTTATGCCATCGTACGAAAGAGTAAGGTCTGCGCTCTGCGAGAAGCCGTATGTATTGCCATCAAAGCACTTTGCAGGTGCAGTCAGCAACAAGTTCTTTCCACTCGATGTAACAAACTCCACGCTCCATACCGACTCGCCCTTCGTAAGCGTTGCTGCCGAGATGGAGTACTCCTTATTGTCGAAAAGCAGATAGTTGCTCTTTACCTCAGGTGCAAGATCTACCGACACACACTCGCCAACAAACGACACCGCGTAAGAGAGACCATTGACCATAACAGCTATCTCAACCGAGTATGCCCCATCGCCCGTTTTGCTGATTGTGTAGCTTCCCGTTGCGCCCTGCAAATTGTCTGCATCGATAGCTACACTATTACTCTCATTAAGCAGGTCTACCATTCCGAATGCCTCTATTGATGAAGCATCAACATTGTGCTTCACTCCATCCACAAAGGCGTTGTCCACCATAATATAGGTCTGCCATACGACATTTTCGAACTCCTCGAAGTACTCTACCTCTCCAGAGCCAAAGTAGAGCGCAGTCTTGCCTCCCTCCTCCATATAGAATGCCGAACGGACAACTTTTTTCGTGTTACCACAGCTCATTGTATTTTCATTTACAACAACCTGCTGCTCTGCTCTTGCATAAAGCGAGAGCGTTGTGCCGCTAATGAGCGTTAAATCGGCCTTCACAACGAGGATTTTATTCTCGTAGGTAAACTTCGCTGTTCCTGCCGAAATCTCGTTTGTCATATCTGGAGCAACAGCGTCAAGCTGCGCGCCCGAAAGAGTCGAGATAAAGGTAAAGAGCGAACTCTCGCTCTTTAGGTCGAAACTCTTATCCAAAAGGAGAGGATTTACCGATGCGAAGAGGTACTCATCGCACTCAAGGATAGCCTCAGCGGTCGCTACACCTGCAGTTGGAGTCGCTACAATAGAGATGTTATCTCCCAACATCAACACCACCGTGCTGCCGAATTGCGACACCTTGCCATCTATGGCATAACTATTCGCCGACAACTCTGCGGACGACACACCGCTGTTGCCGCTATTGCCACCCTTACCTCCTTCGTCAGGATTACAAGCTGCAAAAATTGCCACTATCGCGGCATATAAAAGAAACTTTTTCATCCTTCCCTCGGTTTTTTTGTTAAAGCACCTGTTTTGCTCGCTTAGCCATTGCCGATGCAAAGACAAAATCGTTCAACTCCTTGTTGTCAGCATGGAGAATCTCCTCCTTAGTTCCTTCCCACCACTTCTTACCTTGATGAATATAGACAATCTTCTCGCCAATCTCCATCACGGAGTTCATATCATGAGTGTTGATAATCGTTGTAATGTTGTACTCGACTGTAATATCGTGGATAAGGTTATCTATCACAATCGAGGTCTGTGGATCCAAACCCGAATTTGGCTCATCGCAGAAGAGATACTTCGGATTGAGAACAATTGCGCGTGCAATAGCCGCACGCTTAATCATACCGCCCGAAAGCTCCGACGGATAGAGATGTCCTGCATGAGATAGCTCTACGCGCTCCAAGCACTCTCGAACGCGCTTATCCTTCTCGGCAGAGGTGCGATTTGTAAACATATCGAGTGGCAGACGCACATTGTCGTACACCGTTGAGGAGTCGAGCAACGCTCCGCCCTGAAAAATCATTCCCACCTCGCGACGCACGAGCTTGCGCTCGGCAAATGAGAGAGCCGTATAGCACTTGTCATCGTAGAAAATATCGCCACTATCAGGCTCGTGAAGTCCCACCAAAGTCTTGAGCAATACAGTCTTGCCCGAACCACTACGACCAATGATAAGGTTTGTCTTTCCCGATTCGAACTGCACCGAGATATCCTCCAAGATGGTACGACCATCGAAAGATTTATATATGTGTTCTCCTTTAATCATATTAGGTCAGCATTAATTGTGTAAGAATGAGGTTGAAAATCATAATGGCGATTGAACTTGTAACCACCGCACGAGTCGAAGCTCGACCTACCTCCAACGAATTTCCTGCGGCGTAGTAGCCGTAGAATGCCGAAATGGAGGTGATGAGGAATGCAAAGACCGCCATCTTAATCAACGAGTAGGAGATGAAGAATGGCACAAAGCAGTAGTGCAATCCCTCGATATACTCCGACGGTAGCACCACTCCCGTAAAGATTGCAATCAGATAGCCTCCCATTGTTCCAATCATCATACTGAAGAGTGCCAACAACGGAAAGAACAACACGGTAGCGATAACCTTTGGCAGAATCAGATACGAGGCTGAGTTCACGCCCATAATCTCTAAAGCATCAATCTGCTCCGTAATACGCATTGTACCAATCTCAGACGCGATATTCGAGCCCACCTTTCCTGCCAAGATAATGGCGATAACCGTAGAGGAGAACTCCAAAATCATCGTCTCGCGAGTTGCGTAGCCGATCATATACTTTGGAATAAATGGCGACTCCAAACTCATCGCCATCTGCAGGGCGATAACGGCTCCGATAAAGACCGAGATAATAGCTACAAGCGGTATCGAATTGATACCCAGAGCCTCAATTTCAACAAGTACACGGCGATAGTAGAGTCCGAACTTCTCCGGACGGGAGAAGACCTTGCCCATAAGCTGTACATACCTGCCTATTGCTCCAAAAAAATTCGAGATAAACTTCATAATCTAACTACTGTCCCTTTGCGGGGTACATCTCTATTTGGTTTCTTCGTTTTTAACCTCCTTGAAATCGACATACTCGCCGACATCATCGTTTATGCGCTGCTCAGGTTGCTCGGTGCGTACCACCGTAACCTCGCCTTCGCCCTTCGTGCGGCCTCGCCACCACGAGCGATGCGACTGCTCCTCGCGCTCCTCCTCGTACTCTCCGCCAGCTTGACGACGCGCCTCATCGTAAATTCGCTGTTGCGCCTTGCGCACACGCCATATAATTACAAGCAGCAAGAGGAAGAACAATGCTATAGGCAACACAAAAATAAGCGACCACGGTGCTGCTACTACAAGTGTAACAATCAGCACTATGGCAAATATATTGCGCTTAACAAAATCCCACAATTCACTCCAAAACATAACTTCGCTTCTTTGCATCTTACAACTGCAAAGATACATAAAAAACTGAAAACGAAAAGCGGAAAGCGGAAAACTTTGTGTTCTGTTTCCCGCTTGTAGTGAGAAAAGGGGTTGCCCAACGAATATGTTGAGCAACCCCATATTTGACTCTATTTCGTCTACTTAACGGATATGGTTATATGCTTATCCTCGCCGCACCACGCATTTGCGATAACAAGAGTAGTCTGTCCTGACTTCAACTCCTTTATGAAAGCCGACGAAAGAGGAGCAACGACGATAGGGTTTCCGCCCTCGAAGTGAACGAGAAACTCTACCGAAGTACTATTCTTCACAACATACTGCATCTTGCCCTTGCGGTCAGCACCCGCCTCACGCACCTCCAATGCAGCCTCAACAAACTTACGCAAGAGCGTCTCCTCGCCAGCGATAGTACCGAATGAGTAGGCGATAGTGCGGTGGGCTTCGAGTGCCTCTCGCAGAGAGGCGAGCGATTTGTCCTTCGCATAGATAAAGGTCATATTGCGACGAGTCTGCCCATCTACACGCTCCGTAACTCCATGGATATCGCTATTCGACGACATAAAGAGGTTGTACTTCAACGCGCGCGTGATGGCCTTTGGATAGAACTCCGCAGTATTCATAACCTCGATACCATCTATCAACTTCTCGTCGTAGACCATACGATCCCACTCGTGCATCTCCATACTCTTGCGTCGCCATCCTGGGTGGTTGTGCATAATGATTGCTCCCTGCGCCTTCGCGTTGCGGATAGCCTGCTCGCAAGTAGGCGCGTGAATGGCATTGTTATCAGTGGTAAAGAGAGCGTTAAAGTGTCCATAAGCGATAGGCTCACGAGTAATCTCAATACCCGGAATGATTGTGAGATCGTAAGGCTTCGCCTCTCTGATAGCATGCTCCACTGGATATTGGAAATCGGTGTGAATATCCTTTCTCTCAGGCTGAACTTTATAGCGAGTGATGTAGTAGTTCTCCGCCTTTGCGCCCCTCTTCACATAACCACGCATCCACTTTACCATATCGGGCTCGCTGGCGCGATACTCAAGGTGTTCGGTCACGGCCATTACATCCAAACCATCTTTCCACGCATCCTCCAATCTGCCACTCATTCCCACCGAGCCATCCGAATAGGTTGTATGGGTGTGCAAATCGGCTTTGTAGCCGTTGTAGCCATCGAGGTTCGGAATAATAAACTCCGTACGAACAAGGTTACGAGGTTGGCGAATATGCAATATATCGGGATTCTGCGCATCCTGATAGTACTGCGCAGACACGGTATATACTCCACATAAAACCGCCAATAGTGCCAATATCCTCTTCATCGGGTACTACAAATTAAAGTCGTAAACAAGGTGCTGATTCTCTCCACACCAAGTATTCAAAACGGTAATTGCATTCGACTTCGAGCTCCTTGTACGAATGATGATTGACGACTTTGGCTCCAAAATCATCATCTTCTCGCCCTCGCGACTGAGAAGCCACTCAACCGAGCTATGGTTTGTAAGGATAACCTGCGCACGACCTTTCTGATCAACCTCTGTCTTGCAAGCGGTTACAGCAGCGGCAAAGAACTTGCGAACCAACTCCTCATCGCCAGCCAATGTACCAAACGAGAGGGCAAGAGTACGGCGAGCCTCAATAGCCTCACGAAGCGATGCCAAGCTCTTATCCTTAGCATAGATAATGGTCATATTGCGAAGTGCGCCATATCTCTCATAACGCTCAGCCGATGGGTAGTGAACATCGGTGTTCGACGACATAAAGAGGTTGTATTTCTTTGCGCGCTCGATAGCTTGTGGGTAGAACTCTGTTCCGTTCATAATCTCGATACCATCGAGCAAGCCCTCCTTGTAGACCTCCTTCTCGAACTTTGTCATCTTCATATCCTTGTGTGTCCATCCTGGGTGGTTGTGCATAACGAGCGCACCCTGCTTCTTGGCGTTGCGAATTGACTCAATGGTCTCAGTAGCAAAGACTGCCAAGTTATCGGTTGTAAAGAGCGCATTGAAGTGGCTATACTCGCCCTCCCTACGGGTAATCTCTATACCTGGGATAATGGTCAAATCATACATCTTTGCAGCCTTGCGAGCCACCTCTACGGGGTAGTTCAAATCGACATTGATAGCGTCAGCCGATGCAGGGCGATTGACCGATACGAAGTTGTAGTTCTTAGCCTCTGCCCCCTTCTTCACATAGCCCTTGAGGTACTTTACATAGTTCTTCTCGTGTGGGCGATACTCGAGATGCTCTGTTACGGCCATAACATCCAAACCATCTGCCCAAGCCTCACGCACGCGAGCCTCCATCGTAAGGTGTCCATCCGAGAAGATGGTGTGATTGTGAAGGTCTGCCTTGTAAGGTGTGTAGCCATCAACAACAGGCAAATCAATCTCCACGCGCTGCAAAGTGCGAGGCTGACGAATATGCAACATATCTTTGTTTACGGCATCCTGATAATACTGCGCCGAGAGCGACAATGTGGCAGAGAGAGCCACAAAGAAAAGTGTTAATCTCTTCATAATTAGTTATTGTTTTTTGGTTATACTTTTTTTCTATTCGTACTTAACTGAAATCTTGTATGGCACGCCATTCAGCACGCCAACACGCCCTGTATAGCGCGTGCCATACTTACCAACAAGCGCAGTTACGGTTGTTTCACACAAAACCGACACATACCATCGTCCCGCCTTTGGCTTCTCTATCTTGAGCTGCTTTTTACATCCGCGCGATACAATCTTTGTGAGGGTATTGTCATGGAATGCCAACTCGCCTCGCTTAGCACAAACGGTGAGATCAAATCTATTCTCCCCTTCGTACCCCTCAAGCGATATAATGGCGCACTTGCAACGCTTCGGAACATCAATAGCAAAGTGGTGGTATTGTCTATCGCCCACACGGGTAAAGTCTGGATCGTTATCCTCGGTGCGCTTATTCATCTCGCGCACCACATTTGGCTCAAGCACACCCTTGATTTTTGGCGTAGGGTTGCCATCCATCGCATAGAGCATCATTGCCGACATATACTCAAGTCGCTCGCCCTGCGCAATAGATTCGGGGTGCGAGCCGCACATCACAACGCGACCACTCTGCTCCGAATCTTTGTAAGCCCAAGCACTCATCTCGCCATCAATCTTTACCTTTGAGGTATTGATGAAGATATATCGCGACAACACCTCAGTCCCCTTTGGCAACGGTTTCTCCGCACCATCGTAGGCGTAACAACCACCATTGTGGCGTACATCCAACACCTGCTTATCCTTGCCGAAATCGAAATATCTCCACAATGGGCTCTTGCGCTCTATTGCCATCGCTGTTTTGCTCTTGGATAGGCGTGTTGGATGCGCATAACCGGGCCATACACCCAAATAGACATCTGCATTCCTCACTTTACCCGTACTGCGTATAGTTCCCGCAGTTGCAAGGTATGCTCCTGCACAGGTACCGATGTATGAGCCTCCCGCAGCGACATATTTACGCAAATTCTCTCTTCCCTCCTCGGTCAATGATCGTGCATGCGTTCCCGCCTTACCACCATTGACATATATCAAACGGAAGCGAGGTGCGCCATCGGGATAGAGCAACCATCCGTTACTATCCTTCTCGCTACCGCAAAAGATATTCTTCTGCATCAAAGTATCCTTCGCAGAGAGGTTCTTGGTCAAAGAGGATGCGTAGTAATCCATAGACATCCCCATAAACCGTGTTGCAGGCAGGAAATGGCGCGATGTAACTGCTATACCTCCATCCATAAAAACATCCTTGTAGAAACCTCTACTATTCTTCAAAACCTCTGCGCGAGCCCTCTCTCTGTTATGAGAAAACGCATTGACAGGGCTAACAAACCCCGCCAATGCGCATATTACAATCGCAATTGCAATTCTCTTCATTTCAATTATGTTTCTGCCACCTCTACGGCAGCGAATTAATCTCCGTGATAGAGTCTATTGCTTCTCAAGCAATCTCTTAACCTCGTTGTAGACAGTCTCGCCATTGTAGCCAAACTTCTCATCAAGCACCTTATAAGGAGCCGAGTGTCCGAAGTGGTCAAGACCGTGAATATTCTCCAACGAGCCAACCAAACCGAGCAATGTCACAGGCAATCCCGAAGTCATACCATAGCGCAACACGCCCGAAGGGAGCACGCTCTCTTGATACGATTTAGGCTGATCGCGGAACAATCCCTCGCTCGGAACGCTCACTACGCGAACTGCAACTCCATCCTTCAAGAGCAACTCTGCACCTGCAACCAAAGTCGAAACCTCCGAACCCGAAGCTACCATTACGACCTCAGGGTTTGCTGAATCGAGAACGGTGTAAGCACCCTTATATGTCTGCATCGCCTCGTCAATACGAGTAGTGTGGCTTGGCAACGACTTGATATCCTGACGCGAGAAGATCAGACCTACAGGGCGATGCTCCTCAAGGGCGATTTTCCACGCTGCAACGGTCTCCTCCGCATCTGCTGGGCGGAGAACAACCATCGAACGCTCGCCACTGTGGTTGTGGAGATGCTCCATAAGACGAATCTGCGCCTCCTGCTCGATAGGCTGATGGGTTGGTCCATCCTCACCTACACGGAACGAGTCGTGAGTCCAGATGTATATTACATGCAACTTCATCAAAGCCGAAAGACGCACTACAGGCTTCATATAGTCCGAGAACACGAAGAATGTACCGCAAGCAGGAATAACACCTCCGTGCAGAGCCATACCATTCATCACACACGCCATCGTAAACTCCGATACGCCTGCCTGGAAGAACTTGCCAGAGAAGTCGCCACGCTTGAATGCGTGAGTCTTTTTCAAGAATCCGTCGGTCTTATCCGAGTTACTTAAGTCTGCCGAGGCAACAATCATATTCTCAACCTGCTCGGCATACGCACCCAAAACCGTAGCCGAAGCTGCACGCGTAGCAGAGCCTGGCTTGATGGCTATGGAGCGATAATCTATATCTGGCAACTTGCCCGAAAGGAACTGATCGAGTTTGAGCGAGAGAGCTGGGTTTGCCTGTCGCCAATCAGCCTCAACCTGCTTGCGCTCCTCCATCTCGCGGCGCAAAGCATTAGCTCGCTCCTCGAAGAGAGCCGCCACCTCAGGGAATATGCAGAACGGATTTTCAGGATCGCCACCGAGATTCTTAATCGTAGCCTCAAGGCTCGCTCCAGCAGCCGAAACAGGCTGACCGTGTGTCGAAACCTTATCCTCGAACGACTCTCCCTCGGCAGTAACTAAGCCCTTACCCATTACAGTATGGCCAACAATAAGAGTTGGCTTCTCGGTAGAGGCATTTGCTGTGGTCAAAGCCTCACGAATCTGAGCGACATTGTGTCCGTCAATCTCCAACACCTGCCAACCCCATGCGCGATACTTTGCAGCTATATCCTCTTGGTCTACCTCATCAACCTTTGTTGAGAGCTGAACATTGTTCGAGTCGTAGTACATTATGATGTTCGAGAGTCCGAGATTACCCGCAATACGACCAACGCCCTGCGACACCTCCTCCTGAACTGCACCGTCGGATATATAAATATAGGTCTTGTGAGCTTGCCACTCTCCAAAACGAGCTACCAAGAATCGCTCAGCAATCGCAGCACCGAGTCCCATTGCGTGTCCCTGACCAAGAGGGCCCGAAGTGTTCTCCACACCACGCAGAACATCCACCTCTGGATGACCAGGGGTTACACTATCCCACTGACGAAAGTTTTGTAAATCCTCCATCGAGTAGTGACCAGCCAAAGCGAGTGTCGAGTAGAGCATTGGTGACATATGTCCAGGATCGAGGAAGAAACGGTCACGGTACGGATAGAGCATATTATCTGGATCGTAACGCAAGAACTCCGCAAACAACACGCTCACAAAGTCTGCACCACCCATTGCACCTCCTGGATGTCCCGACTTCGCCTTCTCAACCATAGATGCCGCAAGAATACGGATATTATCCGCTGCCTTAATCAATTTTGAATTAGTAGCCATAGTTATATCTCTATTTTTCAAACATTACCAACTACAAATTTAGCAATTTTTTTTTATCTTTTTACAACAATTGCAAATTTTTTACACCACTTGATGCAACTTTGTCATCGGAGCGCGGCTTACACGCTCATCGGCATAGTCGCGAGTAACGACAACTCTCTTCTCGTCGGACGAAGGTGCTTCGTACATAAGATCCTTCATCACAGCCTCGCAAATCGAACGCAAACCACGCGCTCCGAGCTTGAACTCCACCGCTTTATCCACAATATACTCTAAAGCATCATCGGCAAACTCCAACTCCACACCATCCATCTTCAACATAGCCTTGTATTGGCTTACGATGGCATTCTTCGGCTCGGTCAAGATGTTGCGCAATGCCGCACGCGAGAGTGGCTCAAGATGTGTCAGCACAGGCAATCGACCAACCAACTCCGGAATAAGACCGAACGAGCGAATATCCTGAGGCTGAACATATTTCAACATATTATCGCGGTCAATACTCTCCGTATCAACTCGTCCATAACCCATTGCACGGGTGTTCAGACGCTGCGCAATACGCTTCTCGATTCCATCAAATGCACCTCCGCAGATGAAGAGAATATTTTTGGTATTAACCTGCACAAACGCCTGCTCTGGGTGCTTGCGACCTCCCTGCGGCGGAACATTCACAACCGTTCCCTCCAAAATCTTCAAGAGAGCCTGCTGAACACCCTCGCCCGAAACATCACGAGTGATACTTGGGTTATCGCCCTTGCGAGCAATTTTATCAATCTCATCAATAAATACAATACCGCGCTCTGCCGCCTTCGTGTCGTAATCTGCCGCCTGCAACAGACGCGAGAGAATACTCTCTACATCCTCGCCAACATATCCCGCCTGCGTCAATACCGTTGCATCGACAATCGTAAACGGAACTCTCAGCAAACGCGCAATCGTGCGAGCAATCAAGGTCTTTCCCGTACCCGTAGGGCCTACAAGCACGATGTTCGACTTATCCAGCTCGACATCATCGTTGCCTTGCGCAACCGAAAGGCGTTTGTAGTGGTTATAGACCGCTACGGCTATCGAACGCTTTGCCTCGTCTTGGCCGATGACATATTTGTCGAGAAACTCTTTAATCTCCTTTGGCTTCGGAACATCACTCATCGAGACCTCCGCCTTTGGTTGCTTTGCCTTTGGCGAAGCTATAGCCAAGCCCGCCTCAGTGAGCGATTTATGACCAACCTCTATGCAAGCACCGCAGATGTTAGAGCCATCAACGCCTTGAAACATTATATCGACATCCTTGCGGCTGCGACCACAAAACGAACAACAATCTTCACGACGCTGCCCACCTTTACCATTTCCTCCTCGTTGTGCCATCGCTATTTTGTGTGTTTAGAGAGAACTGTATCAATCAAGCCATACTCCTTAGCCTCCTCTGCCGAGAGCCAGTAGTCGCGATCAGCATCGCGCTCAATATCGGCGATACTCTTACCCGAATGCTCCGACAAAATCTCATACAACTCTCGCTTTGTGCGGGCAATCTCGCGAGCCGTAATCTCGATATCCGATGCTTGTCCTTGCACTCCACCAAGCGGCTGATGAATCATCACTCGCGAGTGAGGCAACGCAGAACGCTTACCTGCTGCTCCCGCAGTCAAAAGCACAGCACCCATAGATGCCGCCATACCTGTACATATTGTCGCAACATCACAATTCACAAGTTGCATCGTATCGTAAATACCCAAACCTGCCGAAACGCTGCCGCCTGGGGTGTTGATGTAGAGCTGAATATCCTTCATCGGATCAACCGACTCCAAAAAGAGCAACTGTGCCTGAATAATATTTGCAACATCATCCGTTACAGGTGCGCCGAGGAAGAGAATGCGATCCATCATCAAACGGCTGAATACATCAAGCTGCGTAACATTTAGCTGACGCTCCTCAAGAATCATCGGATTAATATAGGCAGAGTGAATCGCCTTGTAGTCGTGCAAATGCAGCGATGAAATACCACAATGCCCCTTTGCAAATTTATCAAATTCTGACATAATGTATTTGAAGTTAAAAAGTTAATGTTTTTAGTCGAAAAACTCTGCAAGTCTTAAGCCAACTTGCAGAGTTCTCTCTTACTCTATATTACCAGCTCCTAAAAGTTGTATAAAAGGAGAATTTTCAAGGCTTGCGAAGTGCGAGAAACCGTAGCATACCTGGCGTATGTAAGGCTTTCGAGCGCAAGCGTAACGCAGAAAACACCCTTTTAGACGGCTTTTACAAGTTCTTTGCAAGCTCCGCAAAGTCCTCTGCCGAAACAGCCTTCTCGGTAACCTTAACCTTCGAGCTAACCGACTCCACTACCTTCTGCTCGTAGAGCTTCTCGTAGATCTTCTGGCTCTGCTCCTTGTTGTCGAGAATATTCTTCGAGAAGTTTTCGAGCATCTCCTCTGGAGCGTTAGGCATACCGTACTGCGCAAACTGTGCTGCAGCCAAAACCTTTGCCTCTGCCTTTGCCTCGTCTGCCGAAACCGAAATCTTCTCTGCCTCGATTACGCGACGCTGGATATAGTTCCAAGTGAACATCTTGAGGAATGCATCAAAATCCTTCTCGATATCCTCCATTGTGAACTTGCCCTCGTTGATGGTGTAGAGCCAACGCTTCAAGAACTCGGTAGGCATAGCCAACGCTGCCTTCTCAATCAAGAAGTCGCGAACTGCAAATGTGAAGAGGTAGTCGCTCTCGCGCTTCAACTCCGAAGCAATCTGCTCGTCGATAAATGCGTTGAGCTGCTCCTCGTTTGTAACATTACCCTCTGGGAACGCCATCTTGAAGAACTCCTCGTTCAACTCTGGATTTGCAAACTGACGAATCTTGGTGATCTCCAACGAGAACTTCGGATTGATACCCTCCAACTCATTCTCCTTAACCTGAAGAATCGAAGCACGCTGTGCAGGGTTCTTGTACAACTCGTTGATATCAACCTCAGTCTTGTAGCCAACCTTCTTGCCGATGAATGGCTTGCGCTCCTCGTCAGACATCGAGATAAGACCTACATAAGCCTCCTCGATACGGATATCGCCATTGTCGAGAGTTACATTCAAAGCCTCGTCCTTCTTTACCTTGTCTACATCCTTCAACGAGCCGTAACGACGGAGGTAGTTATCGAGGAACGATGCGTGCATCTTCTTGTCGATCTTGATCTTGTGGTAGGTAATCTTGTCCTTTGCAGTGAGCTTAACATCGTACTTTGGAGCTACACCATACTCGAAAACAAACTCATGAGTTGTGTTGTTATCGAAATCGAAATCGCCCTGCTCCTCAGCTGGGATAACATCGCCGATGTAGTCGATCTTCTCCTTCTGCAAATACTCGAATGCAGCGTTTGAAGCCTTGCGATAAGCCTGCTCTGCAACTACGCCCTTGCCATACATCTTCTTGATAATGCCCATAGGAACCATACCTGGACGGTATCCTGGAATGTTAGCCTTACGCTTGTAGTCGCGAAGCATCTTCTCTACCTCGGCTGCATAATCTGCCTCCTCAACAACGATGCGAAGCAATGCTGCACCCTGTTCTTTCTCTACATTTGTGATTTTCATACTGTTTTTATATTGTTTGTTTGTATTTTCGATAGCACATATCGGGCGCAAAGATAACAAATAAAATTGAGAATTGAGAATTGAGAATTGAGAATTAGCGGTATTTTTTGAAAAAAGATAATAAATCGTCATTGCGAGGCTTGATACAAGAGGTTGTTAGAGGTAATTAGAGGTAATTAAGGGTTATTAGTGTGCGCCTCCCTAACAACCCCTAACAACCGCTAACTACCGCTAAACACCGTTAATAACCTCTATTTTCTTGGTGCAATTTTGCACTTTTCGAGATAAGTTGCTATATTTGCAGAGCAGTCCTCGGATTGCAGACATAATTACGCAGAAAGTGTAAGTTTATTCTCGTAAACGAAATCTAGCAATTTTCAATGCAAAGGGAATAGGCAAACATCTTGCTGCGTCATACCACTTGGTATGGCGTGGGGTTGTTGCTTGTTTTATTTGCAGGGTTTGCTAGAGCCTCGTTTACTAAAATAAGTTTTCAGCACCACGCTTTCTTTTTTTTGTAATACCGCTTGGTGCTGGTGGAGATAAGTTTGAGCCGACATGTTCTTTGCTGTCTATACAAATGGGAGTATGATTATGCAACCGACATTTGACAAGTTGCGCCATAATACCCAAGATGTGCTATTCTATGTCAAACTCTACATGTTGGAATCGTGTAAATACTACTATTTATTAAACTCCAAAGGCGAAATATGCCCATTAGAACTAAATGGTGGCAAATTGATATCTATTGTCTACAAACACTCTGCGACTCCCCCTATAATAGCGTTTGAACTCGAATCACCAGACCGGGGTGTAGAAATAGTAGATATATATGAGCAACAAGGCATCTATTTCCCGCCCCTATCTATCTCTGCATCTTTAATCAAGCATCTTAATAAGGTTGGATTGAAAGCCTTTCTGGGATTGGAATAGCAATAAGAACCCCAACGCCCTCACGGGTATCGAAAACGATACCCGACAAGAGGTATTATAAAGAGTTTAGGGAATTTAATGAAAATAGAGAGAATAACATCGCCAAACTCCCTAATCTCCCTAATCTCCCTAATCTCTCTAATTTCTCTAAAAAGTTTTCCGCTTTCCGTTTAATTTAACCTCTGGCATCTAATGGTATCTTACTAAAATAAAAACCTCAATGACTATGAAACAATTTACACTTCTTATCGTTACACTTTTTTGTATCGGCGTTGCATGTTCAAACTCAACAGATTCAGACAATACAAACAGCACCGAGCAACAACAACCTCCGCAAAACAACGACAATAACAACGACAATAACAACGACAATGGCAACAATAGCGAAGATAATGGCGATGGTAACGACACACCAACCACTCTACCCAACAATTCGTTTGTGCATATTACAACCAACGGCAAATACACCTATATTGCCGACTCATACAACAGTATCGGAGATGGCGAAACAGTAGAGATA
>SUZQ01000080.1 GCA_015059875.1 Rikenellaceae bacterium | reverse complement strand
ACTCGGCAAGTCGCGCACTATCCACCGACTGAATTAGCGACACGAACGGCACAATCTGTCGCACCTTGTTGGTCTGCAAGTGTCCAATCATCTGCCACTCAATATCTTTCGGCAGAGCCTCGTGCTTTGCAACCAACTCCTGCACACGGCTCTCGCCAAAGATGCGCTGCCCCGCCTCGTACGCCTCTTTCAAAGCCTCTACGGGGTGGAATTTCGATACCGCCACAAGCGTAACTCCCTGCGGTAACGATGAGTGCAACTCCTTTATTTTTGCGCTAATATCCATCTTTAATTAAACCTTTACTTTACACGCAGCACCCTGCCAATCTGCAATACGGTGGTTGGCTTTATTCCATTCAAGCGACAGATTGCCGCCACAGATGTATGGTTTCGGGCAGCTATCTTGCCTAAATAGTCGCCACTGCGCACCTTGTAGTAACGACGCTCTGCCGATAGCTGAGCCTCCTTTTTGTCGGCATCGGCAAGCAACTTTTCGCCATTCCAATCCTGCTCATACTTTGAATAGATGCTGAAGTAGGAGCGTTTGAGGAGCAACTCCTCGCGTCTGAGTTTGCCCGTCTTGAAGTCGATAATGCGCTCTGGATCAAACGACTGCCCCATATAGCGGCACTCGAAATGGAGGTGTGGGCCTGTACTGCGACCAGAGTTTCCTCCGAGTGCGATTGGCTGACCTGCCACTACTCTATCTCCAGCCTCGACCAAGCGAGCCGAGAGATGACCGTGATAGGTTTCGATGCCGTTGTCGTGGCGAATAATAACGAGCGTTCCGTAGCCCGTATCTGTCGCCTTCGAGAAGCGTACACGACCATCAAAGGCGGAGCAGATGGTGTCGCCCACCTTTATGGAGATATCAATTCCGTTGTGGTTTACACGACGACGCAAGCCGTAGCGCGATGTGATTCGCCCAATGTGCGGATGGCGATACGAGCGCAACGAATCGACCAATTTGATTGCTGTAGCTTCGGGGATTGCCGAGAGAGCCACCTCGCGGTAAGGCGAAATCTTCTCGGTGTCCCAATATTTCGTGTAGACCGTAGAGTCCGCCTCAATCTCTGCCGTGCGGATATAACGCCACGAATTGTCGTTGAAAAGCACGATTGAGAGGTGCTTGTCGGCAGTTGGCAAAGTGTCTACCACAATTGCCGACTGCAACTTTTCGATTGGTTTTATTGCCATCGAATCGAGCTTAGTCCTCAATGAGTCAAGCGGATTGGCAAATGCCGTTGCAACGCCAACCCAAGTAAATAGTATTGTAAGTAATCTTTTCATTGTTCGTTTTGCGAACTCCTACCCTTATCACGGCGCAACTTTTTAAGGGCTAGTAACGGCTAGTAAGGGCTATTAAGGGTGCGCTTAAAATTAAATTCTTAATTCTTAATTCTCAATTCTCAATTCTTCATTTAGCAGTTCTTCTGCTGCTTCAAGTGCCTTGTAGAACTCCTCGCCCCACTTGCGGATGATAGGCTCGCGAAGCCCCTTGTATACGGGTATGCCGAGTTTGCAACCATTCTCGCAAGCCGACTTGCAGATATACCAGCGGTGGTAGTTCAACCCCTCGCCGCCATTTTTGAATTTCAACACACGAATTGGGTAGAGGTGGCACGATATGGGTTTTTGGAAGGAGCATTTACCCTCACGAAAAGCCTTATCGATGGCACACAACGCCACTCCGTTCTCGTCGTAGCAGGTAAAGGCGCACTCGCCTCCGTTGATTAGCGGCGTGGTGTAGTCGCCCTCCACATCAACAACCATAAAACCCTGACGCTCAACCGCTGCAATGCCTTCGGGAGTCATATAGGGCTTGTAATTTTCGTACTCCTCTTCGAGGATATCGACCTCCTCGATTTCGAGTGGAGCCCCCGCATCGCCCTCGATGCAACACGCCCCCTTGCACTGCGACAAATCGCATGCAAACTTCTCGGTCAGCAGGTCTGCACTAACTATTTTGCCTTCGATTTCAATCATATTCCTAGCCATTAGCTTTTTATAATTCTCAATTCTTAATTCTCAATTCTCAATTTGATTTGGTATCGGAGATAACCAAATCATACAGTTCTCCGAGCGAAACGCCTGCGGTGCGGGCCTGCTTCGGAACGATGCTGCCACTCGACATTCCAGGGATGGAGTTTACCTCGATAAGGTACGCCTTGCCCTCCTCGGTAACGATAAAGTCTATGCGGACAATGCCACGACAACGACACGCCTTGTACGCCTCGACTGCTGCATCTGCAATCATCTCGCTCCACTCCTCCGAGATTGGTGCAGGGGTGATCTCATCGCTCATACCCTCGGTATATTTCGCCTCGTAGTCGAAAAAGGCCTTCTTTGATACAATCTCCGTAATCGGCAAAACGAGCGTCTTATTCTTTGTAATCAATACGCCACAGCCGAACTCACGACCTGTGATGCACTCCTCAATCAAGACCTCTTCGCTCTCGGTAAATGCCAGAGCCACAGCCTCCTCAATCTGCTCCACCTCGGTAACTCGAGTAACACCAAAGCTCGATCCACTGGCGTTAGGCTTCACGAACAACGGCAACCCCAACTCCTCGGCAATCGCCTCTGCCGAATACGGCTCGCCACGATGCAGAAAGACCTCTCGTGCGACATTTATCCCTCGCTCAGCAACTGCTCGCTTGGTTGAAACCTTGTCAAAAGTGATGGTCGAGCTGACCTGCGAACACGACGAGTAGGGAATCCCCATCATATCCAAGTATCCCTGCAACTTGCCATCCTCGCCAGGTGTGCCGTGAATGATAATCAGCGCATACTCAAACTCGGTGCGCTCCCCCTCTACGGTTAGCGAAAAGTCGTTTTTATCAACCTCGTATTGCTTGCCATTTGGCGCGGTATAAGCCCAACTGCGGTGGTGCAGGTCAATGACCTTTACATCGTACTTCTCGCTGTCGAGAGCCTCGCTAATCTGATGTGCGCTATTGAGTGCAATCTCACGCTCAGACGAATCTCCACCCGCCAAAAGTGCTATTTTCAATCTCTCCATATTATCTGTATAACTTATTCTGTATTATGTAGTGAGCGACCTCTGCGCTCAACTTTTCTCTGAAATCCTCGCCCTCGGCTATCATCGTGCGGATATCCGTAGCAGCAAAGTCGAACAATGGTGCGTTCTCCAAGAATTTAATCTTGTCTGCAAACTTCTCCACCGAGTAACCCTCACGCGGATAGACCAACAGCGGATAGTCGCGCAGAATCTCCTCGTACTCGCGCCACTTGTCGAAATTTTCGATATTGTCCGCACCCATCAATATTGAAAATTTCATCTCCGAGCCGAAATTCTCACGCAGATAGCGCAGCGTGTTTATCGTGTAGGAGGGTTTCTCCAACACAAACTCCACTGCCGAGACCTTTATCTGCTCAGGATAGCGCGACGCCTTGCAAGCCAACTCGCACATCTCGTAGCGAGAGAACTCTGGGGCGAGCCCCTCCTGCTCTTTGAATGGGTTTTGGGGCGACACGATAAATATCAACTCATCGCACAAACCCTGCTCCACCACCCACTCTGCGAGGGCGATATGCCCCTTGTGAATGGGGTTGAACGAGCCGAAATAGAGTAAAACGCTTCGCATTTCAAATTGACAATTGATAATTGAAAATTGACAATTAAAGGTATTTACTTTTTCAAAAATGCGTCAATAATTGCACGGGTGTCGGCTACGGCAGTGGCGAGAACATCATTTACCACCTTGTGGTCGAACTCAGGCGATTTCGAAATCTCGAACTCCGCCTTTGCTACTCGCTTGGCGATAACCTCTGCCGAGTCGGTGCCACGCCCCTCCAATCGCTTCTGTAACTCCTCCACCGATGGCGGCATAATAAAGATTGAGCAAGCCGCCTCGCCAAATATCTTTTTGAGGTTGATGCCGCCCATCACATCGACATCGAAAATGATAACATTACCCTTCGACCAGATGCGCTCCATCTCGCTTTTGAGCGTTCCGTAGCAAGTGCCTGCATAGACCTCCTCCCACTCGACAAAACTGTCCGATGCGACTTTGGCTGCAAACTCCTCCTGCGTAAGGAAGTAGTAGTCCACTCCGTTCTGCTCCACACCTCGTGGCGCACGCGATGTTGCCGAAATCGAGAACTCAAACTGCGGATAGTGCTTCAATAACTCTCGCACAATAGTCGTCTTACCCGATCCACTCGGCGCTGAAAATATAATTAGTTTACCGTTCATAATTCTATATTTTGGGCAAAGATAATAAAAAGACGAGAGACGAAAGACGAGAGACGAGAGAATTTTTGCAATTTCTGAAATAAATTTATAATTTTGTGGTGCAGAAACTATAAAACAAGATTTGCCTATGAAACATTAGCGTATCTGGTACGCACATTTTAGACATATTGGAAAAGCGTTTTAATTTTACAACTTGCATTTTGAAACTTAGGAAATTTTAGATGTGGCAAGAGTCGTAAAGTTGATTCTCACGCGTTGCGTGGGCTTCACTTTATATTTGTGCCACGGGTTTCCTAAGACCGCAAAATGCAGATATTGGGTATTGCCTACGCTTTTTTTTGTGCGTATATTGAATTATTATTGGCAATATTTAATGTGTTAACCATGGAATATTATTGATATGAAAAAATTTTTATTATTCTTCGTTACAATGATTTGTGCTTGTTCTTGTGGAGAAACAGTAAAACAAGTACCTATTCTATATGATACACCAGTTTACCAAAAAGATTTTTGGGGGAATGTGGTTTTTAAAGGAACTAAAAAGACAAACATAAGTTCTGCTTGTAGAACAAGTTATTGTAAATGCGGAGGATTTACCCACTTTAAACCAAAAGTTGGGAAACATGACTTATGTACCACTTGTCAATGTAGTGCACTAAGCCATGGATGGGAAAATTGGCCAGAATAAATAGCTGAAAAATGAATAAATAAGGCTGGGGAAATTCTCAGCATGGCGAATATTGTGAGGATTGGATTTCTTGTATATCCTTCCATTTAAAAAATCGCCTCGCAGTCCGTTTGTTCTGCGAGGCGATAATCTTAAAAAAGCCATTGGCTAAAAGCTTTATTTAGTCTTGCGGACTCATGTCCTTGTCACAGCGCAACTTTATTAAGGGCTATTAAGGATGCGCCGCAGACATAAATACAAATTCTTTTAATTCTCAATTATCAATTCTCAATTCTCAATTTAACATTTTGTGTTACAAAATGTTAAGCACTTGCTCCTTAATCTTTTCGAGTTCGTCCTTCATCTTGACCACCAACTTCTGAATATCGTGCTGGTTAGCCTTCGAGCCGGTGGTGTTAATTTCACGCCCCATCTCCTGCGCAATAAAGCCGAGCTTGCGACCCGCCTGCTCCTCGTTGTTTGCCACCTCGCGGAAGTACTTGCAGTGGTTTTCAAGGCGCACCTTCTCCTCGGTGATATCAAGCTTCTCGATATAGAAAATCATCTCCTGCTCCAAGCGGTTATTATCCACCTCTACGCCCAACTTCTCGATACCCTCACGGATACGCTGACGCACCGCCTCGGTACGAGCCGCCTCGAATGGGATAATCTCGTTGCGCATCTGCTCAATCAAATCGACGCGACGCAACAGGTCGGCAATCAAAATCGCACCCTCCTGCTTGCGGAACGCATCGAGCTTGTCGATAGCCCCCTCTACGGCAGCCATAACAGCCTTTTTCTCCTCCTCGGAGGCATCGGCAGTGTCTGCCTGAATAACATTCGGCATCTTCATTACAACGGGGATAATTGCCTCGTAATCAACCTCTACGCCTGCGTACGCCAACGCTTCGTTCATCTGCTTGATGTAGGCAGCAAAGAGAGGTTTGTCGATGCGTGAAGCGGTTGCTACCTCGGTCGAAACCACCGAAACAAGCAAATCAACCTTACCACGCACTACGCGCTTCGATACGAGCGAACGAATATCATTTTCGAGCTCTCTGTATGCGGCAGGGGTTTTCAAACCCAAATCGAGCTGTTTGGAGTTGAGCGAGCGAATCTCCGCCGTAATTGTCTTGCCATTTATCGCAACTTCGGACTTACCGAAGCCGGTCATTGATTTTTGCATAACTCTAAGTCGTTACTTATATAAAAACTAATTGCGCAAAGATAGCAAAAATAAATTAAGAATTGAGAATTGAGAATTAAGAATTGTTGAGATTTTATATAAGAATACGGAAAATATGTAATTCCGAGAAAGAAGCTAATGGCTAATGGCCAATGGCTAAAAGCCAATATAAACAAAAAAGGGTAAGCTACTTATATCGCACCGCTACAACCGCATACCCTTGCTCAATTCCTTGCCTGGGGGAGTTCTGCAGGAGCTGGTCGTATAAG
>SUZQ01000079.1 GCA_015059875.1 Rikenellaceae bacterium | reverse complement strand
ACTCCATCAATAAGAATACTTAAAATACAAGAAACTGATGATTTTTTGCATTCTTGTATGATGACAGAAGATGCATTACAAATGCTTTTAAATAAGCTCAATAATGAATAGCAAAGTTAAGCCGAGCAGAAATTTCTGCTCGGCAATCGTTTTCCGCTTTCCGCTTCCATAGAAGTCGTATAACAAGAGCTATTTTGAAGCTGCTCGCAGGGTGGAAAAGCGGAGTTTACTGAGCGTAAATGAGCATTTTCCACCCAAGGCAGATGCCGAAAGAGCCTTGTTAGGCGGCTTCTATCGTTATTTCAGGAAGCCTTCGATCCCAGCCCCGAAAAGTGCAAAGTCATACTTTACGGGATCTTCCGCATCGTGGTTGCGGAGGGCGAAGGTTATCTCCTCGACTGCCTTCCAATCGTTTGAGTTGCGAGTGAGCAAGCCCAAGGCTCGCCCCATATTGCCCGTATGGACATCTAACGGCAAGTACAAAGCCGAGGTCGGTATGCGTTGCCATGCTCCGAAATCGACACCTCGGTTATCTCGGCGCACAAACCAGCGGAAATACATATTGAGGCGTTTGCACGATGCCCCCTTCGTAATTGAGGAGAGGTGTTTCTCGCAGTGCGGACAATGCTCCACCTCGAAAAACTCTCGGCGCAGTTCGGCAAGCACCCTCTGAATTGAGCCTTCGCGCTCGTACAACCCCTGCACCGCCTCGCCAACACTACCCCACTTACCGCAGAGGTGACGCAAGCCTAAAATAAAATCGGTAAAGTCCTGACCATTGAAGGTGCGATGAACATAGCGCAAAAGCGGTTGCAAATCCTCCGCCGAAGCGTTCATCGTAAAGTCGAATGGTGCATTATCCATCATCTCGACCATACGGCGTGCGCTCTTGACAATCGCCTTGCGGTTACCCCACGCAATAGTCGCTGCGAGAAAGCCCGCAATCTCTCTATCCTCTTGACGCTCAAACGAATGGGGAATACTTATAGGGTCTGCCTCGATAAATTCAGGGCGGTTGTAGCGGTCGTGTAGCGTTTCGAGCAGTTCGTGCAACTCCTCGTGCGAAAGGTTAGAGTATCGCTCCATCGCTCATAACTATTTTACGATCTGCCATTTCAGCCAATCGCTCATCGTGAGTAACCATAACTATCGTCTGCCCGAACTTCTCACGCACCTCGAACAGCAGTCGCTGAATCTCATCGCGGTTGTGGGTGTCGAGGTTGCCCGTAGGTTCATCGGCAAGCAGCACTGAAGGTCTGTTCATCAACGCCCTCGCAATGGCAACTCGCTGTTGCTCACCACCCGACAGTTGCGCAGGTTTATGCTCAGCTCGCTCCGACAAACCGACTGCCGAAAGCAACTCCAAAGCCCTCTGTTTCGCCTCCTTGCGCTTTGCTCCGCCAATAAGTGCCGGCATCATCACATTCTCCAACGCCGAAAACTCAGGCAGGAGGTTGTGAAACTGAAAGACAAAGCCGATATGGCGATTGCGGAACTCTGCTGTGCGCTTCTCGTTGAGCGCAAAGAGTTTTGTGCCGTTAATCTCCACCTCGCCACCATCGGCAGGGAGGAGGGTGCCGATAATCTGCAATAGGGTAGTCTTGCCTGCGCCACTCGCACCGACAATCGACACAATCTCGCCCTTTTTGACTTCGAGCGAGACACCTCGCAGCACCTTCAAGTCGCCAAACGACTTCTCGATATTAGAAACCTTTATCATTTTGGTTGAATTTTTCGTAAAGTTTTATCGACTGCACCGCCTCTTTTATGTCGTGCACTCGGAGCAGTGTCGCACCCTGTCGCAACGCCTCCCAATGTACCGCCTGCGTAGCCGACAACGCCTCATCGGGGGTTATGCCGAGAGGCTTGTAAATCATCGACTTGCGAGATACGCCCACCAACAACGGTTGCCCCAACGCCTTCAAACAGTGCAGCCCCGCAAGGAGTTCGTAATTCTGCTCCACCGTCTTGGCAAAGCCAAAGCCGGGATCCAACGCCACACGACTGCGCTCCACACCCGCCTTATCGATAGCCGACAATCGCTCCTGCAACTCCTTCGCAACCGCGGCAACAACATCGTTGTATTCAGTCTGTTGTTGCATCGTCTGCGGTGTTCCGCGCATGTGCATCGCGATATATGGCAGTTTGCGCTCCGCCACTGTTGCAAGCATCTCCGCATCGCCATGCCCTGCCATAATATCATTTACGACGACCTCGCCAAAGCGGTCGGTGGCTCGGCGGATAATCTCGGCACGGAAGGTGTCTATCGAAATAGGCGCATCGCCCGACACCTCACGAGCAGCCGACAATGCCATTTCTACCCTCTGCCACTCCTCCTCGACCGATACATCTTCGGCATCGGGGCGTGAGGAGTAACCGCCAATATCCAATATCGCAGCACCCTCGTTCAGTGCCGTTTCCACTCGCTCAGCCACAGCCTTGTGCGACTGCGTGCGCGAAGAGGCATAAAACGAATCGGGCGTAGCGTTCACAATCGCCATAACGCCCCTCTGCCACAATATATTATCGAGATTGCTCATTGTTCATCATCTTGAAGCGATATGCCAACTCGGCAACATCTTTCTCGACATCTTCGAGATGGATATTCACTATCGCAAAGTCGGCTCGTGCAACCAACTCGTCATCGCTCATCTGCGCCTTGACACGGGCCTCAATCTGCTCACGACTTGCGCCATCACGCGCCATTGCTCGCTCTATACGCAACGGCAGAGGTGCCAACACCGCCACCGTCTTATCTACCACCGCATCAAATCCCGACTCGAACAAAATAGCCGACTCCAAAATGCAGTAGTCGCCCTCCTGCCCCTCTGCCCATCGCAGAAAATCTGCCTTTACAGCTGGGTGAACAATGGAGTTTAGTTTTGCGAGTTGCTCCTCCAAGCCGAAAACTCGGCTTGCGAGATATGGGCGATTGAGTTCGCCACCCTTGTAGCACTCCTCGCCAAATTCGGCAACAAGAGCCTTGCGCAACTCGTCGGACTCATTCATCAACGCCTTGGCGCGAGAGTCCGAGTCGTAGAGCGCAACGCCACGCTCTGCAAACATTTGGCAGACGGTGCTTTTGCCGCTGCCGATACCGCCACAGATTGCTACTTTTATCATTTTTCAGGCATATCAATATCAGGAAAATCGCCTACCGATACTATCTTCAAGTCGCTGAATCGAACCGAGATAGCGTCCTGCATCGAGATAGGAGAAATTCGCACTTTGTAGACTGTTTTCATCAGCGAATCGGGTTTTTCGCCCTCCTCAGGAGTTGCTGGCACTTGCACGACATCGTAATTCAGCTCCGAGAGTGGAATATTTGCACGACGCGAAGCATAGAAACCGTAGCCAAAGAGCGTAGTACCTTTGCCCTCCACAACGCAAGGGACAACTATACGCTCACCATTGACCTTGACTTTGATATTGAAGTCGGTGGTGTAGGTATAGTTCAGTTTCGAGATATACCAAAGAGTAAATGACACGGCAAGCATCGCCAGAAAAACGGGCGAGACATAGTTGCGCAACTTCTGCGCCCAAGTCTTCAAAAGTGCAAGAAATCTTTTCATATCACAAAGATATGAAATAATTCAAAATGCAGAATGCAAAATGCAAAATTATTTTAGCCACAGCCCAACAAAAACACCCTCCGCAGAGTTTTTTCTGCGGAGGGTGCTGTCTGTTGTGCATACTCTGAGCGTGGTCACGGCGCAACAGAATTAAGGGTAGTTAACGGCTAGTAACGGCAAGTAAAGAAGAGCGCATACCCTTATTAGCCTTTAATGGCCCTTACTTGCCCTTACTTGCCGTTATTAAATTGCGCAATTTTCCATTTAGAAGTCGTAGCCGACGATTTTGTCGGCGTGCTGACTCCAGCCTGTTGCTGCTTTGTACTCCTCTACCGATGCGCGAGGAACATAGATTGTTGAAATCTTTGCACATCCGGCAAAAATGTCGTAATCCGCACCATACGCAGGAGGTACTATAGCCTTGCAATATACCTCGCGTAATTTATCGCAATTTCTAAACAGATTATTGCTAACTGACTCCAATGATGCAGGGAGCGTGGCCTTTGTGAATGTACAGAAGTGGAATATTTTATATGCAACACCTTTCACGCCTTCTGGAATCTCATATTCGGTTAATCCGTGTGCAGCTGCGCCATATAAGATATCGTCCTTAATGACATGGCGATTATCTACGGTATATTTTCCGTAGAATGCAGAGATATTATTAGCTCCGACAAATATATAATTGGCAAAAGTATCAACACTCTCTGGGATGGTCACCGTAATCACATTGTTTGGATAGCCAATAGCGAATTGACCAATAGTTTTTACGCCTTCGGGAATTTTATAATCACCTGCAGGGTAATGTCTTGAAACCCATCTCAAAGTTTCATCAACGATAACGGTCATATTGTCTGGTGTTGATAACTTGCTATATATGTATTCCAATTTACTACAATTATAGAATGCTTCAGCAGCAATCTTTGTAACACTATCTGGAAGTGTTAATTCGGTTATGGCATTGCATTGATGAAATGTCTCCCTGTAAATTTCCTCAAGGCAAGCTGGTAGCTTTATAGTTCTTAAGTAATTGGTATATGCGAATACATAGCCGCCCAATTGTTTTATTCCATTTGGGAGGGTAATTGTTTCGAGATTATCAATCTGATAAAATGCTGCTTCTCCCACAAGTGTAATAGTCGCGTCAAAGACCAATTTACCTACGCCATTTTTGTAGGTGTTTGACACAAGATTTGCGCCAAAGAGCGATTCAATACTTCTAAAATCATTTCTCTCTCCGCTGTATGGGGTAACAATATTTCCATCGGTTGATGTGTACCAAATCTCGTTAGTAACCTCTTTTGCAATCATTGGGATATAGTCGCTTGTGACAGAGTTGTTGCCGTCCGAAATAACCAACGCAACCTTTGCCTCTTGTGCGCCTGCAAAGAACTCCTGCGAAAGATTCTCGCCCGAAGCGGTAATGGTGATAACGCCATTCTCGGCATCAGTTACTTCGAATGCTGTTGCAGACATCTTTACGAGCAATGCCGCGCGAGTTTTGGTGTAGAGAGCCTCACACGAAACGGCTGTCTGCCAAACCTTTGCTAACTCTGCGGCGCACTCCTTTGGCGATACTTTGAAGTCGAGCGTAATCTCGCTCAAATCACCAAGATAATGTATTGTTGCGACTTCATCACTATACTCTGGCAAGTATGACACCGACTGAATACGAGCCAAGAGTTTGGCAATATCCTCGGTGTTCTTATCTACTTGTGCTTGCAAGGTTGCTATCTTAGCACTAATCGCTGCAACTTCCTCGTCAATGCGCTTATTTACAGCAGCAATTTCGCTGGCAATTTTCGTATTGATAACGCCATTATTGGTTTCGATTGCCTCTTTGATAGCCTTTTTGTATGCTTCAGTAAGTTCTGTCTTTGCTGTTTCAAGTTGCGATTTCAAATCATTGAGTTGCTGTTGCAATGCCTTGTCGCCATCGGCAATTGCTTTTTCGAGTGCGATGATTTTAGCTTCAATCTCCGCAATAGTATAGTAGTTCGATAACTGCTCGCCTACCCACTTTTGCAACGATGTTTCGAGGTTTGAGATAGCATTTGCAAGATTTGCAGCAGCCTCTGCTTTGTTTGCCTCTACAAGCGATTTGAGGGCTGCAACCTCGCTCGACAATGCGTTGAGTTGCTCCAAAGTGGCAAATGTCGCACTTACCCAATCTTTGGTCGAATTGAGGGCTTCATCTACATACTTTTTCAACTCCTCAATTTTCGTCTCAATGGCTTTGTCTGCTTCTTTCAATGCAGCAATTTCTTCGGCGGTAGCCTTGTCATTCGATTCGAGGGCTTTGATACTTTCGTCTAACGATTTGTCAATCTCTTCGAGGGCCTTAATCGAGGTCTGAATCGCTGCAATCTGCTCATCGATAGTCGGAATGGTATCCTGTTCCAACTTGTCAATGCGATTTTCGAGGGCATCAATCGACTCCTCAATCTTTTGACAGCCCGGCAATACCATTGCTACGGCTGCAAGAATTAGAAAAAATTTCTTCATTGTTGAAATAATTTTTGCTTGCCCACCAACCCCGAATAAGGCGATTATATAAATAAAGAAAGTGTGGAGCTGACTTTCCGTTTACTAAATAGAGGCTCTGACAAAACCCGAAGAAAATAAACGATGCAATATCCCCACACTTGAATAGTATGGGTAGGTGCAAAGAGTATGCACCGCCACATAACTATACAAGAAATGAGTGCTGTTCGTTCGCCCTTTCTTCTTTGAAAACTGTCAGATTTTCTATTTAGGACTGCGAAAACACTTTCTATATGTCTGCCGTCAGACTGATTTTCAGCCATTCAGCAATGCAAATTTAGAAACTTTTTCGTAAACAAACAACACTCAACGAGGATATTGCACCGAGAAAAAATAATAGCGCACCCGAAAAAATCGAGTGCGCTATATATAATAGGTATTACGCTATTACTTCTTCAACTGCTTACGCTGCATGTCGTATGCAAGAGGTGTTGCAATAAACAACGACGAGTAAGTACCTACAACAACACCAATGAGCAATGCGAATACAAATCCACGGATAGTCTCACCACCGAAGATGAAGATTGCCAAGAGGG
>SUZQ01000012.1 GCA_015059875.1 Rikenellaceae bacterium | reverse complement strand
CGCCACTGCAAAAAGAAATAGTTTTCTCATAGTCTATTTTTTGATGGCATTGAATGGCATTCGTTCGCTATTCGCTCACTTAATGGCATTGAATGACAAATAAGCTTACATCGCTTGCCATTCAGCAGTCGTCAGACTGCGCATGTCATTCAGCACTCCTTGGAGTGCGCATGCCATTCAGGGCGTTAGCCCGAATGCCATTATTGTTTGCGACGCACTATTCTAAATATCATCTACATTGAAGTCGTAATCAAGCCTCTTTCCTGTCACGAACTTCGAGTTATCCATCTTTGTGTTGAACTGCTCAACGGTAACGCGCTTATTCTCCTCGTATGGTGGAGTGAGCAAATCGAAATTGAGAGCGTAGTTGATCGCCGTTTCGAGAATTGTGACAAGATTCTCACGCGAGATAGGCTCCTTACCGAAGCTCATGGCGCGAACAAGCGTCTGACGCTTACCCTCAACGAAGAACATCTTTTCGCGGTTGATAAAGATACGGCCAATCAAATATCCCTCGTCAGCCGAACGGTTGAATTTGAATGAGTCGGAGAGGAAGTCGTAGATGTCGATTATTCCACAATAGGAGTTTGCCTTATCGCTCTGCACATACTCGTTCTGCCAGATAATGTGGTTAGAATCGAAGTTGAATACATCGGTGTGCATACGCACAATAAGGAGGTCTGCTGCCACCTGGAGTTGAGCCTCGAACTTTCCTCTGTCGCGGTACTCAATACGCACACGACGGTCAAGTTTTCCGTCCAACGCATCGTCAATCTCCGATGCCATCTCCAAAAGTGCATCCTTCAACTCGCCAAATACCGAAAAAGTATTATCGAATACACGCTGCTTGAGCGACGATTTGTCAATTATTGCCGACAAAATTTTCTCACGAAGTTGCTGTGCCATAGTTATATTGCTTTAATTTATTATTTCCAGTCGTTTCGATTGTAGATTATGCGCTCTCCCCAGCACGGAATCCAAATGTGGTCGTGCTTAAGCTTCTTCTTATCCTTCAGAGCGTCGTGGAATGTCCAGCGCCACTTCTTTATGCGGTGTCCCAACTCCAGCAAGTGCGAAAGGAAAACATGGTGAGGGTGGAACTTGTCGATGCACGACTGAATCTTCAATCCAACTCGCATATGCGGCATAAAGATATCGACCTGCTTCTGCGGATTGAGCTGTGTATAGTCGCACGAATCGCCCGTATGATAAATCACTGTGTTATTGGTATTTGCACCGCAATCAATCTCGTATGCGGCTACAAAGTTGCGCAGTTTCTTTTTATTGTGGTCGCCTATGGTTACTCGCACAGTGATATCGCCAAATTTATACTCTCCGCCATCCACAACGCGCATCTCCTCGACATTCTTGATATCGAATGCTGCAAGAATAGGTTTTCCGCGTTTCGCCATACCCTCGGTAAACGCCTTGTTATTGTGGTCGCCGTGGGCGTGGGTTATCATACCGAAATCAATCACATCGAGCAACTTATCTGTGTATTTTGAATAGAGGTCTATTCCGAATGTTGCAGTCGGAGTCTTTACAATATAGCCCATATTATATAGCAACCAAACGGCAACTGTACCCTCCTTAACCTTTGTTTTGTGTACCTCTTTGCACACCTTATCGAACGACTTACGCAAGAAATAAGGCACACCCGAACGCTCCAACTCCGCAATCTTTTCAGGGTCGTTCTCCTTTCTGTATGCGCTCCACTCCTTGCTCTCAAAGCGGTTGAATACACTCTGCGTAATCTCCATCGCCTCCAATCGTTTTGGCGTTAGGTCGTGACCATTAGTGCGATACATCATCGTCTTGACAGCCTTGCGAAACTCTCTCTCAGATGGGAGCTCCGACATCTTCACAATCTGCGCCGACACGGTCATTACAGCCACCAGCGACACAACAAATGCAATAACAAATCTTTTCATGGTTTATAACTGTTTTATATATATATTCCCTCTATTTCAATCTAATTATCTCGCCCTTGCGGACATCCTCGTTAGGGCGCAAGCGGTTGAGCTTCGCAAGCGACTTTTGCCGTATACCATACGACTGCGACAACGAATATAGATTCTCGTCGCGCACCACTTTATGCTGCATTGCATTGCCGAGCCACTGCGTCTTTTTGCGCTCGATATAGACGATATCTCCCTTCGCAAGTTTGTAATCTTTCGCAACATCGTTGAACTTGCGCAACATCTTTGGCGAAATATCGAATATCTTTCCTATAGACTCGTAGGTATCGCCACCCTTTGCCACCACATAGAAGGTTTGATTCGTACGATACACGCCATACCCCTTGTGCGAGTTTACCGTTACACGAAAATCGTTCGGATTAATCTGCTCATCAGAGGTTGCGGTATTACTCTCAAACCACGCCTCTGTATTTGCGGTTGCATTCTTGGCTGCTGCATAGATTTTTCCACCATTCTCTTTATCGAGGAGATAGAGTTTCATCGACTCGATAATCTTCACAAGACGCTCCGCGTAGTCGGGAGCTGTAGCATAACCAGCAGCCTTCAGACCGCGCGCCCAACTACGATAGTCGTCCGACGAATAGGCGAATAACGAGTCGTAACGAGGCGACTGATCGAGAAAATCGGCATGGTCTTGATACGAAGCCTCGACCGTAGGATATGCACGGAAGCACTCCCCTTTTGCGTCATCGTCGTGATAGACTCTATCCCCCTTCCACGACTTCTTGCACTTGATACCGAAGTGGTTGTTCGAGGTTGTCGAAAGATGGCTATTTCCGCTATCAGATTCCAATATTCCCTGCGCCATAGTGATACTTGCAGGAATACCGTATCGCTCCATATGGGCGATAGCTATCGCCTTATACTTTTCGACATACTCCTCGCGCGTCTGTCGCACCGCTGCCGAAGCCGACATCGCCACAATCGACAACACTACTGCCACAAAAATTTTTCTCATCGCCAATCGTTTCTAACTATTTCAAAACAATGTAGTTCTCAGGGGCAACCTCCTTACCCTCGAAGATATGCGGCTCATTGTTGTAGTTCACAACAACGCGAGTACCGTCCGAGAATACGCTGCACTTAATACCCTTTGCTACCTCAAAGTTATCGTCCAAGGTGCAGAGCTGCAAGTGCTGCAAGCTCTTAAACTCGTCGTAGCCCTGCTTGATAATAGCTACCGAACGCTCCAAATCTGCCTTATCCTTCATGGTAAGATCTGTCTCGCCCATCCAGTTGTGACCTGCATTGCGATATGCCGAGTAGAAGTAGAATACGGGACGCGATGCATACTCCATAACTCGCAAAGCCGAGATAGGAGCTTTAAGCGGATAGTTAACAGTCTGCGCACCTGCATTGTTGAGGATGTAGCCATTGAATACGATGTGCCATGTAGGAACATACTCATCAACAATCTCATACTTCTGCATACGATTCATACGCATCGAAGCATAGAGCGCATAGTCGAGCGATTTTGCGACATAGTATACTCCGCCCTCCGACTGACTACCGCCAAACATTGGACGCAAATCGCCCAACATCTTGTTGGCATACTCGGCAGCCTCACGACGATTAACCGGATGCTCAGGATTGTGGCACTCGTGCGGATAGATTACCGACAACACATCGATATACTCCAAGCCTCGGAAGCCCAAATCGGCAACCTTTGGCTCCTCCTCTTTGTAGTACTTCTCGTAGGATTGTTTGTAGCAGATGTCATACATCATACCACCACCAATAGCATAACGCTGAACCAACGAGCCATCAGCCTTGCGTGCGGCATCGGCACCATTGTTCCAATTTTTCGAAATCTCATATATGTCGGTACGGCAGGTGTGGGCAACAATCTTGTAGCCGTTATCCTGCGCATACTTGATACACTCGCGCAACTTCTCCTCTCCACCGAGCTGCGGCTCTACAGGGAAGTGGTCAGGGAAACGACCATCGTGTCCCTTAACATTCCAACCCACCAAGCACAACTGAGCCTCGTTTACGCCCTGCCTCTTCAATTCATCGACAATCTCCTTTACCTGATCGAAAGTTACAGCTACAATCATCTCAGGCTCATTCTCCAAAGTTTGGTGTAGCTCAGGAGTTGGCACAGGCTTCCAGCCAAGGCGGATACGAATTTCAGGTGCCTCAGAAGCGTAGCGCAGATGCTCGTTCTCGCCAATACGATCCTTTACGAGCTGCGGCATACGATCCGCCTCAATCAGATACTTACGGCACAAGCGCGCCATGCCTGCATAGTTAGCCTCCTTGCCCTCCAACGGATAGAAATCGATCGAGAGTGGCTCGTATGGCACAATATCCTGCAAGGTGTTATAGTGGTAGTAGTACTGATACTCTTTGTCGTCCACCAGAGCGACAACTTGATGACACTCGTACTCCATTCCCTTCATAATACCAGCGTAGCACTTCTCGCCCACCTTAAAGCAGTTTGCAGGCAACATGTGTACGCGTGCTGTGCGCTCACGACAAGCATCCTTCGACAACTGTTTGAATGTCGAAAGCATACCATCCGACGATACGAAATATCCCTCTTCGCCCACATTAGCGCGACCAAACGAAGGAAGCACCTTCAAGTCTGCAATCTTCGCGAGCTCCTCCTGCGACATCTCGAAATGGAGGTACTTATCGCCGCAAAGGCAGCCCTTAACTCTCAACGGGCGCACCTCTGTAGTCGATGTGCCATCCTTGTATGTAATTCTCAACTCTACCGATTCGTCGGAGTTACAACACGACATTGCAACAACTGCCGCAACAACTGCAAAAAGTAGTTTTTTCATTGTTTTAAGTTGTTAATTGATTATAGAATAGTTCTCTGCTGCAACCTTTACGCCCTCAAACTCATAAGGTTCTTTGTTGTAGTTCACAACCACACGAGTACCATCGGAGTAGGTCGAGCAATATACCCCCTCAGCCAACTTATCGTGCTGCTCCATAGTCTCAAATTGCAAATGCTCCCACTGCTTGAACATATCGTAGCCCTGCTTAATAGCGGCTACCGACCTCTCCAAATCAGCTTTATCCTTATATGTCAAATCGACATTACCCATCCAATTCTTCTTTGGATCATCAAAGAATGCCGAGTAGAAATAGAACATCGGACGAGCCGCATACTCCACATTGCGCAAGGCGTAGTACGGCTCTTTCAGTGTAAAGTTAACGGTCTGCGATGCGGGATTATGCAGCAAATAGCCGTTGAATACGATATGCCAAATTGGAGCATAGTCGTCAATATAAGGATACTTCTCTTTGTTGGTCAAACGATTCAACGCCATCGTTACATACATAGCATAGTCCAACGACTTTGCTACAAAGTAGCAACCGCCCTCCGACTGACTACCACCGAACATATCGCGCAATCCCTGCAACATTTTGTTGGCATACACTGCGCCCTCGCGACGAGTACATGGATGAGCAGGGTCATAACAGACATGAGGCTTGATAATCGAGAGTACATCAACATATTCCAACCCCCTAAATCCTAACTCGGCAACCTTAGGCTCGTAGCCGAGGAAATATTTGTCGTGCGACTGCTTGTAGCAGATATTATACATCTGACCAGCCGAGTATGCACGATTCTTTTGCAAAGAGCCGTCGGCATTTTTGGCAGCATCGGCTCCGCCATTCCAATCCGACGAAATCTCGTATATGTCGGTATGATTGGTGTGGCCCACAATACGATATCCATTCTCCTGCGCGTACTTAATACACTCGCGCAACTTCTCCTCGCCACCGAGCGAAGGCTCAACAGGAAAGACCGTAGGGTAGCGACCATCGTGTCCCTTGTGATTCCAACCTACCAGACAGAGCTGAGCTTTCTCCACGCCTTGACGCTTCAACTCGTCAACAATATCCTTAACTTGGTCGAAAGTTACAGCAACACGCATCTCGGGCTCATTCTCCAGAGTTTGATGCTCAACAGGTGTCGGCACCGGCTTCCATCCCAAGCGAATACGAATCTCTGGCGACTCCGAAGCGTAGCGCAAGTGCTCATTCTCGCCGACGCGCTCCTTCAACATTTGAGGCATTTGATTGCTCTCAATGAGGTATTCACGATAACGACGCGCCATTGCGCTATAATCACCCTCGCCCTTAGGCATTGGATAGAAATCAATCACAAGTGGTTCATACGCACCGCAGTCCGAGAGGTCATACTCATACGAAAATGAATATTCGCCATCTTTATGACGATAACGCTGAATGCTCTCAAACTCAAGGCCTTTCAATATTACAAGATAGGCTCCGTGCAGAGTATTGATGCAGCTCATTGACATTCTCAGATTCTTCGCCACACGACTATACTCCCCCATTCCATTATGCTTAAATCCGTAAAGAAGGCCATCCTCCGCAACAAAATATCCATCTTCGCCATCCTTTGCGCGGGCAAACGACGGGGTTACGCACAACTCATCAACATTCTCCAACTCTGCGGGGGATAGTTCAAGTCGAAGATACTCCTCAAAGCACACCCTCTTGAGTTGACGCACCTCAGTGGTCACAGTTCCATCTTTGCGAGTAAATCGCAACTCTACCGACTCCTTAACCTCGCAGCACGACATAGCAACAAATGCTGCTACAACTGCAAAAAGTAATTTCTTCATATTTTCAGCTTTTATTTGATGTCTATGTATTTTACTATTTATTGCTTATCACTATCGCTCAAGCACAATATTGTATGCTACAAAATTAACAATAATTTATAAATAAAGCAATCGCCCCGACCATAAAAATCGAGGCGACCAGCAAATTATAGTATTCTATACTATTTCTCGAAAGGCACAAGCGAGAGATACAACTCCTCCAACTGTGCAGGATCGATAGGCGATGGGCCATCGAGCATAACATCGCGACCTGCATTGTTTTTAGGGAAGGCGATAAAGTCGCGAATCGAATCCACCCCGCCAAACAACGAACAAAGACGGTCGAAGCCAAATGCCAAACCTCCATGTGGCGGTGCGCCATAGCGGAAGGCGTTAATCAAGAAGCCAAACTGAGCCTCTGCCTGCTCAGGAGTGAAGCCCAAGCACTTGAAGATAAGCGACTGCAACTTCGGATCGTGGATACGAATCGAGCCACCGCCAATCTCTGTTCCGTTACATACAAAGTCGTATGCGTTAGCACGAACTGCACCCGGATCGCTCTCCAACTTGTCGATATCCTCAGGTTTAGGCGAGGTGAATGGGTGGTGCTTTGCATAGAAACGCTCGGTCTCCTCGTCCCACTCAAACATTGGGAAATCAACAACCCAAAGTGGAGCAAACTGCTTCGGATCACGCAAGCCCAACTGCTCGGCAACCTCCAAACGAAGTGCGCACAATTGAGTCAATGCCTTATACTTCTTGCCGCAGAGAATCAAACACAAGTCGCCCGCCTTTGCGCCCAAACGCTCAGCGATAGCCTGCAACTCCTCCGCCGAGAAGAACTTGTCAATCGATGATTTGATACCGCCCTCCTCGACACGAATCCAAATCAAGCCCTTTGCACCAACTTGCGGACGCTTAACATAGTCTGTTAATGCATCAATCTGCTTGCGAGTGTACGAAGCACAACCTGTTGCGGCGAAACCTACAACATACTCCGCATCGTCAAACACCGAGAAGTTGTGTCCGTGAGCCAAATCGGTAATATCCGAAAACTCCATTCCGAAACGCAAATCTGGCTTATCCGAGCCGTACTTCTCCATCGCCTCGCTCCAAGGCATACGACGGAATGGCTCTGTAAAGTCGATATCCAAAACGCTCTTGAACATATGCTTTGCCCAACGCTCGAAGATTTCGAGAATATCCTCCTGCTCTACGAACGACATCTCGCAGTCGATCTGTGTAAACTCAGGCTGACGATCAGCACGCAAATCCTCATCGCGGAAGCAGCGTACAATCTGGAAGTAGCGATCATAACCCGACACCATCAACAACTGCTTCAAGGTCTGTGGCGACTGTGGCAAGGCATAGAACTCGTTAGGATTCATACGCGAAGGCACAACGAAGTCGCGAGCGCCCTCTGGAGTAGATTTGATAAGGTAAGGAGTCTCAATCTCAAGGAATCCCTCTCCGTCGAGGAAGCGACGAATCTCCTGAGCCATCTTGTGGCGGAGAATCATATTTCGCTGCAATGGTGGACGGCGAAGGTCGAGGTAGCGGTACTTCATACGAAGGTCATCGCCACCGTCAGAGTTCTCCTCGATTGTAAATGGAGGAATAATCGCCTGATTCAAGATGTTAATCTTCTCGGCAACCACCTCGATGTCGCCTGTTGCCATCTTCGCATTCTTCGACTCACGCTCGATAACGCGACCAACAACCTGAACGACACACTCACGACCAAGCTTTGCCGCCTCAGCCTTGGTTGCTTCGTCGCAATGCTCCTCTACAACAATCTGGGTGATGCCGTAGCGGTCACGCAAGTCAATAAATGTCATAGCTCCGAGGTTACGCACCTTCTGTACCCAACCTGCCAATGTCACTGTCTGTCCGACATTTGTGGCACGCAATTCGCCACAAGTATTACTTCTGTACATAGCTTTATATTATGTTTTATAGTTTTCTTGTGCTTTTAGCCATTGACCTTTGGTCTTCACCGCTGCGTTTCGGCATAGTTTGCAAGCAACCTCTGCTCTCCACTTAATCGCGGCGGTGGCCATTAGCCATTAACTTATTTAATTGACAATTAGTTTATTTAATTGACAAATTGACAATCAGTTTTCCGTTCTCCGTTTTCCGTTTTCCGTTTTTTCTCTATCTTTGTCGCAAAATAACTCACAAAGTTACGAAAAAATATGGAAATCAATAGCGAAAAAGATGAAAAATATATGCGTTTAGCGCTCGAAGAGGCTAAATTAGCACTCGAAGCAGACGAAGTACCCATCGGAGCTGTCATTGTAGCAGGTGGTCGCATCGTAGGCAGAGGTCACAATTTGGTCGAGACTTTGACCGATGTTACGGCACACGCCGAGTTGCAAGCCATCACCGCTGCCGCTTCGACAATCGGCGGAAAATACCTCAACGACTGCACGCTCTATGTTACGGTTGAGCCCTGCCCGATGTGTGCAGGAGCATTGGCGTGGAGCCAAATTGGGCGCATTGTTTACGGTGCATCCGACGCAAAACGCGGCTTTTCGACCATCGAGGGCAATATTCTCCACCCCCGAACCGTTGTAACATCAGGAATCCTTGCCGAAGAGTGCGAGCGACTTATGACCGATTTTTTTGCAAAACTCCGATAAGTTTCTTACCTTTGCGAGTTGAAAACGAAAATTCAAAGTAATAACAAAATAGAAAAATTATGAAAAAGTTATTTGTAACGATGTTTGCGCTCCTCGCAGTTGTTGCGGCTTCGGCTCAGAGCGAGGTTATCGCGAAGTTTAACGATGGTGCTAAGGCTGTTCAGGCAAAGAATTATGCTTCGGCAATTACCCTCTTCGAGCAGGTTATCGACAAGGGTATGGATTCGGAAGATCCTAAGGTTTCGAGCTGCGTAGCGACCGCAAAGAAGTACCTCCCAGTTTGCTATCAGGGTGTAGGTCTTTCGGCTGCATCGCAGAAGAACTATCCAAAGGCTATCGAGTATTTGCAGAAGGCTGCCGACACCGCAGAGTTGTATGGTAACACTACTGCAAAGCAGAAGGCTAACACCATTCTTGCAAAGGTTTATCAGGTGCAGGGAGGTGAGGCTTTCAACGCAAAGGATTTCGCTGCCGCTGCTGCAGTTTTTGAGAAGGGCTATGCAGCAAACCCTCGTAACACCGATATGGCATTGAACCTCGCAACCTCTTACTGCGAGTTGGGTAAGTACGATGAGGGTATGGCAATCTACGACAAGATTTGCAAGATGCCAGCAGAGAAGTATGCTGCTGCTATTGCAAAGGCTGGCGAGTTGAAGACTCTCTACACTAACAACAAGGTTGCAAGCTTGCAGCAGGCGGGCGATTTCGATGGCGTTATCGCAATGGCAGAGAAGTTGGCTGCAGCATCTCCTGCATTGGCAGAGAAGATTCGCATCGAGGCTTACAACGGCAAGAAGGATTACGCAAAGGTTATCGAGTTGGCAGAGGCTGCTGCATCTGTACAGGCAAACGACGAGGATAAGAGTGCAATCTACCTCATTCTCGCTGCTGCATACAATGCAAAGTACAACGAGGGTGGCAACAAAGATGCATCGCTCCGCGATAAGGCAGTTGCAACTTTCAAGAAGGTTACTGCAGGTTCGGGCGTTGAGGCTGCAAAGGCAGCTTTGGCAGACTTGTTGAAGTAGTCCGACAATCGGCAATATAAAATGGAGAACTTTTGTAGTTTTCCATTTTTTTTGTACCTTTGAGTATGGATATTATCGATTTGCGCAGTTTTGTAATGTCACTCCCCTTAGTTGAGGAGTGCCAGCCTTTTGGCGACGATACAGTAGTGTATAAGGTCGGAGGCAAGATGTTTCTTTGCTGTGTATTGGAGTATGCCGAGCGCATTGCCGTAAAGTGTAATCCCGACCGAGCGATAGCCTTGCGTGACCAATATCTTTCGGCTATAACTCCAGCATGGCACTTCAACAAAAAGCATTGGAACGACATCTACTTCGAGCAATTGCCACGCGAGGTTGTTGAGCGCGAAATTCGCCACTCCTACCTCACTGTTATCCGCGAGAATGTAACACCCAAAGCGTTACGCGAGGAGATTTTAGCAATCGTGCGCGAAGCCCAAATCGAAGATGCCGAAACGGTAGAATAGAACAAAAAACAGGACAAAATATGAGAACAACCAAACTTTTTGTACTCTTAATTGTAGCACTCCTTGCCCCATTTGCAAAGGCGAGTGCCGACTATCAGCCGCAATTCTCAACTGCGGGTTTCTACGCCATTGAGGACTCCCCGCGCGAGGTCTTTTCGATGAATCCTGCGTGGCGATTCCATAAAGGTGAGGCAGAAGGAGCCGAGTCTGTTGCCTTCGACGACTCGAAGTGGAGCGTAGTATCGTTACCTCACGGCATAGAGTATTTGCCAACCGAGGCGAGTGGCTGCATCAACTATCAGGGTGTTGTTTGGTATCGCAAACACTTCTCGCTCGACACTGCCCTTAAAGGTAAAAGACTCTTCTTGCACTTCGAGGCTATAATGGGCAAGAGTCGCGTATTCGTAAACGGCAAGCAACTCGCCGAGCATTTCGGTGGCTATCTGCCCGTAGTGGTTGATATTACCGACGCGGTAAACTGGTCGGGCGGGAATATTGTTGCAGTGTGGTCGGACAATAGCGACGACAAGAGCTATCCTCCGGGCAAGCCACAGCGAGTATTGGACTACACCTACTTCGGTGGCATCTACCGCGACTGCTGGCTTGTAGCTCACAACAATGTATTTATTACCGATCCTAACCACGAAAATGTAACCGCAGGTGGTGGACTTTTCGTGGCATTCGACAAGGTCAGCGAGGACGAGGCGGATATACTTCTTAAATCTCACATCCGCAACGCAAACACAGCTCCATTCAAGGGTGTTCTCTCATACGAAATCCAGACGGCAGAGGGCAAAACAGTGGCGACATCAAAGAGTCGCTTTGCGATAAAGGGCGGCTCTGCAATAACTCTGTCGCGCAAGTGTGCGGTTAATAAGCCAGAGCTTTGGACACCCGACTCCCCCACCCTCTACAACCTCTATGTCCGCATTCTCGACCAGCGAGGCAATGTTGTAGATGGTTATCGCCGCCGTATCGGCATTCGTTCAATTGAGTTCAAGGGCAAGGAGGGATTCTTCCTCAACGGCAAACACTACAATGAGCCGCTGATTGGTGCTAATCGCCACCAAGACTTCGCCGTTGTAGGTAATGCTGTTGCGAACTCTGCACATTGGCGCGATGCAAAGAAGTTGCGCGACCTCGGTATGCGCGTCATTCGCAATGCCCACTGTCCACAAGACCCCGCATTTATGGATGCTTGTGACGAACTCGGACTATTTGTTATCGACAATGTTCCGGGTTGGCAATTCTGGAACAAAGAGCCTCAATTCGAGCAGTATATCTATGACGATATTCGTCACCTTGTACGCCGTGATCGAAACCATCCGTGCGTATGGTTCTGGGAGCCTACACTCAACGAAACCCGTTTCCCTGCATCGTTCGCAGACAACGCTTTACGACTCGTTGCCGAGGAGTATCCATACAAAGGAGCCTACTCGTCGTACGATGTCGAGGCTCGCACCAAATCGAACGAGGTATACCCTATTCAGTACACCCATCCAACTGAGGGTTGCGGCAGCATCTACGCCAATAAGAGTCTGAATTTGCGCGACGATGTAACCTACTTCACACGCGAGTTTGGCGACTGTGTAGATGATTGGAACTCGCATAACTCGCCAAGTCGCGTAGCTCGCAATTGGGGCGAAATACCGATGCTTGTTCAGGCGCAGCACTACGCCAATCCACCATACAAATACACAGCGTTGGATGTGCTGTATCGTGTATTCCCTGGCCATATCGGTGGCTGCTTGTGGCACTCGTTCGACCATCAGCGCGGCTATCACCCCGATCCATTCTACGGGGGCGTGGCAGATATTTTCCGTCAGCCGAAGTATTCGTACTATATGTTTATGTCGCAACGCCCATCTCTGAAGCAGGAGAATCGCCTCTACGAAACAGGCCCTATGGTCTATATTGCGCACGAGATGACACCTTTCTCGCCAAAGGATGTTACGGTCTACTCCAACTGCGACGAGGTGCGCCTGACAAACAACGCCAACGGCAAGAGCTGGACCTATCACAAGCCAAAGAGTGATGGAGGTATGCCTTCGCCCGTTATCACATTTAAGGGTGTATACAACTTTATGGACGACAAAGCCTTGAGTGGCAAGAAGCGTCAAAAAGAGGTTTTCCTCTTGGCGGAAGGATTGATGAATGGCGAGGTTGTAGCGACACACAAAGTGTGCCCTGCTCGCCGCCCATCGAAAGTTGTAATGTGGCTCGATAATGAGGGCAACCACCTCGAAGCAAACGGCTCGGACTTCACAACCGTAGTGGCAGCCATAGCCGATCGCGAAGGAAATATCAAGCGACTGAACAACTACTATATCAAATTCCACATCGAGGGCGAAGGTCGCATACTCGGTGGTGCAGGCGAGTTGGCAAACCCAGCACCCGTAAAGTGGGGAACAGCACCTCTCGTTGTGCAATCGACATTGAAGGCGGGTAAGATTCGTATCACCGCATCGGTACTATTCGAGGGTGAGCAGATGCCTATAAGTGGTGTTCTCGAATTTGAGAGCAAACCAACGACGCAGAAGCTTATCTATAACGAGAAGGAGGCTGCACTATTATCCAAGGGGTGCGACTCGTCATTCGCAGCATCGGCGGCAAAGAGCGATGCCGACATCGAACGCGAACGGGCGATAAGTGCTGCTAATGCCGAACGACTCAAGGAGGTCGAAAAGCAACAATCAGACTTCGGCGAGAAGAGATAAAGAAAAATATCGTGGCAGTTTTGCCACGATTTTTTTGCTGTTAGCCATTAGCCATTGGCTATTAGCCTTTTTAATTTACAGAGTTATCTACTTTAATATATAACATTGAATAACAAAAAGGGAGTGTCTAACATCCCAATTTTGTTAGACAACTCCTCAACTTCAAAATCGTAAATGATTAGGCTATTTTTGTGCGTTACGCAGTGGTGGAAAGCGCAGCATACTAATCGTATGTGAGCATTTACGCCGCAAGTAAGGTGCAAAAAGAGTCAATCAGAACGATTTTACAACTCCATCTTCTTGCGAATCTGCTTCGGTATGGCATTCTTATTTACCATAATCTCCATCGTCTTGTACTCAACATACGGACGAGAGAAGTAGTAGTAGCCATCGTATGGAGGGCGCACATCCCACGAGTTCTTAACCTTATAGAATGGGTTGCCATTCTGGTCGGTCGCAGTGCCGATAATAACCATTCCGTGGTCGTCGGTATTCTCGTAGTTATCAAACGCCTCCTGGCGCATCTCCTGCGTAATCTTCTTCTCCTTTACAGGCTTCTCGAAGCTATACAACTCCTTTGCGCGCTCCTGTGCCGAGAGTCGTCCCCAACGCTCAGCCTCAGTGCCACTCATACTCTCAATATTATCCTCTGGAATAATACCGATAGCCTTTGTGCGGTGGAAACCCTTCTCCGAAACATCGGCAGCCCAACCGAGTGAGTAGTTGTTCTCAAGTGCATTGTCCACAATCTGCATCAACTCTGCGAGTGGTACATTGTAAGCCTTCTCCCACATCCAGTTATCAGGTACCTCAACGATATACTGCTCGTAGAATGGGTGGTGAGTGTAAGATGTTACGAATACGAAATCCGACATCTTCACAGGCAACGACTCTGCAAACGAGTGCGGAGTGTACTCCTTACCCTTGTAGGTAAACTTCTCTGGCATCTTGCCGAAATAGGTGTCGAGGATTGCATTCAAGCCATCCTTCCAAGCGGTTGTGAGTTTGCGATTCTTATTCTGAACAACAGCCTCAACATAAGCCTTCAAGATGGCATCAATCTCGCCAAATACAGGCTTATCAGTACCGTAGTTCAACCCCTCGTATACCTCCTGCGGAACGATACCATACTTCTCGATGCCCTTTGTAACATCGTGGAACGCTCCACCAACAGCCATATTGAGGTGACCGTGCAAACGAACATACTTAACAGCCTTCTCGAAGTAGATATTGCGGACAATCCACATCTCCGACAAATCCATCTCCTCGCCTCCGGCACGCATAATCTCGTTCTCGATAAACGACAATGCCGAGAAGCACCAACAAGTTCCGCTGCGGAACTGATTTTTTACTGAAGTGGTCTTAACCAACTTACCATCGGTAAACTGGTAGCCCTTCTTCTCCTGTGCCGAAGCCGACACAACGAGGGCAACACACACGATTAATACAGTGATAAATCTCTTCATTTTTCTCTATTTTTTAGTCGAATTTACAATATCAAGGCAATCTTGGAAAGACAACGCCTCAGCCTTCTTGCCACGCGGGATGCGGTAATTCTTACCCTTATAGGCGATGTAAGCTCCATAGCGTCCATTCTTCACAAGCATATCAGCATCCTCCGCAAAGGTCTTAAGCGGAGTCGCCGCTGCCGTAGCACTCTGCTTCTGCGACTCGATAAGCTCCACTGCTCGCTCATAAGTAACAGTGTACGGATCGTCGTTTTTGGTCAGCGAAGCGAAGCTCTTTCCGTAGCGGACATAAGCCCCGAACTTACCAATTCCGACAACAACCTCATTCTCGCCATACATACCGAGTGTACGCGGCAGAGCGAACAATGCCAAAGCCTCCTCAAGGGTTATGGCCTCAATGAGTTGTCCCTTTTTAAGTGATGCAAAACGAGGTTTCTCTCCCTCTGGAGCCTCAATCTCCACCATAGGGCCAAAACGACCAATACGCGCCTTGACAGCGTGACCTGTCTGCGGATCGATACCAATGATTCGCGCCTGCGAGTTTTTACCCGCCTGCGTGGTTATAGCCTTATCTACAAGATTGTGGAACGAGCCATAGAACTCGCCAATCATCGTATTCCAACCCTGCTCTCCGTCAGCAATGCGGTCAAACTCCTTCTCCACCTTTGCAGTAAAGTTGTAGTCCATCACGATACCGAAGTTCTCCTCCAAATAGTCGTTTACGACCATTCCTATATCGGTTGGAGCAAGACGATTTTTCTCTGCTCCGTAGTTCTCGGAGGCAACCTTCTCGGTAATATTCGCGCCCTTGAGCGTAAGTTGCGTATATGGGCGTTTCTGCGCTGGCTTGTTGCTCTTCTCTACATATCCGCGAGTGATAATGGTAGAGATAGTTGGCGCATAGGTCGAAGGACGACCAATACCCAACTCCTCCAATCGCTTAACGAGCAACGGCTCGCTGAATCGCATAGGTGGCACTGCGTGACGCTCTGTAGCGGTAATGGTGTGTGCCAAAAGCTGCGTTCCATTTGCCACTGCAGGGAGAATTGCCGCCTCGTTCTGCTCGGCAGGCTCATCGTCGTGCGACTCGGAGTAGAGGTGCAAGAATCCATCAAATGTAACGACCTCGCCCGTAGCGACAAACTTTTCATCACTACCCGACATATTAATCGTGATTGTTGTACGACTAATATCGGCAGGCACCATCTGTGATGCTACCGTACGCTTCCAAATCAGCTCGTAGAGTCGCTTTTCTGCTGCCGTACCCTCGATTGTGTGGTTATTGATATAGGTTGGACGAATAGCCTCGTGAGCCTCCTGCGCACCCTTGCTACTTGTTGTATAGTTTCTGCGCAACGAGTACTTCTCTCCAAACATATTACAAATCTCTTGCTTGCAAGAGTTTAATGCCAAATCAGAGAGATTTACCGAGTCGGTACGCATATAGGTAATAAGACCTCGCTCGTAGAGCTTCTGCGCTACGGACATGGTCTGCGACACCGACATCGAGAACTTTCGACCAGCCTCCTGCTGCAAGGTAGAGGTGGTAAACGGTGGTGCAGGATAACGCTTCGATGGTTTCATCTCGCTATCCTCAACGGTAAAGGTTGCCGTCTTGCAACGCTCCAACATCGCCATCGCCTCCTCCTTTGTAGCAAAACGCTGCGAGTACTCCGCCTTGAAGAGAGTCTTTGACTCATCTCCGATAGGATAGAACTGCGCTACAACTCGATACGATGAGGAGCTCTTGAAGTTGATAATCTCGCGCTCGCGCTCCACGATCAATCGCACCGCAACGCTCTGCACACGACCTGCCGACAGAGCAGGGCGCACCTTCTTCCACAAAATTGGCGATAGCTCGAAGCCTACGATTCTATCCAACACACGACGAGCCTGCTGTGCATTTACGAGGTTCATATCCACCGTGCGCGGATTCTCGATAGCGTTCAAAATCGCATTCTTGGTAATCTCGTGGAAAACTATTCGTTTTGTATTCTCTACCGACAAACCCAAGACCTCAGTCAAGTGCCAAGCAATAGCCTCTCCCTCGCGGTCCTCATCACTTGCAAGCCATACAGCCTCAGCTGCTGCTGCCGCCTTCGACAACTCGGTTACAAGTTTTACCTTCTCGGTAGGTATCTCGTATGTCGGAACAAAACCGTTGTTAATATCGATGCTAAGTTCCTTCTTCGGAAGGTCGCGGATATGACCGAAACTCGATTTTACGACAAAATCCTTGCCCAAAAACTTCTCGATGGTCTTCGCCTTCGCGGGGGACTCAACAATTACTAAATTCTTCTGCATCTCTCTGTTTTATATATTCTTTCAACACGGCACAGGACACAACGCATACTCACAGCGCATCCGTGCGTGTAAACTATTTCACAAGTGTATAAGTTAAATCAATCTGTATAGGTGCTGCAACGCTCGCTCCACGCTCGTCGGTTGGCATACCCTGCAACACACTCTCGGTAAAGACATACGGTGCTGTAGCCTCCGTGCCGATATAGATTGTACGCAACGCATCCTCCGCCTTCGTTACATCGTATGTCCCATCCTCTTGGCGGATACTGTTAAACAACTTCTGAATATGAGCAGTAAGGTTCAGTGTATAGCAACCTCTACTGCGGTCAAGGTATCCGTTATAGATAACCTCCGTATTGTAGTTGTTCTCGTAGACATAGTCGTAGTCAATAACTGGCGACAATGTGTTGTAATTCAAATACGAGCCCAAGCGAGTCAAGGATTTATCAAGCAACGGTGTAAGCTCCTCTGCCCTACTCTGCGTTACATTCCAGTCGTAATCTGCACCTGCAACATATATGGTAAACAAGCACTGATTGATTCCAAGACGCGAGTACTCGCCACTCTCGGTTGTTTCGAGCGCAACCAACTCACTCAAGAGGTCATCCGTGAGGTATATCTCGGTGGATGGGCCACCAAGTCCCTCAACATAGCAGGTCGATACCGTAGTGCGCTCCTCGCGCGACTTCGATGCATCCATAACCACAGCATTAAGCTCTGATGGGGAGCCATACATACCCTGCGAGTAGTCGTGTTCAACCTTCACGACCGATGCGTTATACTTCGACTCGTCATCGCAGAAATAGTAGTACATTCCCACCGTATCCTTAATCATTGTAGGATCTTTCGGATTGCGACTTCTACCCTGCAACATAATGCCCGAAGCGGTCAAATCGAGCGAGTACATAGCACCCTCAAGATTTGTAGGAACACTCTTCGGGTCGGGTTTAATGTATAGACCGTAGAACTTCTCCGACCACTTCTTCTCATCGGTATAAGCCTCTACATCCGTACGACCGTAACCATCCCAATCCGATCCAGCCTCGGCATAATTGTCAGGAATAAGCATCAGTCGTCGAGCATAATCCCACGAATATGGTGTATTCTCCATCGAAACAACCATCGTCGATGGTCCCTCGTTCAACTCCTCTTTCGGGAAGGTGAACTCGAAGATGGGCTTCGACTCGTCGTATACGCCACTCAAATCACAGTTTATGTAGGCAATAGAGTCTTTATCGCGCTTTTCATCGTACTTCAGTACATTCTCCGCCAACGGCTTCGTCAGCTCAAAGACCTGATATCGAATAGGCACAAGGGTATCTCCGCCATAATCCTTAATCGAGAGGATCAGTTTCATCGTGTCGAAGATTGGTTTGTAGCCAAAACCACTCTCCTCATCTATCGCGTTCATATAGATAATGGTAGATGCAAATCCCGCAGTGCGCTGACCAAGAACGCTACTGCGACGCACACCCATATATCCGTTACCCGTATTCGACGAAAGTAGCGAATCGGTACGATAGAGGCGCGTTTCGAGGAAGTTTTTGCCTTCGAGCGAAGCGTCAATGACCTCATTTTTGCCCGTTTCAGTATTGAGGCGGATAATATTATTGCCCTGGAATTTCAGATGACGCATAACCATAATCTGATCCTCAGGCATCATATTCGAGCCAAGGGTGGAGTCTGCAGTCATTGAGCAGCCCCCAAAGATGATGGTTGCAGCCACGACAGACAACAGCGATATGGTTCTACAAAATCTGTTAGAATAGTTCCTCATAGAAGCGATCGTAATTATCGTAAAAATTGGCATCTTCAGGTGATTGATAGTCGAGCACCTTCTTACCCTTCTCGCGAGCAAACTCAAGCAGAGTCTTATCTGCCTTCTCCGAGCCAGCTACCACACCATCGACATTCTCTATAACGAAACGCATCAGATTTTCGTATGACGGAGTATTCAAATCGGATAAATTATCGCTCTCAACGCCCTCATTTGCGAGCTTCTCAGCGAGTTCGCCACAAAGCGGAGTCGAGAATCTATCCTCGTAGAGCGACACCACAATTTTTGCATCACACAAAACGGGATCGTCCTTGAACATATTGCGCAGATATAGCGGAGCAATAGCCGAGAACCAGCCGTGACAATGCACAACGCTTGGTCTCCATTGCAACTTCTTTACCGTCTCCAACACGCCACGCGCAAAGAAGAGCATACGCGCGTCATTATCCTCGAACTCCCTGCCCGACTCATCGGTCAATACCGCCTTGCGCGAGAAGAAGTCGTCGTTGTCGATAAAGTATATCTGAATACGAGCCGAAGGTATCGACGAAACCTTAATAATCAACTGATGGTCGTCATCGTTGATAATAAGATTCATACCCGACAATCGTATAACCTCGTGCAACTGATTGCGGCGTTCATTCACACAGCCATAGCGAGGCATAAATGTGCGAATCTCATTGCCGTGCTCCTGCATAGCTTGCGAAAGTTGTCTGCATAAACGCGACTCCTCATTCTCTGGAAGATAAGGCATTATCTGCTGACAGATGTACAATATTTTGTTGTTAGCCATCGCTTTCGTATTTTATATTGTTATACAAATCATTTTTAGAGAATTAACATGGCATCGCCGTATGTTCCGAAACGATAACCCTCCTCTACGGCAATCTTATAGGCATTCATCACAGTGTTGTATCCACCGAATGCTGCCACCATCATAAGTTGGGTAGAGCCAGGAGTGTGAAGATTCGAAACCATCGCATCAGCTACCGTAAAGTCGTATGGAGCAAAGATAAACTTGTTGGTCCAACCCGACTGTGGAGTTACCATTCCGTGAGTCGATACCACAGTCTCAAGGGTACGCATTACGGTTGTTCCGATTGCCACAACCTTATGCTTTTCGCGCTTCGCCTTATTGATAATCTCGGCACTCTCCGGAGTTACGAAGAACTGCTCCGAATCGACCTTGTGCTTCGACAAATCCTCAACATCTACAGTGCGGAAATTTCCCAATCCTGCGTGAAGAGTAACAAAAGCTCTCTCGATTCCAAAAATCTCCATTCTTTTGAGCAAGTGCTTCGAGAAGTGCATACCCGCAGTTGGAGCAACCACAGCACCCTCTACCTCCGCGAAGATTGTCTGGTAGTTCTCGGCATCCTCAGGCTCGACCTTCGAGCGCACCCACGACGGAAGTGGAGTCTCACCAAGGCGGAATAGAGTCTCCTTAAACTCCTCGTACGGGCCATCGTAGAGGAAACGCAGAGTACGACCGCGCGAAGTGGTATTGTCGATAACCTCTGCTCCGAGGATATCATCCTCTCCGAAGTAGAGTTTATTGCCGATACGAATCTTGCGGGCTGGATCGACCAAAACATCCCACAACTTCAATTCGCGATTCAACTCGCGCAACAAGAAAACCTCAATTTCGGCACCTGTCTTCTCCTTATTGCCATAAAGACGAGCAGGAAATACCTTTGTGTTGTTGAGTACGAAGGTGTCACCCTCCTCGAAGTAATCAATGATATCCTTGAAGAGTTTGTGCTCAACCTCTCCGGTATCACGATGCACGACCAACAATCGAGCATCATCACGATTTATCTCCGGATATTTGGCAATCAAATCCGGATTAAAATCGAAATCATAATGTGATAATTTCATATCTATTTATAAATGTTTTGTCCCGTTTTTCACGACAGTTACGCAAAAAAAATACGCAACAATCATTAACACTACGAAAAAATTACTCTTTTGTTTCGTCTATAGGTAACTTTTTTAGAAAATCATCCAAAGAGATGGCGTCCTGCTCCGAGAAGCGACCATTTCGCGTACGACGCAACGAAGTGAGATATGCTCCACTATCCAACGCCTCGCCAATCTCTTGAGCTAACGAACGGATGTATGTACCTTTACTACACTCCACGCGAATGCGCACGCGAGGCATATCATACTCTTCGAGCGTAATCGAGTAGATATTTATCAACGCCTTGCGCAGTTCAACCTGCTCTCCAGCGCGAGCGAGTTCATAGGCACGCAACCCTTCAACCTTCTTTGCCGAGAAGATTGGAGGAGCCTGCAATCGCTCTCCCGTAAGCGAGAGGAGTGCAGCCTCAACCTTTTCGCGTGTGATATGCTCCGTAGGATAGGTCTTATCCACAGGATGCTCCATATCGTAGCTTGGCGTAGTCGCTCCGAGCATCAAATCTGCCACATACTCCTTACGCTCCGCTTGCAGAGCGTCCACCTGTTTTGTCGCCTTGCCGATGCAGACGAGTAGAATACCCGTAGCCAATGGGTCAAGCGTACCAGCATGTCCCACCTTTATTTTGCGATAGCCCATCTTGTTCAGACGGAACTTAATCTTTCGCACAACATCCGACGAAGTCCATTCAAGAGGCTTGTCGATAACGGCGATGTAGCCCTCCTCTTTGAGGTTTATATCCTTAAAATCAGACATATATTTCTATTTCGTGTTTTAGATAAAGTAGGTTACGATTGCCACCGCACCTGCAAGGGCGCAGTATGCCGCAAACCAGATAAGTTTTCCTCGCTTGACAATCTCAAGCATAAATTTACAAGCCAAGCAGCCCGTAATAAATGCGGTGATAAAACCCGCGATGAGTGGCAGCATCTCCACGCTACCGCCGAAATCGCCCTTCAAGATATCGAGCAGAGCATTTCCGAGGATTGGAGGCAGCACCATCAAAAACGAGAACTGTGCAATGCTCTCCTTTTTATTGCCGAGAAGGAGTCCCGTTGCGATAGTTGTACCCGAACGAGATAGTCCTGGCAGAGCCGCAAACGCTTGCGCCACGCCAATTATGAATGCGTCGCGATAGGAGATATTCTCCTTCTGTCGAGGTTTTGCCTTGTAAGCAAATGTCAGCAGAAGTGCAGTTACAAGCAACATAATACCCACCACCAACACTGACGAGAATGCCGCTTCGATATAGTCCATCAAGCAAAAACCGACAATGCCTATCGGAATCATCGAGATGACAATCTTCAACACATACGCCTGCTCTTCGTTAAAGTGTCGCGAGAACACCCCTTTGAGAAGTCGCCACACCTCGCGCCACAACACAACGATAGTACTGAGAACTGTCGCAGCGTGGAGCGTAAGGCTAAATGTCAAATCGTCGGCAGCCGACAAATCGGTATTGAGGATTTCGGACGCGAGCATCAGATGTCCACTGCTCGATACAGGGAGAAACTCCGTCAAGCCCTGCACTAATCCGAGGATAATTGCTTGTAATGTCGTCATTTTCAGAAAAACGCTAAAATCGTGCAAAGATAGTAAAAACAATTGAGAATGAAGAATTAAAAATCAAGAATTAAACATCGCACCTAAAACTTTTCATTTTAGACGAAAGCAATTCTCAACTTCTCAAATCTTCTTCAAAAGATATCCTCCCCGCCGACACAAGTCTGCAGGGAGGATATCAAACTTCGAGCAGCCGCAACTACTCCACTATCTCGAATGCGTGGTAACGCTTTCCGACATAGCGAGCAAGATAGAGTGTAGCGGTACGCCCCTGCTTACTCTTACCTGGCTTTGCCAAGTAGAAGTAGCCATTGCCCAATGAGCACATTCCGCAAGCTCCAAGCTCATTATGCCAGCCACGCACCTCTCCATCTTTACGGTCACTCCTTCCTTGCCCCTTCTCGAAACCAAAGTGCAGCACTGGGCCTACCTTCTCATAGCCAACTCCATACAGAGGTCGCACGAGAGGCAATCTCGCCCCATTCACCGCAAAGAGAGTGTAGTTCGAGTAACTATCCTTCTTGCCAGGGTAGCAAGCCAAAAACCACTGGTTGGAACCTTTGTCATACTCCAAGTTCTGCACACCCCAAGTCGTATTTCCAGTATAGACATAATACTTTCCATCGGGCTTTGAAGGCCCGCGATGGTGCATCTTCTCCTGCGACATCGGAGCCTCATACTTTGCCCACTGCTTTGTGTCGTACTGCAACAATATCTGATAGTCATTATCCGTGCGATTCGTATCGCCATAGATACCATACGCAATGGTCAGCAATCTTCTGCCAGAGCCATCGAAAGCAGGCCCAAAGGAGATTCCATCAAAACCGCTACATCCGTGACGATGTTGCAACTTCTTGCCATCCTTTCCCACGACAGTTGCGTTAAAATCTTTAACGACAGTCTTTAAGAGAACTGTTGTCATCACTCCGTCACGCTCGGCATTCATCCCCTTACGAGTAATTTTATCTACATCGAAAATTGCAACATAGAAGCCTGTTTCGAGATGCTTCGACACCCCCTCCTGTTTCATAATACCGCGACCTATCGCGTCATTTTTGTACTCCAAAGAGCCATAAAGACGACCATCCTCCTCATTAAACTCAAGGCAACCTAAATGTCCTAAAAGTCCTGTAACCGTACCAACAACCTCGCCCTTCATATTCATCTTTACGAGCATTGTTGTAAACGAAAGATAGACAAACTCCTGTTTGGAATCCACTGCAATACCCTGCACATGACCAGCCTTCCACGCCCCCGAATGGAGGGTTTTCGGCAAATTAGGCAGAGTTTGAGCCGCAACTGCATTTATTACAAGCAGGAGACTTGCAACCATTAAAAGCACTCTTTTCATATTACTCCTATTTATTGTTTGAATGTTCAATATCGCACCCCGCACAATTTCCACTGCACGGGTTATCATCGCATTTTTCAGCCGCCATATCCTCACGCGTCTCCTGCACAGCACACTTTATACCGAGTCTCTGCATATCCTTGTTTGTCGATATCTCGGAATCGATGTGATGTCCCTTAAAGATAAGCGTCAGCGACATCGCCAAAGCAAAAAAAGCGAGCGCGGCTACGGCGATAATTATTGTTGTCAATGCACTATTCATACTCTTCTCAATTTCTCCACAAAGGTACAATTTTTCAGTAAAAACGACAACAACAGCAGATAAATTTCGATAATTAACCACTTTTTACTATTTTTGCGCACAAGATAAAGATAGTTTAAGTTATGTATGAATATGTTAGTGGTACTCTTGCCGAAGTTGCCCCTGCCTATGCGGTAGTGGAGGCTGGCGGCGTGGGATATTTCGTAAATATATCGCTTCACACCTACTCGCAAATTGAGAAGGAGCGAGAGATCAAGCTCTTCTTGCACCACATTGTGCGCGAAGATGCCGAGATGTTGTACGGCTTCTCGTCGAAGGAGGAACGCGATCTGTTCCGTCTGCTTATCAGCGTTTCGGGTGTCGGAGGAAATACTGCACGAATGATTCAATCGACCTACACCCCTTCGGAGTTGCGCAACATTATCGCAACGGGAAATGCCTCTTTGTTGAAGAATGTCAAGGGTTTAGGTTTGAAAACCGCACAGAAAATCATCGTTGATTTGAGTGGCAAGATGTTGGATTTACCATCGCACGATGCTGCAGCAAATGCCCTTGCAGCATCACAACAACCAGAGGCTTACGACGAGGCTTTAGCCGCACTTATGATGCTCGGATTCGCAAAAGCCGCATCGGAGAAGGTGTTGCAAAAGATATTCAAAGCCGACGCCTCGCTCGGTGTTGAGGATGTTATCCGCAACGCACTGAAACAGCTATGATTGAAATTTATCCCCACAAAAACATAGTTTTTGCGTAATAATTCGTATCTTTGTCCGTTTAATGGCTATGAAAAAGTTTTTGACCATACTATTTTTACTCCCACTTTTAGTGGGTTGCAAGGAGGAGGATACCCTGCTAACCGAACGCGACAACATCGTGAAATACCTCACATCGTCGCGCCGAATGGTGGCTGAGGAGGATTTAGGAAGCGTTATTGAGGAGAATCCTGCATTCTACTCGACCTTTGGTCGTTATGCCTACCGCCATATCGTAAACTACTACGATGCCGACCGCGAGAACAGACCAATTGTAGATTGGGGCGACAGAGTCTCTATCCGTTTCAACGCCTATGTCTTTACAGGCTCCGAGCCATCGACTTCGGCTATATATTGGTCGAATGTCCCAGAGATTATCGAGCAACTCGGCTCGAAGAGTGGCAATACGCTCGATTGGTCAACCGAACCACTACACATTGAGCTCGGCACGACACCCATATTGGAGGGGTTGGAGCGTTCACTGCCAGGTTGTCACGAGGCGGACTCGGTGCAGGTATATATGACATCGACACTCGCCTACGGAAAGAATTTGGTTGGCAATGTGCCGAAAAAGTCGATGATAGCTTGGTATATGAAGATTGAGAAAGTTACAAAATAGAGTATGAGATTTTCGCAGAACATAAAAGTTGTTTTAGCGGTGATGGCAACTGCCCTCATCGCTGTATCGTGTATAAAGGAGGAGTCCGTTCCCAACAAGGAGCGTGAGAAGATTTCACTCGAAGCGTGGATACGGCTCAACAAGCCCGAACTCCTCAACAACTACCAAGAGGAGGGTGGATACTATGTCGAGATTCTCGACGGCGACGCGAACGATAATATCGCAGCAGCAGGGAACGATTTTGGCTCGGAACCGCTGATGGAGCAGGATACTTGTTGGGTTTACACACAGATGACGGGACGAGATATCAACGGAACAATCTGTATGACTCGTAGTGGCGAGTTGGCGGATATGTGCGGTACTTTCTCCTACTTCACGCACTATGTTCCCTACATCAACTACTGCGGTAGCAACAATATGGGGCTCTTGGAGGGTACATACCTCGCAATGCGTCACGAGTTGAAGATTGGCGAGACGACCTACAAGATGCGTCGAGGCTCAAAAGTTCGCCTCTACCTCCCATCTACCATTGCCTACGGCGAGAGTGGTTCTACGACAGAGGGTGGTTACGAGGGACAGTACTCGCTTGATGCTTCGCGCCCATTGGTGCTGGATATCGAGGTGCTGAGCGCAATCAAAAACCCTTCGGAGAGAGAGTTGGAGATGGTCAAGAGCTATGTCGGAGGCGACGAGGTTTGGTCGCAAGCCGAGAAGCACGAATCGGAGAAGGTTGACGAGAACGACGACCTAAAACTTAAAGGTTTGTACTACAAACTCGGTTTTAATCCTAAGACCGACAATGTAAACAACTACAAATACATTCAGCCCCACCTCAAAGGGATAAACAACCCTTACACCGACACCAAGAAGTATAAACCGTTCACAATGTCGGATATGAATCAAAAGATTAACGACATCTTGTTGAAGCGTTTTGGCGAGGGACTGAGCAAGGCGGAGTTGGGCGAGAAGAATATCGTCACGAAGGATGGTCGCGCGAATGTGTGGTATGTATTGCGATTCCTCGATGGCTTTGTAGTTGATACGAATATTGCCGAGATTCGAGAACTTGTATTCAACGACACAGAATCTACCTGCGAGGTCTTCAGCTACAGCCCGTCTGACGATAGTGGCAAGGAGGCGTCGGAGCGAAGTGCCATCGGAGCGTGGTTCTACTGCATTCCGCAGATGCACTATGGCACATACGGACAGATTGTAACAACTTCGGGCTATGCATACGGCTCTGCTGGTCTATCGGGAACGACCACGACCGAGACAAGTTCGAGTACGACGAACTATTACAATGCGATGAACTACTACAACTATTACAACTCGTACTATAACTATTACAGTCCATACTACAACTACTACGATTACAACTACTACAACTATAACTACGACTATAGCGCAGAGGAGACTACCACCAAGACGACAATCAGCACGGAGATTCTTCCCTACACACCGCTGGTATTCACGCTATATGTCGAGCCAAACGAGTAAGAGATTATGAGCAGAGCAAAGATATATCTTCGTCGAGGCAAGGAGGAGTCGTTGCAACGCCGCCATCCGTGGGTATTTTCGGGCGCGATAGAGCGCATCGAATGCGAGGGCGAAGGCATTGCTGAAGGTAGCGTTGTGGATGTGATGACGCAGCGAGGCGACTACATCGCTAAAGGTCACTATCAAATTGGCTCTATTGCCGTGCGCATACTGACCTTCGAGCAGGAGGAGATCGACGCAGCGTGGTGGCATACCCGTTTTGCTACGGCATACGATGTGCGTCGCACTCTCGATTTGACCGACAACCCACAAACCACCTGCTACCGCCTTGTTCATGGCGAGGGAGATTTGTTACCTGGTTTGGTGGTCGATATCTACGGCTCAACCGCTGTTGTGCAGTGTCACTCGGTGGGAATGTATCTCTCGCGCAACGAGATTGCAACGGCAATCCGTGAAGTCTATGGCGAGAAGATCACCGCCATCTACGACAAGAGCGCGCAGACCGTACCTTTCAAGGCAAACTTGAATGCCGTGGATGGATATCTCTACGGTTCGGCAGAGAGGGATAATGTGGTTTTGGAGAATGGTCACAAGTTTCTCGTAAATTGGGAGGAGGGACAAAAGACAGGCTTCTTCATTGACCAACGATTCAACCGCCACCTCGTACAACAATACGCAAAGGGGCGCACTGTACTCAACACCTTCTGCTACACGGGAGGTTTCTCAGTATACGCCTTGGCGGGTGGAGCGAAGGAGGTCTGCTCGATTGATGCTTCGGAGCGCGCAGTAAGGCTTGTCGATGAGAACATAAAGCTGAACTTTGGCGACGATACACCACACACATCGTTGGCGTGCGATGCAGTGGAGTATCTGAAAGATATTGGCGACAAGTATGATATGATAATTCTCGATCCGCCAGCATTTGCCAAGCACCACAAGGTCTTGGGAAATGCGATGCAGGGTTACAAGCGACTGAATGCTCGCGCCTTGTCGCAAATCAAGAGTGGAGGCATCCTCTTTACATTCTCCTGCTCGCAGGCGGTATCGAAAGAGTTGTTCCGCACTACGGTATTTACCGCTGCTGCCATAGCAGGGCGTAAGGTGCGTATTCTTCACCAACTGACACAACCTACCGACCACCCTATCAACATCTACCACCCAGAGGGCGAGTATTTGAAGGGGTTGGTATTGTATGTTGAATAGACGAGAGAATTGAGAATTGAGACTTGAAAATTGAGAATTGAGAATTACTTTCTCACATTCACAATAACCCCTATAACTCTTAGTACCCATGGAATCGCCGCGCCGTGACGACGGGCGGAGTTCAAATGAGACAAAAAACTAACGCGATGGCAACATATACGAAACTATCCATACGAGCAACCGAGGAGCAGGGCGATATTCTTACCGCCTACCTCTCCGACTTTCCGTTCGAGAGTTTCGACTATAGCGAGGAGATGCTCAATGCCTACATTCCGCAGTCGCAACTTGCTGAGTACAGAGATGCGATTGAGGAGGTGCTGCAAGATGAGGGTATTCTCGATTTCTTCTTCGAGGAGATCGAGTCGCAGAATTGGAACGCCGTATGGGAGAGTAACTTCCAAGAGGTTGAGGTGAATGGCAAAGTGCTTATTCGCGCTCCATTTCACGCTCCCCGACCAAACTACAACGGATTGGAGATTGTGATTCAGCCGAAGATGTCATTCGGCACGGGCCACCACGCCACAACACGGATGATGGTTGAGGCTCTGCTCAACTCCGATTTATCGGGCAAGCGCGTTTTGGATATGGGCAGTGGTACGGGAGTTTTAGCTGTCGTTGCGGCAAAGTTGGGCGCACAAAGCGTCTTTGCTGTCGAGATTGATGATATGGCCGAGGAGAGTGTCCGTGAAAATATCGTCTTGAATGGCGTTGCAGAGTGCGTTGAATCGGTCTGCGGAGATGCGTCGGCAATAGAGGGCAGAGAGTTCGACATTGTCCTTGCCAACATCAACCGAAATATTCTGCTCGCAGATATGAAGGCGTATACTTCAACCCTATCAAGTGGCGGAGAACTTATTATGAGTGGCTTCTTGGAGGAGGATATCGAAATTTTGGAACAGAAGGCGAGGTCGCTCAAGATGAAATATATAGGCAAACTCACTTGCGAGGAGTGGCGCGCCGTGAGATATCGCAAACAATAGAGTGGTTGAAATTCAAAGTTAAATAATATGAAAATTTTACGAAACTTATTTATGATGTTGCTCTGCGTAGTACCGATGACGGTAATGGCGCAGAATGAAAACCCTGTGAAATGGAAGCACTCCGTTTCGGAGAAAGGCGATGGCCTCTACACTGTCGAGTTGAAGGCGGAGATGGAGGATGGTTGGCATATATATGTAACCGATCCCGCAAAGGCATTCAACCCTACCACATTCGAGTTCACACCAAGTGAGGGTGTTGTAGCCGAGGGTGAGTTGCGTCTTTTGTCGAATGCAAAGGTCGAGATGGACGAGCTTCTGAATATGGAGATTGGCCACTACGATAACGAAGCTATCTTCGAGCAAGACTTCAAGGTCGAGGGCAAAGGTGGCGAGGTTAAGGTAGCCGTTTCGTATCAGGCTTGCAATGTAGGCAGCTGCCTCTCTCCTACCACAGACGAGTTTACCGTTGAGCTTGGCAATGCACCTGCAGCAGAGGTTAAGGCTGTTAAGGATGCGGCAGGCGAAGGCTCGTTGTGGTCGCTTATTATCGAGGCTATATTGTGGGGCTTTGCAGCACTGCTTACCCCTTGCGTATTCCCAATGGTTCCGATGACCGTTTCGTTCTTTATGAAGAATAGCGGCTCGGCGGCTCGCGGACGAATCAACGCCTCATTGTACGGTCTATTTATTGTTGCACTCTACACCCTCCCTATCGCGATACTTATTATTATTACGCGTGTATTGGGTGGTGATGCCGTAACTGCCGACATCTTCAATTGGCTCGCAACACACTGGTTGCCAAATATCCTCTTCTTTGTGGTATTTATGATATTTGCAGCATCCTTCTTCGGAGCATTCGAGATCACTTTGCCAAGTTCGCTCGTAAACAAGAGCGACGCGCAATCGGATAAGGGCGGTATTGGAGGTATCTTCTTTATGGCTCTGACACTTGTTCTCGTATCATTCTCGTGTACAGGCCCTATTGTAGGCTCGGTGCTTATCAAATCAACATCGGGCGAGGTGTGGTCACCAATTATAACAATGTTGGCATTCTCGACTGCATTTGCGTTGCCATTTACCCTCTTTGCATTCTTCCCTTCGATGTTGCAGAAGTTACCAAAGAGTGGCGGCTGGCTCAACTCCGTAAAGGTTGTTCTCGGATTTATAGAGGTGGCTCTCGGATTCAAATTCTTGAGCGTTGCCGACCAAGTATATCACTGGAATCTGCTTGATCGTGAGGTATATCTCGCAATCTGGATTGTGGTATTCTCGTTGCTCGGTTTATACCTCTTGGGTAAGATTAAGTTTGCGCACGACAGCGAGGTTAAGCATTTGAGTGTTGGTCGTTTAGCGTTGGCTATCGGAGTCTTTACATTCGTAGTATATATGATTCCTGGAATGTGGGGCGCACCATTGAAGGCGTTGTCGGGTTATCTGCCTCCTCTCTCGTCGCACGACTTTGTTTTGGGACAGCAGTCGGCAGCACCTGCAAGCGGCACAACATCGGATATCAACGCTCCGAAATATGGTGATTTCCTCCACCTGCCACACGGCTTAAAGGGCTTCTTCGATATGGAGGAGGCTGAGGCTTATGCCAAGAAGGTTGGAAAACCGATATTTATCGACTTTACAGGTCACGGATGTGTGAACTGCCGAGAGATGGAGGCGCGCGTTTGGGCTGACCCTGCAGTGCAACAGATTTTGCGTGACGAGTATGTTATTGTGGCACTCTATACCGACGATAAAATGCCACTACCAGAGAGCGATTGGGTAACTACCGATACGGGCAAAGTGCTTAAAACTTTGGGCAAGGTAAATGCCAACTACGCACTCACTCGCTTTGGTGTTAATGCCCAGCCATACTATGTCCTGCAGGGCAAGGATGGTAAGATTTTGGGCGAGCCTCGTGGTTACGATTTGTCGGTTGAGGGCTTTGTGAAGTTCCTGCAAAAGGGACTCGATGAGTACAAGAAATAAATTGAAAATTAAGAACTGACGCGGCGGAGCGAGAGCAGAAACAAACTTATTTGCACTATGCCGAGCCGCAAGGAAGAAAAGAGTGCGAAGCAGGATTAATTGAGAGTTGGAGAAGTCTTCAACTCTCAATTTTCATTTATCTTCACCGCATAATTATTCTACACGAACAACTCTCTTGCTTGTATGCGCAGGTATTATACGCGAGCGCACGAATAAAAAACTGCACAAAACATAAATTTTCTCAAAAATTATTCGTACCTTGCGCCCGATATTGACAATATTATTTCAATAACCAAATAAAAATTTTTATGAAAAACTTATTTACAAAGATGTTGGTCATCACTGCGTTGTTCCTCTTCGGAGGCAGCTTGATGACTTCGTGTACTCCTGACAGCGGATTGGAAGGGGGCAACGGAAAAGCTTCGTTGCAGATTGGAACACCAAATGTAATCTCTGCTATTCAGGTTGAAATTCCTCTCACCACAAGCGGATTGACCTCGGTGGGTTATAAGCTCGTGGAGGTTCCAGAGGGAGGAGAGCCTACAGCTCCTGCAAATGCTATGTTGCTCTACCGTTCGGGTAAGAAGGTAGAGGGCAACCCATCTATGATTACGCTTACTGGCGAGGATGGTCTCGTTCGTGGCAAGTCATTTGTTGTCTATTTCGCAGCTGCTATTTCGGATTCCGAATTCTACAACAACGGAGAGATTCTCTCGGTAGAGTTCACTACTCCTGACAACTATGCTGATCCGTATGTGAATGTTATCCGCAAAAGCAACGAGGGTGCAGTAATCGAGGTTCAAATTCCAGAAGAGGTAAAGAACGCAGGTCGTCGCATTAAGTGGGGAGTAACAAACCTCGCAATGATTGGCTACAATGGTTTCAAGTCTATGCCAGAGATGTTGCACAGTTGCGATGAGGTCTACCCTGCTTATCTCTTCAAGAACGATACTACTTTGAACATCAATCACCACAATGTCTATCGTCGTAACGCAAATGACGAAATTGGATACTACATCATTGGTGTAAACCCTGATGGTTCTACAAAAGTAATCGAGGTTGATGCAAATGACCCTCGCGTTGAGACCGGTGAGGCTGCTCCAATTCAGTACTACTACCACTTCCAGCCAGGAGAGCCACTCGTAGTTATGATGTCGGAGGTGGACTACACCGATTGCGACGAGTACTTCAAGGATGAAAATCACTACAATAACAATGATTGCGACAAGAAACACCCTACCATTGACTACGGTTGGGGCCCAGGTTGGTACTGGTATCCATTCGACTTCGAGGCCTACAAAAAGGCTTTAGGTGGCGACCGTGAGCCAGGTGAGTTGCCTATGCCTGGCGTAGGTGGAGGAAATGCTCCTGCTGTTGATGCTGACCAATTCTGGCTTGAGGGTGCTTGGCACAGACAGATAGAGATTCGTTTGCCTGAGCCTGAGAAGTTTGACAGCTCGGTAAAGGTTGAGGTTAGCAAACTCTCGCCAGATGGAGGTTTGCTCACATTCACTCCTGACGAGGATACCTTTGCATACTTTATGGGTGTATTCGAGGAGACTAACGAGTACAAACAGGGTTATATCGACCTCGTATCGACATATCTTGGTGGTGACCCAAGCTTGATGCAGTGGTTTACTACATCAGAGATGGCTCCATACTTCACAATCTTCCCATACTACAACACTGAAGGTGTTGTTGAGTTGCCTCTTGAGGAGTATTTCGTATCGTTGACTCCGAACTTGAGATACCACATCGTAGTAAATGCTGTTCCTGGCAAGATGCAGAATGGCGAGATGATTCCTGATGTATCGAAGCAGAACTATCAGCACATCACCTTCACAATCCCTAGCTACACTTTGGACGCTCCAGAGTTGGAGGTTACCGCTTACGAGTCGAACTCGCCTTGGAAGGTTAAGTTCAACATCAAGAATGCAAACCCTTCGATTCCAGTAGAGAAGGTTGTATGGGTAGCAAACTACGCTCGTGACTTCGATGTATATATGAGCGCACTCGGCTACACTTACACCGATATGGTTATGATGAATAACGGTGTAACCAACCTCAACGACGCTGCTTTGCAGATGGTTAACTCTGACTTCGGTTACGACTTGGAGTTTGATGTTCGTGCTGGTTCGACATTCCGTCTTGCAGCTATGGGTTGGAACTCGGAGAGCCGTCCAAGTGATCCTGACAAGGAGGGCTCGAAGGCTTGGGCTGATGCAACTTCACTCGAAGAGCCTAACGCTGATCCACTCGATATGACAAAGTTGAACGCTTTGAAGGGCGACTGGACTGCTACTGCAACCGTTAAGACTGTTGACTACAATACAGGCTTGGCTACCGAGTCGCAGCGTTCGTGGAAGGTATCTATTGGTGGTTTGAATGAGAACGCAACTCTTACCGCTGAGGAGATTGAGTACCTCGCAGGATTCGGTGTAACTGAGGTGGAAGCAAAGGCTTATCTTGCAGAGTTTAACGAGATGTCGGTAGAGTACAACGCTAAAGTTCTCGGTCAGAACCGCGTATTGTGTCTTGGATGGCAGATTGATGATACTCGTGAGTTGAAGACCGCTTCGCCTTGGGATCTATTCTTGATGCCTGACTACAACGCATCGCAGGTTGATTACCTCTTCAGTGACTTCGGTCCAAAGTGGTTCTTGCAGACCGATGCAGAGGGTAACATCTTCATTCCTGTAAACTACGACCGTGTTCCACAGCTAACACGCTGGTATAATGGTTTGAGCCACTATCTCTGCGGTGGTAACTACGAGAAGGCTATTGCAAATTACATCTCAATGGTTGATCCAGAGAGCGTACAATTGGCAGGTATTCCTGTTGAGATTTCGGCTGATGGTAACACCGTGACATTGAAGTCGTACACCGTTAAGGGTAGCAACAACGAGGATGTAGACCTCTATCCAAATGTTCTCTATGATAACAACGGAGGTCTCTACTTCTACAATGCATACATCGTATCGGAGGTTGTTTTGACTAAGGGTTGGACAGAGCCTGCTGCACCTGCAAAGCTCTCGACTCGCAACCTCGGCAAGGTAAATGGTGGCAAGCGCGTAGCAAACGATGCAGAGTACAAGACTCCTGCAAAGACTGCAAGCCGCACTGTATTTGCCCCTGGAACAAAGAAGGTTGAGGCTAAGACCATCACTCGCAAGTTCAACACCCCTGAGGAGACTCACAAGGGTATGGAGGCGTTGTTGAAGCGTCGTCAGCCTGCTATTCGCAAATAGTTGCGACAGATACGCACGACAAGGGGCTCTCCGCGAGGAGGCTCCTTGGTGCGGTTTTATCAAGAGAAGTATTGAGCGACAGATATAACGCTCTAAAAACAAAGTGATTATGAAAAAGATTTTAAGTTTTTTGTGCATCTTATTGGCAGTTGCAACTGTCTCGGCACAGCAACTCCCCGATGTAAAGGTTGAGAACGCACAGGGCAAGATCGTTTCGGTGCGCGACCTCTCGCAGGGCAAGCCGCTGATTATCGCCTATTGGTCTATCGCCTGCAAGTCTTGTATTCAGGAGTTGAATGCAATAAACGACGCTTTGGCAGATTGGCGCGCAGAGGCTGATGTGGATGTTATCGCTGTATCGGTGGATGACGCTCGTTTGAAGGCTTCGGCAAAGGCTATTGCATCATCGCGTGGTTGGGAGTTCATCTGCGTCTACGACGAGAATCAGGAGTTGAAGCGTGCGATGAATGTATCTCTCACTCCACAATCCTTCGTTGTGGATGCCGAGGGCAACATCATCTACTCGCACTCGGGCTACACTCCAGGCAGCGAGCAGGAGTTGTTCGACAAGGTTCTTGAGTTGAAGAAGGGATCGAAAAAGAAGAAGTAACCGATGAAACGATTAACTCTCATATTTGCAGTTGCACTTGCAGCTATTGGTACAGCTTCGGCGCAGCAGGTACTTGGCAATGGTCAGGTGTCGGGTAGCTTGGAGTCCTCTTCGATCTACTACACCCCCGACAAGAAGATCGAGCGTCCAGAGGATCACTTCGGCTCGAACAACTACATCAAGGTCGATTACGCCAATGGTCGCTTCTCGGCAGGTATTCAGATGAATGCCTTTTTGCCCGCTTTGGTGGGCTACGAGGAGTTGGCAAGTGGCTATAAATTCTACCTCGCATCGAAGTATATTCAGTGGCGTGATAAGAATTTCGAGATTTTGGTAGGCGATATCTTCGACCAATTCGGAAATGGTCTGATTTTCCGTTCGTTCGAGGATCGCCAGCTCGGTATGAACAACTCGTTGGAGGGTGTTCGTGCAGCCTACAACTTTGGTCGCTATGTGACCATAAAGGGTATGTATGGTCGTCCACGCCTCTACACCGAGTACTCTAAGACTTGGGTGCGTGGTGCCGATTTGGTAATCTCGATTGCCGATATTATCAAGGCTCCCGTAATCAACTTCACGCTCGAAGGCTCGTATGTAAACCGTTACCAGAGCTTGTCGCAAGCTCCAGAGTATATGCAGGAGGAGGATCCATCGTCGTTCAACCCTATCACGGGCGAGATGCAGACCTACCTTCAGTCGTACGGACTTACGCCAAATCTCAATATGTATTCGGGCCGTTTGAACTTCGGTTGGAATGGTTTGAGCATACACGGTGAGTATGTGCATAAGAGCAAGGATTTCACCCACCCATCGAGTACATCGACAAACCCAGGTTGGGCGGCTCTCGGCGAGATTGGTTACAACTACAAGACCTTCAGTGTGATGGGTACATTCCGCGCATTGAGCAATATGAAGACTGCGATTGATGTATTCTCGTTGGGTACAGGTAATACAATCAACTACCTCCCAGCTTTGACTCGTCAGTACACCTATATGTTGGCGAATCTCAACCCTTACCAAGTCTCGGCAAGTGGCGAGTTGGGCGGACAGGTCGATTTGTGCTACTCCTATCGCAGCAAGTCGAATCGCTACCGCTACTGGAACTTCCACGCAAACTTCTCGACCTTCTACTCGTTGAAGAAGTTGCCTTATTTGGGAGATAAGCGAATGCTCTATTGGCGCGATATCAATGTGGATGTTGAGCGTCAGTGGAACAAGAAGTGGAAGTCTACGATTCTCTACTCGTTCCAAGACAATATGGATCATCAGGCGCACATCTTCGTGGGCGATGTAACGCACAAGTTCAACCGCAAGATGTCGTTGCGCTTCGAGGTGCAGTATCTCCTCTCGGGCGATGACAAGAGCGAGTGGGATGGCTTGCACAGCGAAGGCGATTGGGTTGCAGGACTCGTAGAGTTTAACCTCGCACCACATTGGAGCTTCTATGTGCAGGATATGTACAATATCGGTCAGAGCAAGACTCACTACTACAACGGAGGCTTCAGCTACACTCACAACCGCACTCGCGTGCAGTTGAGCTATGGTCGCAACCGCGCAGGATATATCTGTTCGGGTGGAGTGTGCCGCTTCTCGCCTGCATACACCGGTGTAAACCTTATGCTGACTTCGTCGTTCTAAACAAGAAAGTTTAACTATTAAAATATAAACAATTATGAAAACACTCAAAACATTAGCACTTTTCCTCATCGGTGCATTGGCGTTCGTAGGTTGCGAACCAGTAGATGGAGGAGATGATAAGGATTCTTCAGGCAAGGGCTTAGTCATTGTTGCAGACAAGACCACTATTTACGACAATGGCATTGATTGCGCTACAATAACAGCCTATTGCGATGGCATAACCTTGACTGAGGGTTTCCAACTCTATGTTGGCGAGAATCCAATCGAGGGCAACTCATTCAGCTCGACAGAGCAAGGAACATTCACAATTTGGGCTAATTACGGAACTCTTATCTCGAATGAGATTTCGGTGAATGTAATTAAGACTCCACCACCAGCACCAGCTGCTCCAGAGGATAAAAATCCTTCAAATACTAACTTCGTTCGTCGTATCTTCTTGACACAGTTCACAGGTACAGGCTGCGGCTACTGCCCACTTATGATGAATGCCCTTCATCAGGTACTTACAAGCGACTATGCAGACCAGGTCGTTTTGGCTGCGGCTCACTTGTACAACGAGAGCGATCCTGCTTTCTTGAGTGAGGCAAAGACCTTGGTTAATGCATTGAGCGTACAGGGCTTCCCAAGCGTATACGCAGACTTGAGCAAGAGCGCATTGGCTGATGCAAGCTACGCGTCGCTTACAAGCACCATCAACAAGGCTATGAATCGCGTTTCGGTAAAGGGCGGTATCGCTGTAAGCAGCAAGTACTATGCAGAGGAGGGCTACATCGTTCTCAACGCAACCGTTAAGGCTAAGGAGAGTGGCGAGTTCCGCGTAGGTGCTTGGTTGTTGGAGGATGGCATCGAGGGTAAGCAGAGCGTATATGCTGACCCTTATGTTGGTACTGGCGAGCTTATCCAGCCACTTGAGGGCGTGAACTTCAACATTCACAACAACTGCGTTCGTTTGGCAGAGAGCAAGTACTCTAACAGCAACTACTCAGGTTATTCACTCGGTACTATCGAGGCTGGTAAGACCGCTTCGCGCGAGTTTGCTTTCAAGTTGAAAGACAACGGCAAGGGTAGCAAGAACGCTTGGAACCACGACAACCTCCGCGTTATCGTATTTATCACAACAGAGGAGAACGGTAAGTGGTATGTAAACAATGTTGTTAAGTGTCCAAAGGATGGCTCGGTTGATTTCGAGTACGAGAACTAAACAGCAAGTTTCTTGATAAAAATGCACAAGGCTTTCGGCTTTGTGCATTTTTTTTAGCGGAAAACGGAAAACGGAAAACGGAAAACTTCTTTTTTAATTCTTTTTGTATTATTTTTGCTACGCAAAAAATCAAAAAGTGCTATTCACAGATATTATATATGGTCCTGTACGCTCACGCCGACTGGGTATCTCGCTCGGTGTGAATTTGTTGCCGCTTCACTCGAAGTTGTGCAACTTCGACTGTATATATTGCGAATGTGGTTGGAATGAGGATAATCGTACCGAGAAACCTCGATTTAACTCACGCGAAGATGTACGCACGGTTCTCGAAGCAACCCTTACAAAGATGGCTGCGGAGGAGCAGCTCCCCGATGTGATAACCTTCGCGGGCAATGGAGAGCCGACAATACACCCCGAATTTGAGGGTATTATTGACGACACTATCGCCTTGCGTGATAAACTCGCTCCAGGTGCAAAGGTTTCGGTGTTGAGCAATGCTACGCAACTGCATCGCGAGGATGTTTGCAGGGCGTTGCACAAGGTGGATAACCCAATTTTGAAGCTCGACTCGGCAATAGACGCTACGGCACACCTCATAAACAAACCTTGCGGCAATTACTCGGTGGCAGAGGTCGTGAAAAACCTCGAAAAATTTGGCAGAGAGTTTGTGTTGCAGACGATGTTTCTGCGTGGCGAGTACAAGGGTGAATATATCGACAACACGACCGAACGAGAATTTTTTGCGTGGGCTGCTGTTGTCGAATCTCTACGACCGCACAGTGTAATGGTCTATTCGATAGACCGTGCAACTCCGTGCAAAACGCTCGAGAAAGTTCCACGCGAGGAGTTGGAAAAGATTGCCGAAAGGGTGAGAGCCCTTGGCATAGAGTGCTCTGCGGTATAGCCGAATTTTGATTTATACCGCAACAAAACAAAAAAGGTATAGAATCAAATTTTCGACAGATGTACAACATAGAACCATATCTCCTTATTCCATTTGTGCTGATGCTACTCTCGATAGCATTGATGCCGCTTATTGCACCTCGTTTCTGGGGCAAAAACATCAACAAGTTGATTTTCGTGTTGGTTATCGCCATTCCTACCGCCATAATACTCCATCGTGCAGGGTTGGGCGAGAACCTCAAACACCAAATGCTCTTCGACTACATTCCGTTTATAGCCCTTTTGGCTGCGCTGTATGTCGTTACGGGAGGTATCCGCATCAACTACACCACTACCCCACGACCTATCGTGAATGCGGCGATTATGTTTATCGGCTACGGCTTGGCTTCGATTGTCGGCACTACGGGAGCCTCGATGTTGCTTATCCGACCTCTGCTCGAAATAAATCGAGACCGTTCATATAAGATTCATACCATCTTATTCTTTATCGCTATGGTTGCCAACTGCGGCGGCGTACTCACTCCGCTGGGTGACCCTCCGTTGTTCCTGCTCTATCTGCGTGGTGCAGAGTTCTCGTGGTTCCAGACGCTCTTCCCGCAGTGGGCTTTCGTGGGCTCGGTGCTGTTGGCTATCTATATTGTGATTGACACCTATATCTGGAAACGCAAAGAGGTTATCGGTGTGCGCCCTCGCTCCGAGAATGAGAGCGATGAGCCGATACGAATCTCCTTCTCGGGTACGGTAAACCTCTTCTACCTCTCGGCGATACTCTTGGCAGTGGCGTTTATCAACCCTGCCGAAATTCCCGCTATGGCTGCCGAAGATGCTCCGTGGTATATGACATTCCTGCGCGAGATTGTGTTGGTAGTAATTTTGCTGTTGTCGATAATCTCAACCCGTAGGCGAGTGCGCCACGAAAATCACTTCTCGTGGGAGCCGATTACCGAGGTGGCGATACTCTTTATCGGCATCTTCGTAACAATGACTCCAGCACTGCTGTTTTTGAATGAAAATGCCGCTTCGCTCGGTATCAGCAAGCCTTCGCAGTTCTTCTTCTTTTCGGGAGCGTTGAGTTCGTTCCTCGATAATGCCCCTACCGCAGTGGCGTTCCATACCGTAGCGGCAGGCTTGCCTATGGCTGAGGGCGCAACACTTGTTGCGGGCATTCCTGAGCAGATGCTGACCGCCATTGCGCTTGGCTCGGTGTTGTTTGGAGCGATGACCTATATCGGCAACGGGCCAAACTTTATGGTCAAGGCGGTAGCCGAGAATGACGGTGTACGAATGCCATCGTTCTTCGGTTATATCTTCAAATTTTCGCTGATAATACTCCTGCCGACCTATATTCTGATGTCGCTGGTATTCTTCTAAACAAGTCGGTCAAATGACCGACTTGTTTGCTATTAGCTGTTAGCCATTAGCCATTGGCTTTTTTTAGTGAGTAGTTAGTAGTGAGTAGAGAGTAGTTGAAAAATAACAAAATCAAAAACGATTTATCGTTTTTACCTTTAATTGTCACCGCTGCGATTAAGCCGAGAGCAGAGGGCAAATGTATTTGCACTATGCCGTGGCGGAGCAGTGAAGACCGAAGGTCAATTGTCAATTCGTCAATTGTCAATTAAAAAACTACTCACTAATAAAAGAGGTGTTCGATTAGGATTTTGGCGCCGATAAGGAGTAAGACGATACCGCCGAGGAGTTCTGCGCCGTGCTTGTAGCGGTTGCCGAAGATATTGCCAAGATGCAAGCCAAAGGCGGAGAATAGTGCCGTAGTAACGCCAATTGTTGCCACTGCGCTCCAAATATCGACTTTCAGAAATGCCAATGAGATACCGATAGCGAGTGCATCAATACTTGTGGCGACAGCCAGCACGAACATTGTGCGCAGGCGAAAGTCCGCACCCGTAGTATCCTCCTCGCCACCTCGCAGCGTGTCGTAAATCATCTTGCCACCGATAATCGCCAACAGCACAAAGGCTATCCAATGGTCGCAGCACTCGACTATCGGAGCGAAGTGAATGCCGAGGAAGTAGCCCACAAGTGGCATCAACGCCTGAAAACCGCCAAACCACAACGCCACCGAGCCGTAGTGTCGGGCGCACGGTCTGTGCAGTGCCAAGCCCTTGGCAATCGATACGGCAAAGGCGTCCATCGAGACGCCTATCGCCAAAAGTATGATATCCAAAAACGACATAATCGCTGAGATTTCTATTGCACTACTACGCTCTGCACAAGGTCGGTGCCGAGTTTTTTGTTTATCGAACGAACAAGAGCCTCGCGCTGCATCATCAACTCGCTGCGCAGGATGCTCGATGCAACATGGACATAGAGCGTACCTCGAACAAATCGCACCTGACGGGTATTGGCAGCAACCACCTCGCCCGTAACCTCACGCCACACATGCGGTAGAGAGCCCTCGGCAATCTTGCGTGCCACATCGGGGCTCTTGAACAACGAATCGAGCAGTTCGCCTATAGATTGTGCTTTGGTGCGTTTCATCGCCTACTCCTCCTTCAAGACCGTGCCATACGACACATTAAACAATTTGTAGCTGCAATCCGCCTTGCAAAGGATATTTCCCATTCGTTCGCCGTTGCAGTCGGTGATAATCACCTGCCCGAACTCCTCGCCCTTGACCAGTTCGATAAGGCGCGAAACGCGGCTCTCATCGAGTTTGTCGAACAAATCGTCAAGCAGCAATATCGGCTTCTCGCCACACGCCTGCGCAATAATGCGATACTGCGCTAACTTCAAGGCGATCAAGAAGGATTTTTGCTGTCCCTGCGAACCATATTTACGCAACGCATAACCGCCTATTGAGAATCGCAGATCATCGCGATGGACTCCGCAAGTGGTATATCCGTTCACTCTGTCGCGCTCACGCGAAGCGAGCAACAACTCCTCAAGCGTAGCGTTATTCAGTTCGGAGCGATACTCAAGCTCCACCTGCTCGTGATCGTCTGACAGGGCGCGATAGTATTCGCAGACAAGCGGATATAGCAGCTCGGTAATCTCCAAGCGGGCCTTATGTATCTTTGCCGCAACGGCAGCCATCTGTGCATCGTAGATGCGCAACATCTCCTCGTCAGAGCCAACTTTAAGGTAGCTATTTCGGTTTGCGAGGGCGGTATTGTAACGCATTGCAGCCTCCAAATAGCTCTTATCCAGCTGCGAAATAAAGGCGTTTATATAGCGACGACGCTCCTCTGCCGAGTCGCTAATGAGCGACGAGTCGGCTGGCGACACAATCACTACGGGTATCAAACCGATATGGTCGGCAAGCCTGTCGTAGACCTTTCCATTGCGTTTAATAACCTTTGAAGCTCCACGCTGGTAGGTACAGACCACCTTCTCGTGGCGGTCATCCTCGGTGCGGTAGTCGCCCTCAAGAACAAAGAACTTCTCGCCGTGACGCACACACTGCATATCGCTCATTGCAAGCGATGATTTACACATCGAGAGGTAGTAGACTGCATCGATGATATTGGTCTTGCAAGTGCCATTGTCACCAACAAAGCAGTTGAAGCCCTTGTCGAGCAGCAGTTCCTCTTGTGCGAGATTCTTGAAATTGAGTATCGAAAGTCGTGATAAATACATAATTTCGCCCTTTTTTCTATGGCGAAGGTACGAATAATTGGTGGTAAGACAAAAATTTTATTGTTTTTTGTGGTTTATTGTATAAAAAAGTGTAATTTTGTCAGTTGTTAGTGGCTTTTATGCCCAGATGGAACGAAATTAATAGATTAAAACGATAAAATTATGACAAAGAAAGTTCAGAATCAGGAAGAGGTTGTTGTTGCAGAGGCTGTCAGCAAGACCGAAAAGTTTTTTGAGGAGAACGGCAAGAAGGTAATCATTGCCCTCGTCGTTTTGTTGCTCCTCGTTGCAGGTGGTTACGCCTACAAGTATTTGGTAATGGACAAGAACGAGGCTGCTGCTGCAGAGCTTATCGTAGCTGCACAGGAGAACTTCTCGGGTGAGACTCCAAACTACGACCTCGCTCTCAATGGCGACGAGAGTGGTGCAGGTTTCCTCGCTGTAGCTGAGCAGTATGGCTCGACAAAGGCTGGTAACCTCGCAAAGCACTACGCTGGTATCTGCTATCTCCACCTCGGCGATTTGGAGAACGCAGCGAAGTATCTCGCACAGTATAAGAAGGTACGAGGTCTTGCAGCAGAGGTTGTAAATGCGCAGAACCTCGGTTTGCAGGGCGATGTAGCAGTTGAGCAGGGCGACTACGAGAAGGCTGCAGGCTTCTTCAAGAAGGCTGTTGCTGCTTCGGAGAACAACTACACAGCTCCTCTCTACCTCTACAAGCAGGGACTTGCTCTTGCAGCTGCAGGAAAGGCTGCTGAGGCTAAGGCTTGCTACAAGACAATCACCGAGAAGTATCCTAACTCGGTTGAGTCGCGCGATGCTGAGAAGTTGCTCGGTTTGTAGTAGTTTAAGCACTTCGGACAAAATAAGGGCAGCTGCAAAGGCTGCCTTTTTTGACAACGAGTAGTGAGTAACGAGTAACGAGTAGTTGTTCTTAATTTTTAATTCGCTTTAGCGATGATTGCAATTTCAGATATAAAAGTTGGCATTGTCACCTTGGGGGATTCCAAGTGTGAGTTCGATGCGGTGCAGGCATTGACCATCTGCGGTGTTGCGCGCGATAATATAGAGGTACGACACATCCCTTCGACGGCAAAGGCGTGCCTGATGACTCTATTTTTTGCCGAGTACACCGAGGTCGATTGCGTCTATATCGCCCTGCCCGATGGCTTGGAGGAGGTGCGCGAACGACTTGCGGAGTTGGAGTTGCAGTGCCGTATGCCGATAGGCACATCGCTTCGCGGATTGAACGATGTGAGCGATATGCTGAAGATGGTGCAGATTCAGAGCGAAATGGTCGTCAAAGCCGATATGGAGGCTCGCAGTGGCTCGAATTTCCGACTGAACTAAATACTCTTCTTACATATAGTAGGCATGGGTATCGAAAATGAAACCCATGCTTATTTATGACCAACACTTTATCCGCATCAATTTTGTTTATGTCGCTATAAAAATTATCAATTTGACAAATCGCAATTCTTGTATTATCTTTGCAGTAGAAACAGAGAAAAAAGATAATTTACATAACCTTAAAAACTATAAAAACTATGTTAAGCGAGAGATTACACGCAGCAATCAACGAGCAGATTAATGCCGAGTTATGGTCAGCATACCTCTACCTTTCGATGTCGATGGATGCCGAGGCAAAGGGGTACAAGGGTGTGGCAAATTGGTTCTATGTGCAGTGGCTTGAGGAGCAGGATCACGCACGAATCTTGGCAAACTATCTCAACTCGCGCGATGCAAAGGTGGAGTTGAAGCCTATTGCAGAGGTGCGCACCGAGTGGGAGTCGGTACAAGAGATGTTCCGTGAGACACTCCGCCACGAGAAGGTGGTAACAGGACTGATTAACAACCTCGCAGCTATCGCGCACGAAGATCGCGATTTCGCATCGTCGAATATGTTAGTATGGTTTATTGATGAGCAGATAGAAGAGGAGGAGTCGGCACGCGAGATGATTTTCGCATCGGAGTCTGTCGAGAGCGACAAGTACGGAATGTACCAACTCGACAAGGAGCTGGCAACCAGAACTTACACTCAGGCTTCGCCACTTGCGTCGTCGGCAGAGTAGGCGCAGCAGACGCAATTTGGTGGCAAAAGAAATCCGAGCAGATTTGCTCGGATTTTTTAGTTTACATACACCGTCTTAAAATATTGTTCGAAGAGTTTGCGGGCAGTGTCGAGTTGTTCGGGCGTATTCTCCTTTACGCCTTTGAGCTTGTACTCCTGCCCCATAGCCTCGTACTTGTGAACGCCAAGTGTGTGGTACGGTAGAATTTCCACGCGCTCCAACATCTTATAATTGCCGAAGTGTTCGCCCAAAGCACGAATATCTGCCTCTCGGTCGCTATATCCAGGTACAAGCACATAGCGCAACCAAAATGGCTTTCCGTTGCGCTCAAGCCACTCTGCGGTGCGCAGAGTCTGCTCGTTACTGCGTTCGGTCAAAAGGAGATGCTGCGCAGGGTTATGCTCCTTAACATCGAGTAGCACCAAATCGACAATAGAGAACAACTCCTCTACCCATTCGTTCCAAATCGAACCATTGGTGTCGATACAGATATGAATACCCTCCTCCTTCAATCGCTTGCAAAGTGGAATCAACGCCTGCGCCTGCACGGTAGGCTCACCACCACTGAAAGTGATGCCGCCACGCTTGCCGAAGAATGGTTTTTGACTCACAGCCTGCTCAACAATATGCTCCAAGTCGGTCGCTTTCGACTCACCTTTAAGGTCTATCGTATCGGGGTTTGCACAGTAAAGGCAACGGAAGTTGCAACCTTGCAAGAACACCACAAGGCGCAGACCTGGCCCATCAAATGTGCCAAGCGACTCGTATGAGTGAACATTTAGTTTCATAGTTTTCCTTTTTACTTTTCCTGGGAGTTCTAGGGACTCTGGGGGTACTAGGGGTTCTAGGGAGATTTTCCCCAGTGCCCTTAGTACCCCCAGTACCCCTATTATCCCTATTTTATAAAGACTACATTCTTTCGTGGAAACTTCTCGAAATAACTTCAAGCTGATGCTCACGCGAGAGCTTTGTGAAGTTCACAGCATAGCCCGAAACACGGATTGTGAGCTGTGGATACTTCTCAGGATGCTCCATTGCGTCCATCAACATCTCGCGGTTCAGGACATTCACATTGAGGTGGTGCGCACCCTTAGTGAAGTAGCCGTCCATCATTGTTACGAGGTTCTCAACACGGGTTGCATCATCAACACCGAGCGACTTCGGAACAATCGAGAATGTGTTAGAGATACCATCCTGCGAGTCGCGGTAACGCAACTTTGCAACCGACGACAACGAAGCCACTGCACCGCACTTATCGCGTCCGTGCATTGGGTTTGCTCCTGGAGCAAATGCTACACCCTTCTCACGACCGTCAGGAGTTGCACCCGTCTTCTTACCATACATCACATTCGAGGTGATGGTCAAGAGCGACAATGTTGGCTTCGCACCCTTGTAGATGGCGTGCTTCTTCAACTCCTCATTGAAGAAGTATACCAAATCAACACCGAGGTGGTCTACACGGTCATCGTTGTTTCCGAACATTGGGAACTCCTTCTCAATCTCGAACGACTCGGTGAGGCCCATCTCGTTACGCTTAACGGTAACCTTACCATACTTGATAGCCGAGAGCGAATCGAGTACAATCGACAAACCTGCAACACCATAAGCGAGGTTGATGCGAGGGTTAGTGTCGATGAGTGCCATCTGAGCCTTCTCGTAGTAGTACTTGTCGTGCATATAGTGGATGATGTTCATCGCGTCGTTATATACGCGAGCTACCTCCGACAACACCTTCTTATAGTTCGAGAGCACCTCCTCGTAGTTGAGCAAGTCGCCCATCAATGTAGGGATACCCTTTACAATCTGTGTGCCTGTATTCTCGCAGCGTCCGCCATTGATAGCGAGCAACAACGCCTTTGCGAGGTTGCAACGCGCACCAAAGAACTGAATCTGACGACCAATAGCCTGATACGAAACGCAGCAAGCAATACCGTAGTCGTCGCTGAAGCGTACCTCGCGCATCAAATCGTCGTTCTCGTACTGGATAGACGAAGTATCAATCGAAACCTTTGCGCAGAACTCCTTGAATCCCTCTGGCAACTCAGGACTCCAAAGCACGGTCATATTTGGCTCTGGCGAAGGGCCGAGGTTGTAGAGCGTCTGCAAGAAGCGGAACGAGGTCTTAGTAACCTTTGTACGACCATCGTTGAAACGACCACCAATAGCCTCGGTAATCCAAGTTGGATCGCCTGCGAAGATATCGTTATACGACTGCATACGGAGGTGACGCACCATTCGCAACTTGATTACGAACTGGTCGATAAGCTCCTGCGCAAACTCCTCGGTGATATTGCCCTTGTCGAGATCGTACTGAATATAGATATCGAGGAACGACGATACATTACCGAGCGACATAGCTGCACCATCCTGCTCCTTAACAGCTGCGAGATAGGCCATATACACCCACTGCACTGCCTCCTGTGCCGATGTTGCTGGGCGGCTCAAATCCAAGCCATAGTACTCGCCCAAAACAATCATATCCTTCAAAGCCTTAATCTGATCGGCTACCTCCTCGCGCAAACGAATTGTTGCGTCGGTCATTGGCGAGAGAAGATTTCTCAAATCCGCCTGCTTCGCCTCGATAAGGCGGTTGATGCCGTAGAGTGCCAAACGACGGTAGTCACCGATGATACGACCACGCGCATAGTTGTCAGGCAGACCTGTAAGGAAGCCCAACGAACGGAATGTACGAATCTCCTCAGGATATACATCGAATACGCCATCATTGTGAGTCTTGCGGTAGTGAGTAAAAATCTCGCGTACCTTCTCGTCTACATCTACGCCTTGCTCTTTGCAAGCACGCGATACTACATTGATACCACCGAAAGGCTTGATTGCGCGCTTGAGAAGTTCGTCAGTCTGCAAACCTACGATAAGCTCATTCTCGCGGTCGATATAACCTGCCTTGTGCGATGTGATTGTAGATACTGTCTTATTATCGAGCGAGCGAACGCCACCGCGTGCGCGCTCCTCTTCGAGTGCCTCAAGGCACTTATTCCAAACCTTCTTTGTACGCTCCGATGGACCAGCCAAGAACGAAGCATCGCCATAATATGGCGTAATGTTGGCCTGCACGAAGTCAGAAACATCTATCTTGTTCTGCCACAGACCACTCTTAAACTCGTTGTGAATATCCATAATTAACCTAATCTTAAATGTCCTATATTATCGGGCGCAAAGATACAAAAAAACGCTGGAATAATCAACCGAAATCGGAATAATAGTGCATCCTGCACTGATAATAAACGCATTACGCTGAAAATCTCGGAAATACGGGAAATGGCAATTTAGCAAAGAAACGCAAGGTAATGAAATAGAACGGTTGCCTAATCGTTACCCGAAAACGAGTAAGATTTTTCTTTGTGTCGTCACATTTCATAGTTCTGCATCATATTGCGTATCAATGTATAACTCGCTGATAACTAATTTTGTAACCAAAAAGAATTAGATTATGCGAAGTGCATTTAAGGTGCTGTTCTACATGAACGGAAGCAAAGAGAAAAACGGTATTGTTCCGATTATGGGACGAGTGACAATCAACTGCTCTGTAGCCCAATTCAGTTGTAAGCGTACCATTGCAAAGAAGCGTTGGGATTGCCGACAAGCAGAATACAAAATCGAGGAATGAAACTATAAAATGCTCATCAAGTCGTAATAATTAGCCCGTAGAGTGCTAATAATTGTGATTTTTTATTACCTTTGCGTCAGATTAAGGTGTTCAAGGTGACATTAGTCGCCAAGAATGAAAAGGGAACTTCGGTGTAAATCCGAGACTATACCCGTAGCTGTGAGTTTCATTATGCTCCGTGCTTTCTTAATGGTCACTGCCCGCAGGGTGGGAAGGCCGCACGGAGGAAACAAGTCAGAAGACCTGCCTTTATCTGTTTTTTAGATGCTTTCGGGAGATAGAGCGTCAAAGATTAAGTCTGCAAAAGGATAGATTTCATCTGCAACATTCC